>JBJMSU010000194.1:0-8258 GCA_045801465.1 Xanthobacteraceae bacterium | reverse complement strand
CGGTAGTCGACGCGAAGTTTCGGTCGACGACATCCTGGAAGCGCTGCGCAGCCTCGACAAGCAGGCTCACGATCCCGAGAGCCGCGCATCGTGGGTGCGACGCCAAGCACGGCGGCGGTCGATCGAAGCCTTTCGGCTGCGCCGCACGCGGACAGATGACGGGTCCGGCCACGGTCTCTCGCACTGACGGCGTGCTCCCGCTGCGCAATCGCTGATGCCACCGCGCTGACTCGAAGGCGGTAATTTCGTTGGTTTGCAGGCTGACGAGCGGCTGATAGTGCAGCTCGAACTCGGTTATTCGTGAGCGCCATGCGCAGATCCATTTCGAGCTCACGCCGCGCCTTCATGCGCGCGTTGCGTATTGTCGCTCGGCGCGCGTCATCGCGCGCAACAGCGGTCATAGCTCTCACTTCCTCTCGCAATGTACGGCACCCCCGCGCGCAGCTGTTGTCCGAAGCCGACATGTTGAAGCATGATCCGAGCGGTTTCAGACTGGATGTGCCGTCTGAAGCCGCTCGATTTTTAGTTTGTCGCATGTTCGTGACGCGAACCGGTGCCGAGCCTGATCAAGTCCGGCCAGACTTCGCTTGAAAATGCTTCGGACGACAGGTGACTGATGCAAGAAAGCTTCGCGACAGTCGCCGGCTGCAGGATCCGCATGATGCGCGAGGGGCGCGGCGCGCCGCTTCTGTTTCTCCACGGCGGCAACGGGGCGAGCGAGTGGCGGCCGTTCATGGCCGACCTCGCGCAAACGTTCGACGTGATCGTTCCCGAGCATCCCGGCTTCGGCGGCTCCGAAACACCGCAATGGCTCGATAACGTGGGCGACCTCGCCTACTTCTATCTCGACCTGATCGAAGCGCTCGGGCTCGCCCGCGTGCACCTCGTGGGCACTTCGCTCGGCGGCTGGGTGGCCGCCGAGGTCGCGGTGCGCCGTTCGCCCGCCCTCGCCTCGCTGGTGCTGGCCGCGCCGGCCGGAATTCACCTCGAAGGCGTAGCCAAGGGCGACATCTTCATGTGGTCGGCTGAGGAATCGGCGCGCAACCTGTTCCACGATCCCGAATGGACGAAGCAGGCGCTGGATCGTCCGGTCTCGGAAGCCGAGCAGACCATGGCGATGGGGAACCGAGCCACCATGGCGAGGCTTGCGTGGCAGCCGCGGCTCTACAATCCGCACCTCGCCAAATGGCTGCACCGCATCGACGTGCCGACGCTGATCCTGTGGGGCGATGACGACAAGGTCATCCCGCCGGCCTACGGCAAGACCTTCGCCGAGCTCATCCCGCAATCTCGACTCGAGGTGATCCGCAACTGCGGCCACCTCGCCCATATCGAGCGCAAGGACGAGTTTGTCGGCCACATCACGCGCTTCATCGCCGGCATCGCGGCGTGAGCAGCGTAGTCTCAAGGATCAGGCGCGGGCGCGCGGCTTGGCCCGCGGGGCGGCTGCCGGGGTGAAGAATCGGTCGCGATAGGCATGCTCGTCCATGTCGGCGGCGAGCGCCCAATCGGCAAGCTCCTCATGCCGGGCAAACCAGACGCTGCGCGATTTGGAGATGTATCGCAGCACCTCGTCCAGCACGGCGGTGATCAACGGCCGGCCGCCGAAATGGCAATGGATCACCAGCACCAGCAATCCCATGGGCTCGTTGGCGAGGAGATAGTCGAAGGTCCCTCTGTACACGTCGTAGAGATCGCGCGGCGAGGCACGCATCACGCGGTTGTCGGAAAAGTCGGTGGTCGGCACCCCGGCGATGACGCCGTGCGGCGTGGCGATGCGGATGGGAAGATCCGCGTAGGTGACATCGGTGGTCCATTTCAGGCCGGCCTTGGCGAGGAACCCCGCGGTCTCCGGCGTAAACGCCAGCACCGGGCTGTTCCAGCCGGTGACCTTCTTGCCGCCGCACGATTCGAGCAGGTCGACGCTGCGGCGGATCGTAGCCTCCTGTTCGCCAACCGGCATGTAGGCCAGAAGCTGGTCCTGCGTGTAGGCATGGCCGGCAAGGTCGTGGCCGGACGCGACGATCTGCTTGACGGCAGCGGGATATTCTTCGGCGCAGCGGGCATTGGTGAAGAACGTGCCGGGGATTTGCAGGCGGTCGAGCATGCGGATGAGGCGCCACACGCCGACGCGGCCTCCATAGGTGGACCATGCCTTGCCGGCGTGGTCGACGGTGCCGGGCTTGAGGTGCGTGGTCTGCACCGAATAGCTCGGCGCGCTTCCTTCCGACCACGTCTCGAACATCACCGTGACCGAGACCGCAATCCGCTTGCCATTCGGCCAACTTGCTATCTTAGCCATTTGTCAATCCTGAATCGCAATGCCCATGGCCGGGATGATCTGCGACCATCTCCTGGTCTCGCCGGAAATATACGACGCGAACTCCGCCGACGCGGTTGTCGATGACGATGCTCTGACCAAACCGCGCGCTCACATCCTGCGCCAGCAAATGGCTGAGCACGTCGACCAGGCTGCCGGCCGGGCTCGACACGATGAGCCGGATCGGCCGCCACGGATAGTCCTGCGCGCGCGCCGGCGGCGCGACAAGGAGCACGAGGGCGAGAAGGGATAAGCCGAAACGGCGGCGGGGCATGGACAATACCAGACCAAGCCCGAAGGATGCGAACTGCCGGCGCGCCTTGTCAAGCCAAGGCCAGTTCCTGCCGCGCTGGAATCAGTGCCCAGCCGCACCCATGTCGATCACGTGGCCCGATCTCGATTCGCTTGGTGCGCTGCCGCGCAAACCGAACAGTCCCCCCGCTCCATTGCTGCCGGCTTCGCCGCGCGATGCCGGCGACGCATTGGGGATGGAAGCGGTGGCGTCGCGGATCACGAGCGCCTGCTCGAGGCGATCGATACGCTTGGTCAGCGCACCGACGTCACCGCGCCGCGTCTGGTCGTAGGCATCGAGCGAGGAGCGCAGGTTGATGATGTCGCTGCGGGCGCCAGTGACGGCGGTATTGAGGTGATCGACCGGCTTGCGCCATGCTTCACCCCCGGCGTTCTCGCTGCGCAGGCGTAAATCCTTGACGTCGGTCGTGACGGTGGCGAGCTCTCCGTCCAGCCTGGCGATACGCTCGCTGGCAGCCGTCTCGTTCGACTCGGCGCGCGTGATGCGCGTCGTCAGCCCGCCGATCTCGTTGTCCATGCGGCTGATGATGCGTTCCATCTCGGCGAGGGCGGTGGTCTGCTTGCGCTGCTCGGCCTGGATCTCGCTATCGCGTCCGAAGCCCATGGTGCGTATGGCTTCCTGCAGGGCGCCCGAGCCCGCCGAGCTCAACGACGCGCCGACGGTCACGGCGACCGCCAGGACCATGCCGATCATGAGGGCAAATGCGGTGGAATCGCTCTTGGGGCTGTGGCGCCCCGACCGGATCGACGCTGACATTACACAAACTCACAACAGAACGTTTACCAATTGATAGGCTAAACAACTTGCAAATTCGCTAACGTCTCGCGGGTGCCGGCGCGAGCGCGCCGCCACCTCTCCCTTGCGGGGGTCCCCAGGGAGAGAGGTGGGGGCGAATCGCTCGGCTGTACGAACCGACGCCGGGATCAGTAGGGCCGGTCGGGCAGGTAGATTGCCTGCGCGGTCGCGGCCGGTGTCGTGTTCTTGATCCGCGCCGTGGCGACGCCGCGCGGGATCCGCCGCACCTTGCTCTTGCGCGTCTGGGCGCGGATCGAGCTGGTGAAATCACGGTTGACCAGCTGCTCCAGGCGATCGATGCGCTTGGTGATGCTGGCCATGTCCTTGCGATAAATCTGCTCATGCGCATCGAACGAGGAGCGCAACGCAACGATATCGGTCTGCGCCGCTTCCAGACCATTGTCGATGCGGACCACCGTCGCCGGCCCGGACGTTTCGCTGCCCGTCACGCGCAGTGAGCGGATTTCCGCCACCAGGGCGGCAATATCGGCATCGAGCAGGGCGAAGCGGTCGCTCGCCGCCACCTCGTTCCGGTCGGCGGACTTCACGCGGGTGCTCAAGCTGCCCACGTCGGTGGATACGGTATGAATCATGTCGCTCAGCGCATCGAGAACAGCCGCTTGGCGGCGCTGCTCCGCTTCAATCGCCGAGCTGCGGCCGAACCCGATGGCATTTACGATGTCCTGAAAGGCACTGGGTCCGACGGCGCTGAGGGAAGCGCTGCCGATCATCGCCAGCGCAATAAACATGGTCCCGAGCAGGACCAGGGCCGTGGTGTCGCGCTTCGAGGGCCGGGCAACATCGGGCTGATTCGTCTGCGTCATTGCGGTCTCCAACGGATTTACCGTTGGTTAACCATAAATTTATTTCCAATTTCCTAACGGGCCGGTCCGGCACCTACAGATTCTGCGCGTGGATGGCGCCGGCCGAGAACAGCGCGCGCAACCCCTCGCGATAGGTGGGGTAATTCAGCCGAAGGCCGAGCTCGCGTTTGATCTTGTCGTTCCGCACGCGCTTGCTCTCGCCGTAGAACGAGAGCGCCATCGGGTTCATGGTCCTCGCCGCCTCGGCGAACGGCACCTGCGGCGGCGGCGCGACCCCGAGCAGGCGGGCGGCGAGCACGACCGGGTCGCCGGGCGGGGTCGGCTCGTCGTCCGTCACGTTGAAGATGCCGTCGGCACGCTGGGCAAATGCGGCCTCTATGGCCTGCGCAATGTCGCCGACGTGGATGCGGTTGAACACCTGGCCGGGCTTTACGATGCGTTTGGCGCTTGAGTTTGCGACCTGGACCAGGGCGTTGCGGCCGGGCCCATAGATGCCGGCAAGCCGCAGGATCGTCAGCGGCTTGCCCATTCGCGTGGCCAGCCTTTGCCAGGCCTGCTCGGCGTCGAGCCGCGCGCGGCTGCGCCCGGTGACCGGCGCGGGCGTGGTGGTCTCGTCGATCCAGGCGCCGTCGTGATCTCCATAGACCCCGATAGTGGAGAGATAAACGATGGCCGCAAGGCGAGGCGCGCCGACGAGGGCCTGGGCGTAGTGGCGCAATACCGGATCGCCGTCGTCATCGGGGGGCACAGAGACGAGGAGAAAATCGGTCGCGGCAAGCTCTCGGGCGATGTCCGGCACGGCCGTCGCGCCATCGAAGGCGATCGCCGCAACTTTCCTGCCGCCGACGCCGTCGCGGGATATGCGATCGGCCCTTGCGGCATCGCGCACGGTGCCGGCAACGCGGTCCAGGCGCTCGCCGCAGGCGAGGATGTAGTGTTCGGCCGTATAGCTTAAGCCGAAGCAGAACAGGTTCGCCATGTTGGTTCGACGGCAGCTGCCGGCTCACGTCCCCGCTTGTATCTGCGATCCCAGCGCTGCCGTCCATTCTTCAATCACGCTGGGGTCGTGCTCGCCCGCTCGATATCCGTCGGCAACTTGCCGTGCTCGCGCCTCGTCGAGGCGCGCCAGCGCCCATACCGCGGCCCCGCGCACCAGCGGCGAAGCGTCGCCGAGAAGGCGCTCGGCGTGCGGAGCAAGCGACGGATCCCCCGAGTTGCCGAGGGCGATGAGCACGTTGCGCACGAAGCGATGACGTCCCGTGCGCTTGATCGGGGATTTGGCAAACAGTGCGCGAAAGCCGGCATCGTCGAGCCGGGCGAGATCGGCAAGGTGGGGAGCCCGCAACGTCTCGCGGGCGGCAAGCTTCGCCTCGCGGCCAGCCTGGGCGAACTTGTTCCACGGACACACGGCAAGGCAATCGTCACAGCCATAGATGCGGTTGCCCATCAGCGGACGCAGCTCGCGCGCGATCGGGCCCTTGTGCTCGATCGTGAGATAAGAAATGCAGCGCCGCGCATCGAGGCGGTAGGGAGCCGGAAATGCGGCGGTGGGGCAGACGTCGAGGCAGGCACGGCAGCTGCCGCAATGATCGCTCTCGGCCCGGTCGGGCGGCAGCTCGAGCGTGGTGAAGATCGCGCCGAGAAAGAGCCACGAGCCGAGCTCGCGCGACACCAGGTTGGTATGCTTGCCCTGCCACCCGAGCCCGGCGGCGGCGGCGAGCGGCTTCTCCATCACGGCGGCAGTGTCGACGAAGACCTTGACCTCGCCGCCCGCGCGCGCGACCAGCCAACGCGCAATGGCCTTCAATCGGGATTTGATGAGGTCGTGATAATCGTCTCCCTGCGCGTAGACCGATATGGCACCGCGCTCAGGCCGCGTAAGGATGCGCAACGGATCACCGGCGGGACCGTAATTGAGCCCGAGCATGATGATCGAGCGCACCTGCGGCCATAAGGTTTGCGGATCCGCGCGGCGGTCCGGATCGCGCGCGAGCCAATCCATGTCGCCGTGCGCGCCATCGGCCAGGAAGGTGGCGAACCGCTCCTTGACGCCCCGGATCGCGTCGGGCGCCACCACCCCGATAACGTCGAAGCCGTGCGCCCGCGCGGCGGCGCCGAGCGCGGTCTTCAATGCATCCGGATCGGTCAGAAATCCAGGTTGGCGTAGCTCGGCGACGGCGGCACGCCCGGATGCGTGTCGCCGAGAATCGGCCGGAACGACGGCCGCGACTTGATCCGCGCGTACCAATTCTTGGCGGCCTCGTCCTCGTTCCATGGCACATCGCCCAGGTAGTCGGCTATCGACAGGTGTGCGGCGGCGGCCACGTCTGCATAGGTCAGGCGGTCGCCTGCCAGCCAGTCCCGCCGGCGCAGCAGCCACTCAATATAGGCGAGATGATAGCGAATGTTATTGCGGGCGACCCGAATCGCGTGGGAATCGGGCGCGCCGCCGCCGTGCTCGGCCGTCATGCTGCACTTGTAGACGCGCTCCATCACCAGAGGACCGGACACCTCCTCGAAGAATTTATCGTTGAACCAGCCGACGAGGCGCCGCACCTCGATGCGCCCGTCCATGGCTTGCGGCAGGAGTCGCCGCTCCATCATCGTGGGACCGAATGTCTCGTCGAGATATTCAGCGATAATTTGCGCACCGGGCACCGCAGGGCAGCCGTCGTCCACCAGAACCGGCGTGGTCCCGGCCGGATTGAGGGCGAGGAACCCTTCGCGACGTTCCCACGCGCGCTCCTCGACGAGGCGGACCTCCGCGCCGTATTCGGCAAGCGCAATCCGCACGAAGCGCGAATGCGGGCAGAACGGATGATGAAGCAGCATCACCATGATCGTTTTAAGCGATTCGACACCGGTGTTGCGGGAAGGCAAGCGGCCGCCGGTCTGCTTAATCGAAAAGGCGCCAATGGAGCAACCCCGGCCCATTGCCAGCCCGAGCGAGTTGCGCGACAAGCATGCGGCTTCGATTCTTCCTGCCTCCGGCTCTCATTTCCCCAGCGTTCGTGCGCAACGGAGCGAATTCATGCTGTTCGATCTGTTCAAGGCGTGCGTTCTCGGCATCGTCGAGGGGCTCACCGAATATCTGCCGGTCTCCTCCACCGGCCACCTCTTGTTGATGGACCATTTCTTCGGCTTCGACGATGACGAATTCGGCAAGGCCTTCGTGGTGCTGATCCAGCTCGGCGCGATTCTGGCGCTCCTCTCCATCTACTTCGTACGGCTGTGGAAGATCGCCCTGGCTCTGCCGAACGATGCGGAGGCACGGCGCTTCGTGATCGGCGTGCTGATCGCGTTTCTGCCGGCGGCAGTGATCGGCGCCTTGGCCTATGGGGTCATCAAGAGCGTGCTGTTCAACGTCTGGATCGTGTGCATCATGCTGATCGTGGGCGGACTGGTGCTGTTCTGGATCGACCGCCTCGACCTCAAGCCACGCTATTACGACGCGACCCGATTTTCGCTGCCGATGTATCTCGGCATCGGGTTCATCCAGTGCATCTCGATGATTCCCGGGGTGTCGCGCTCGGGCGCCACCATCGTGGGCGCCATGCTGCTGGGCGCCGACCGCCGCTCGGCGGCCGAGTTCTCATTCTATCTCGCCATGCCGACCATGGTCGGGGCGTTCGTCTACGAGGTCTACAAGAGCCGGGCGGAGCTCTCCGCCGGCAACGGCCTGATCATCGCGGTCGGCTTCGTCACCTCGTTCATCGCCGGCTGGATCGTGGTCAAGACCTTCCTCGACTACGTCTCGCGCCATGGATTCGGGCTGTTTGCCTGGTGGCGCATCCTCGTCGGCGCGCTCGGGCTGATCGGCTTGGCCCTGATTGGGTAGGCCAATGGCGAGTAGCGAATAGCGAATGGAACCCGGCTCTATTCGCCATTCGCCATTCGCATTCTTCCTACGCCGGCCGGCTGCGAAATTGGCCGGTCTTGCGGAACCGCCACAGATAAGACGGCACGATGGCGGCCATCGAGTGCGGCTCGATGCCGAGATCTTGCA
>JBJMSU010000087.1:0-21499 GCA_045801465.1 Xanthobacteraceae bacterium | reverse complement strand
GTTGCTGGCCATGTAGTTCACGCTGTCGGTTAAGTCTTTCCACACGCCGCTCACGTCGGCCACTTCGGCCTGGCCACCCAGCTTGCCGTCGGTGCCGACTTCGCGCGCAACGCGGGTCACTTCCGAGGCGAAGGCGTTGAGCTGATCCACCATGGTGTTGATGGTGTCCTTGAGCTCGAGGATCTCGCCGCGCACGTCGACCGTGATCTTGCGCGAGAGGTCGCCGCGGGCGACCGCGGTCGTCACCTGGGCGATGTTGCGCACTTGGTCGGTGAGATTGCCGCACATGGCGTTCACCGAGTCGGTCAAATCCTTCCAGGTGCCGGCGACGCCGGGAACGATGGCCTGACCGCCGAGCTTGCCGTCGGTGCCGACCTCGCGCGCCACGCGCGTCACCTCGGAGGCAAACGAGCGCAGCTGGTCCACCATGGTGTTGATGGCTTCCTTGAGCTGGAGGATTTCGCCGCGCACGTCGACGGTGATTTTCTTGGACAAGTCGCCGTTCGCCACCGCGATGGTCACTTCGGCGATATTGCGAACCTGAGCCGTCAGGTTGCTCGCCATCGAGTTGACGCTCTCGGTGAGGTCTTTCCACACCCCGGTCACCTCGCGGACCTGAGCCTGCCCGCCGAGCTTGCCCTCGGTGCCGACCTCGCGCGCCACGCGCGTCACCTCGGAGGTGAACACGCCGAGCTGCTTGATCATCGTATTGACGATGGTGGCCGAGCGCAGGAATTCGCCTTTGAGAGGTCGGCCGTCCACGTCGAGACGCACGGTTTGCAGAAGGTCGCCCTGGGCGACGGCAGCGATCGCACGGGTGACTTCGGTCGTCGGCCACAGGAGGTCGTCGATGAGGGTATTGACCGACTGTTCCATCTCGCCCCAGGCGCCGCGCGCGAGGCCGAACTTCACCCGATGCCGGGTCTTGCCCTCGCGCCCCACCACCGCCCCGACACGGTCGAGCTGCTGCGCCATGCGTTGGTTGGTGCCGACGATCTCATTGAACGTGTCGGCGATCTTGCCGGCGATCCCGACGCGGTCCCCCGGAAGGCGTACGGAAAAATCCCCGACCCGGACCGCCTGCAGCGCCTCCAGCAATTCGTGCAAATCGACCGACTCGCCGGCGGCCCCCGCGTCCCCATTGGCTGAAGTCACTACCGGTCCGTTGGTCCTGGCTTCCTCGGAAAGCTCAGAATCGGGCTGCATACGTCAGTTCCTTCCCCCGGATGAAGTAAATTGGACGACCGCCGCGTGGCGGGGTCGTCGGTCGGATCGGCACGGCTGGGCTGAAGACATGGAAAAGCGCGCCAGCGGCAGCGCCGCGGGACGCGAGTACCTCCCGAAACTGGCTGGAGACGGCCCGATGGGCGCTCCTCCGTTCCCTCGTGAGCCGGAAGCAATATTCAAGGCGTACTACCCCTATATTCTCAACCCGCTACAAGGTGGCTGGTTCCTTCGGGCAGCGTACTTTTCGCCTGCCCGGGACGACTGTCGGCCAGTCCCCCTGCTTATCGATCGCGGGTTGGAGCGGCGCGCCCTTTTTCCTGGCTTTTAGGGCTAGCCCGCTTCGCGTGATTTTGCAAGCTTTTAGGCGGAAAGCGGAGGGGAAACGCACGCCTGGTCGCGAGTTTGGGACGAGCCATTGGGGAGGACCTTCTTGGCAAGGCGTGCTGCGATCGAAACCGCGCTCCGCCGGCTCGCCCCGCGGATTCCGCCCCATGAGTTGGCGTCCGTGGTGGATCATGCCGTCGATAGCCCCGGCCTCAGGTCGGCCCAGCCGGAGGCCGCGGCGTGGCTGTCGCTGGTCGCCTATGTACGGCACGTCTTCACCGACTACGACGAGCTTCTCCGCCAAGGTTATGGTCAGGAAAGCGCTCGATTTTTCGTGGCCGCCGCGAGCGAGGAGATCCTGCAACAATGGGGCGTGCGGCGCCGCCTCGGGTCGACGGATTGACGGTGCCAGAAGGTCAGCCCCTCCCTCGGCCCGGTGAGGCTCAGGCTGGATTTCAGGCGCGCTGCGGGTCGGCTGGGATGCGGGCGAACTTACTTCGATTAATTGATTGGGTGATGACGGCCGGTGCAAATCGCAACGGATCGAAGCCAGAGCCTACGTTCCGGTCGACAGAACGGCGCGGTTTTCTTGGTCCGGCCCGAAATCATCGACCGTTTCGATCGACAACAATTCGGCCAGTCGCGTGCGTCCGCGGTTGACTCGGCTCTTGATGGTTCCGATGGCACAGCCGCAGATCGATGCCGCCTCTTCGTAGGTCATGCCGGAGGCACCGACGAGAACGATCGCCTCGCGCTGCTCGGGCGGCAGTTTCGTGAGCGCGATCCGCAGCTCCTGAAATTCCAGCCAACTGCTCTGCTGCGGCAGGCTCTTGAGTGAGTCGACGTAAATCCCGTCGGCGTCTTCGATGGTCCAGCGCCGTTGGCGGTATTCGGAATTGAACTGGTTGCGCAGAATCGTGAACAGCCAGGCACGCAAATTCGTGCCGGGCTCGAACTGCGCGATATGCGTCAGCGCCCGAACCATGGTCTCCTGGACAAGATCGTCGGCGCGATCCGGGCTGGCCGTCAAGGAAACGGCGAAAGCGCGCAGGCGCGGTACAGTGGCGAGAATCTCCCTGCGCAAGGCCGCCGAAAGCGGGCGCCTCCTGGATTGCGTGCGTGAAGCTCTCGATCGTGCCGGCATCGACTCGTTCCCACAGTCGTGTCGCGACCCCTGCGAGTGCCGAGGCAGCAGCGCATAAATTTTGGAATGCCGCCTATGCCCCGTAGCGATGCGAACTCCGGCAAATCAACCATGATCAGAATGCTTCGTTCCAATGTCGGGTTGAGTGCACATCCGAAAGGCGGGTTGCATCCTTGGCCGCCCAGCCTCGAGCACCCGCCGAGAGGCCGCTCAATCCCGACCTGATGTGGCTTCACCGCTGGCCTTCGCCACCCGACGCGCGCTCAGCGCGACTTCGCTCCCGAGCGGTTGACGAACTTGTGGAATCGGCTGAGCGAGCCATCCGCCGTCTTGTCCTGGTGCAGGAACGCAAGCTTTTCTTTCTCGAACTTTTTGAAAAATTCCTCCCAGGAGATCGGTTCCAGCTCGGCGTCCCGCGGCTCGAAGTCGATGCGCAGAACACCCGGCTCGCCCCCTTTCGCCGTGTCCTTCACGCTGGCGGGAACGCCTTGGCGTTGCTCCACCCATTTCCGGATCTCGTCATGACTGGTGGTGACTTGGGCCTCCGACTTGGTTGCGGCTTGTGACATGTCCGATCTCCTGACGTTATTCGCATTCGGCACGCGAGAACTCCTTTGTGGGCCAATGCTCCGAGCGCCAATGCGTTCCGCCGTTCTGAACGGTAACGCGTGAGGCGGGATTGCACCCGCCCGACCAACGGCGTCCGGCGCTTGCGCCTGAGTCGTCTACATGACCGAGGAACCATTCGCACCTTCTTACGTTTCGCATCGCAGTGCTTGATTGCGCAGAAGATTTGCCTGCACCTGGAAGACGATCCCTGGTTCAGGCGAGCCCGCTGGAAGCGGGCGCGATAGGTCCAGATGATGCACGCTCCTGTTTCTTCGAAAGTCCGCGTCGGAATCGTCGGCGTCGGAAATTGCGCTTCATCGTTCGTGCAAGGGCTGTCGTATTATTCGGTGGCGGGCGCCAACGAGCCGGTTCCCGGGCTGATGAACGCCGATGTCGGCGGCTATCATGTCGGCGATGTCGAGATTTCCGCCGCCTTCGACATCAATGCCGCCAAGGTGGGACGTGACGTCGCCGAGGCGATCCATGCCGAGCCCAACAACACGTATCGCTTCGCCGAGGTGAAACCCACCGGCGTCATCGTCCAGCGCGGCCGAACCCTCGATGGCCTCGGGCGCTATCTTCAGAACGACATCGAGGAATCGGACGCGCCCGAGGTGGACGTCAGCGACGTGCTCGACAGCACGCGCACCAACGTTGTCGTTTCCTACCTTCCGGTCGGCTCGCAGCGCGCGGCCGAGTGGTACGCCGAACGGGCGCTGGAGACGGGATGCGCGTTCGTCAATTGCATCCCGGTGTTCATCGCTTCGAACCCGCAATGGCGTCGGCGTTTCGAGGAGCGCGGAGTTCCCCTGATCGGCGACGACATCAAGAGCCAGGTCGGGGCCACGATCGTGCATCGCGTGCTCGCCAACCTGTTCCGCGAGCGTGGGGTGCGGCTCGACCGCACCTACCAGCTCAATTTCGGCGGCAACAGCGATTTCAAGAACATGCTTGAACGCGACCGGCTGGAATCGAAAAAGATCTCCAAGACCCAGTCGGTGACCAGCCAGTTCGACGTGCCGCTGCCGCCGGAAAACATCCACGTCGGACCGAGCGACCACGTGCCCTGGCTGACCGATCGCAAGTGGGCCTATATCCGGATGGAAGGAACGACTTTCGGCGGCGTTCCGCTCAATGTCGAGCTGAAGCTCGAAGTGTGGGATTCGCCAAACTCCGCCGGCGTCGTCATCGACGCAGTGCGTTGCGCCAAGCTCGCACGCGACCGGGGAATCGGCGGCGCCCTCGTCGGCCCGTCGAGCTACTTCATGAAATCGCCGCCGCAGCAGTTCACCGACAACGAGGCGCGGGAGCGCACGATCCAATTCATCAACGGAGCCGACTGACCAGGAGCGGCTCGGCCCATGACGACGCTGTTTTTTGTTCGGCATGGCGCGCATGAACTGCAGGATCGGGTTCTCGTCGGGCGCACGGACGTGCCCTTGAGCGCGGCGGGGCGCGCGCAGGCCGAACGGGTCGGGGAGCGCTTGCGGCACGAGCAGGTGCATATGGTGCAGACGAGTCCGCAGCTGCGCACGCGCGAGACGGCAGACCGCATCGCCGGCAAGCTGGGGCTGACGGCGGATGTGGTGCCGGCATTGGACGAGGTCGATGTCGGCGACTGGACGGGTCGTTCGTTCCAGGAGCTCGAGACCGATCCGCGTTGGCGGCAGTGGAACACGATGCGCAGCATGACGCGGACACCCAACGGGGAAACCATGTTGGAGGTGCAGGTACGCGTCGCCCGCCACATCGAGCGCAGCCGCGCGCTTCATCCCGACGATCGCATCGTTCTCGTCTCGCACTCGGACGTGATCCGCGCCGCCGTCCTTTATCACATCGGTCTTCCGGTGGACTCCTTCTGGCGCATCGAGATCAGTCCCGGCTCGCTGACGACGCTGATCGTCGGCGACTGGGGCGCAAAGCTGATCTCCCTCAACGACGTGATGGCCGCATGAAGATCGTCGTGTTCGGCCTGACCATCTCTTCGTCATGGGGCAATGGTCACGCGACCCTGTGGCGGGGCCTTTGCCGCGCCCTTGCCGGGCAGGATCACCGCGTCGTCTTCTTCGAGCGCGATGTTCCCTATTACGCGAGCGCACGTGATCTTTGCGAGGTTCCGGGCGGCGAGCTGGTGCTCTACGCCGACTGGAACGAGGTGCGGCGTCAAGCGCAACGCGAGCTTCGCGACGCCGATGTCGCCATCGTCACCTCGTATTGTCCGGACGGAATTGCGGCGGCCGGGCTGGCCTTCGAGGAGCAAGCGGTCAGCGTCTTCTATGACCTGGACACGCCGGTAACACTGGCCCATCTCGGCCGCGGCGAACCGGTGAGCTATATCGGGCGGCGCGGTCTCGCCGATTTCGACCTCGTCCTGAGCTACACCGGAGGGGCGGCGCTCGATGCGTTGCGCAACCGGCTCGGCGCCCGGCGGGTGCTTCCGCTCTACGGGCATGTGGATCCCGACGTGCACCGGCCGGTGGCGCCCGTCGCCCATTATCGCGCCGATCTGTCGTATCTCGGAACCTATGCGGCCGACCGGCAGGCGGGCGTCGAAGCGCTGCTCGTCGCGCCGGCACGGCGGCGGGGCGATCAACGCTTTCTCATCGGCGGCGCGCAATACCCGCAGGATTTCCCCTGGGCGCCGAACATTTTTTTCGTGCGCCACCTGCCGCCGTCGGAGCACCCGGCCTTCTTCTCATCGTCGCGCCTCACGCTCAATGTGACGCGCGCGCCCATGGCCGAGATGGGCTGGTGTCCGTCCGGCCGGCTGTTCGAGGCTGCCGCCTGCGGCACCGCCATTCTCTCCGACGTGTGGGAAGGGATCGAAACCTTCTTCGCCCCCGGCGCGGAAATCCTGTTGGCCCACGATACCGACCACGTGGTGGCCGCGCTCGACCTCGACGAGAGAGAAGCGCGCCGGATCGGAACTGCAGCACGCGAGCGGACGTTTGCCGAACATACCTCGGCGCGGCGCGCCGCCGAACTGATCGCCGCGCTGGAGCAGGCGCGCCACCCGGTTCGCACTGCGCACGCGATGGAGGTCTAGGCCATGTGGGGGATCGTACCTGCAGCGGGCCGCGGCAGCCGCATCCAGCCCCTGGCGTTCTCGAAGGAGCTTCTGCCCGTGGGCAGCCGCCTCGATCACGGGGTCGAGCGGCCATGCGCGGTGAGCGAATATCTCGTCAACCGCCTCATCCTCGGCGGCGCCGACAAGATCTGCTTCGTGATTTCGCCGGGCAAGTCGGACATCATGGAATATTTCGGCGGCCAGTACGGCGCGACCTCCATCGCCTATGTGGTTCAGCCTCGGCCCGCCGGCCTGTGCGACGCGATCTTTTGCGCCAACGCCTTGATCAGCCGGCAAGAGGCGGTTCTCGTCGGCCTTCCAGACACAGTGTGGTTTCCGGAAGGCGCGTTGGCCGAGCTTCCCGACGACATCCTCTCGTTCCTGCTGTTTCCGGTCGAGCGACCGGAATTCTTCGACGCCGTGATGCTGGACCAGAATGAACGGGTGCTGGAGATCCAGGTGAAGCAGGCGAACGCCGCCTCGAACTGGATTTGGGGCGCGTTCAAGATGCCAGGCCACGTCTTCGCCGAGCTGCGCGACCTGTGGCGCGCACCCGAGCGCGGCGACGAGTACATCGGCACGCTGGTCAATGCCTATTTGGCGCGGGGCGGACGCGCATGCGGCATCAAGGCGGGCCGCGCCTATGTGGATGTCGGCACGCTGCACGGCTATCGCGCCGCCATCAGCCTGCTCGCCGAAGCCGGCGCGACGCCTCAGACTGGAACCCGCGCGCGCGCCGCCGCGTGGCCGGCCCCGTTCAAGCACATGCATGCCGTCACCGAAGAGGAGGTGCAGGTCCGGTGAACGCGCATCACCTGTCCCACGAAGAGATCGTCGCGCGCGTCGAGGCGCTGGGACCCTGGTTCCACAATCTCGAGCTCGACGGCATCCAGACCGCGCCGCGCCATTTCCTCGGCGACTACCCGTCCGTGAAGTGGCAGCGTTTCTGCAATGCCATCGCGCCCGATCTTGCCGGGCGCACGGTTCTCGATATCGGCTGCAATGCCGGGTTTTATGCGCTCGAGATGAAACGCCGCGGCGCCGCCCGCGTGCTCGGAATCGATGCCAGCGAGGACTATCTCGCCCAGGCTCGCTTTGCCGCCGAGGTGGTCGGCCTCGACATCGAATTTCGCCGGCTCTCGGTCTATGACGTCGGCGCAATCGGCCAACGTTTCGATCTCGTGCTGTTCATGGGCGTGTTCTACCACCTGCGCCATCCGCTTCTCGCCCTCGATCTGATTCACGAGCACGTCGCCGGTGACACGCTGGTCTTCCAATCGATGCAGCGCGGCAGCACCGAGATCGAGCCCTTGCACAGGGACTACGACTTCTGGATCACCGACATGTTCGACCGGCCGGGGTATCCCAAGCTCCATTTCATCGAGCATCGCTATGCGGACGACCCGACGAATTGGTGGGTGCCGAACCGCGCGTGCGCGGAAGCGATGCTGCGCAGCGCCGGCTTTGAAATCACGCATCATCCCGAAGACGAGGTCTACATCTGCCGGCGCGCGGTCAAAGCCGACAACGGCGCAGTCTACCCGGCGCGAGGGCGGCCATGATCGAAGCGGCGATGATCTGGAACGAGCCGAACAACAAATCGCACTGGGATCCGGAAGTCGATCCCGGCTGGGGATTGTTCGCCGACATGGCCATTGCGGCCGGCCAAGCCATTAAGGCCGCGGATCCACGGGTCACGCGGGTGTTGGGAGGAATCTCGCCGATCGATCCGGCCTTCGTCGCCAACATGGCCGGCAAAGGCGTGCTCGATCACGTCGACGCCATCGCGGTGCACGGCTTCCCGCTCGACTGGAACCTGTGGCAGATCCACGAGTGGCCGGCCAAGCTCGATGAAATCCGCGCCGTGACCCACCTGCCAATCTGGGTCAGCGAGGTCGGCGTCTCCAGCTTCGGCGCCGAAGAGGTGCAGGCGTGGGGCCTCAAGCGCACCGCCGAGCTTCTCGTCGGGCGAGCGCCGCGCATCCATTGGTACAGCCTTTACGACCTGCCGCTCGCCTGGGGGGCGACCACGCGGCACAAGGAGGCCGAGGGCTCCTCTTACTATCGGCATTTCCGTATGGGCCTGTTGCGCGACGACGGCACGCCCAAGATCGCGCTCGATGACTTTGCCCGCCATACGCCCGACCTCGGCATCTGCCAGTGGTTTCACTTCGAGGACCATCGCCTGGCCGAGGCCGTCGCCTGGCTGAAGCGGCTCGGGGTCAAGCATCTGCGCACCGGCCTCTCGTGGGCGGACAGTTTCCGCCCCAATGCGCTCACCTGGTTCGACCGCCAGATGGCGGCACTCGCAGACTTCGACGTCACGGTGACGTTCTGCTTCACTCCCGAGCACCGCGGGATCGCCCCGCATCACACCAGCGCACCATTGGCGAAGGAGGAATTCGCCGAGTTCTGTGCCGCCATGATCCGGCGGTACGCCGGCTCGGCGGCCGCGGCCGAACGCGATCTCGCGCCGCCAGTAATGGCGTGACGCCCCGGGTTGGCGAGGAACACCGATGACGCGCGCCATCATCCTGGTCCTGGATTCCGTGGGCATCGGATCGGCCCCCGACGCGGCACTCTACGGCGACGAGGGCGCCGATACAGTCGGGCACATTGCCGAGGCGTGCGCGCGCGGAGCCGCGGACCGCGACGGCCTGCGGCGCGGCGGGCTGTGTCTCCCGCATCTCTCGCAGCTCGGTCTGGGAGAAGCCTGCCGCCTGGCGACAGGCCGCGTGCCGCCCGGCCTTGGGGCGAAGAGCCATCCGCGCGGTCGCTACGGCTGTGCGGTCGAAACGTCGAAAGGCAAGGATACCCCGTCGGGCCATTGGGAACTGGCCGGCGTGCCGGTGCCGTTCGAGTGGGGCTACTTCCCGCGCACGCGTCCCTGCTTTCCCCCTGATCTCGTTGCCGAGCTGTGCCGGCGTGCCGACGTTTCCGGAATCCTCGGCAACTGCCATGCCTCCGGAACGGCGATCATCGCCGAGCTCGGCGAGGAGCACATGCGAACCGGCCGGCCGATCTGCTACACGTCGGCCGACAGCGTGTTCCAGATCGCCGCGCACGAAGAGAGCTTCGGCCTCGAGCGGCTTTACCGCATGTGCGAGGTCGCTCGCCCCCTGGTCGATCCGTTGTGCATCGGACGCGTCATCGCCCGGCCGTTCGTCGGCACGTCTTCGAAAGATTTCCTGCGCACGGGCAACCGGCGCGACTATGCGGTGCCACCGCCGTCGCCCACGCTCCTCGATCGCGCGACCCAGGACGGGCGGGCTGTGGTCACGGTCGGCAAGATCGCCGATATCTTCGCCCATTCCGGCACCGGCCGGGTGCTCAAGGCCAACGGCAATGTCGCCTTGTTCGACCGCACGCTCGAAGGCCTTGCGTCACTTGCGGACGGCGGGCTGCTCGTCACCAATTTCATCGATTTCGATACCATTCACGGCCATCGGCGGGATGCCGCCGGCTATGCCGACGCGCTCGAGACCTTCGATGCACGGCTGCCGCAACTCGAAGCAGCGCTCGATGCTGGCGATCTCGTCGTGATGACCGCCGATCATGGTTGCGATCCGACCTGGGCCGGCACCGATCACACGCGCGAGCAAGTGCCGATCCTGGCCTTCGGACCGTCGGTCATCGCCGGACCGATCGGCCGGCGCAGCACGTTTGCCGACGTTGCTGCAACCATCTCGGCGCATCTCGGTCTGCCGCCCATGCTGGTCGGCACGCCGTTCTGACCTGCTGATCTGAGCGCTGACGCGACAGCACCCTGTGTCGCATGGTCGACTCAGGGGCTAGCGGTTAAGCTTGAAATTCATTTGATTTCAATTACTTGCCAAACCACGCCGAGCTTCGCGTGCGGCAGGAACAAACGATCGCATGGATCATTTGCCGACGGTCGCTCACAGACTGGAGGAGAGATGACAACGCGCATTCTGGTGACCGGTGGAGCGGGGTTCATTGGCTCACATGTCACCGATCTTCTCCTTTCCACCGGCTATTCCGTAAGACTCCTCGACAATCTCTCCCCGCAGGTTCACGCAAACGGCGACACTCCCGACTATCTCGATCGCGAGGCGGAGCTCATCGTCGGTGACGTGCGCGACGTGGATCGCGTCGAACGCGCGCTCGCCGGCGTCGACGCGGTCATCCACCTCGCCTCCTCGGTCGGCGTCGGCCAGAGCATGTACGAGATCGCCGCCTATACGGCGGTGAACGATCTCGGCACCGCCGTCCTCATGCAGGCGCTGGCCCGACATCCGGTTCAGCGGCTCGTGTGCGCCTCGTCGATGAGCATCTACGGCGAGGGGCTGGCGCAGAACCACAGCGGCGAGCTCGTTGCACCGAAAGAGCGCGCGAGCGAACAGCTTCGCCGCGGCGATTGGGAGCTGCAGGACGCCGACGGCACGCCGCTCACGCCGTTGCCGACACCCGAGAGCAAGCAGCCGTCGCTCAGCTCCGTGTATGCGCTCAACAAGTACACGCAGGAACGTCTGAGCCTCATTGTCGGCAAGGCCTACGGCATCCCCACCGTGGCGCTGCGCTTCTTCAACGTCTATGGGCCACGCCAAGCGCTCTCCAACCCGTATACTGGCGTGCTCGCCATCTTTGCCGCCCGGCTGCTCAACGGACGGCCGCCGCTCGTGTTCGAGGACGGCCGGCAGAAGCGCGACTTCGTTCATGTGCAGGATGTCGCGCGCGCCTGTCTCCAGGCGTTGCGGACCGAGCGAGGCATCGGCCACGCATTCAATATCGGCTCCGGCGAAAGCCGCACGGTCCTCTCCATCGCGGCCGATCTGGCGCAGGTGATGGGCCGCCCGGAGATCACCCCGCACGTCACCGGCAAATACCGTGCTGGCGATATCCGCCACTGCTTTGCCGACATCCATCGAAGCCAGGCGGAGCTCGGGTTTGCTCCGCAGGTCCCCTTCAAGGACGGCCTGCAGGAGCTTTCCGGCTGGCTGTCGAGCCAAGTCGCCGAAGACCGCGTCGAGCACGCGACCGCCGAACTGGAAAGCCGAGGACTGGTGGCATGACCCTGGCGCGCCCCAACCTGCGAACCGTTGCGCCGCGCGTGCTGGTCACGGGCGGCTGCGGTTTTCTCGGCTGCAATCTCGCTGCCGCCCTAGCGGAGCGCGGCGACTACGTGCTGGTGCTGGACAACCTTGCGCGCTCGGGCGCGGAAGAAAACGCACAATGGCTCAAGGATCGCCACGGCGACCGCGTCGCCATCGAAATCGCCGACGCGCGCGACGAGGAGGCCGTCGAGGCGGCGGTGTGCGAAGCCTCCGCGGTGCTCCACCTCGCCGCGCAGGTTGCTGTGACGACCAGCCTCGAACGGCCGCGCGAGGACTTTCAGATCAACGCCAACGGCACGCTCAACATTCTCGAAGCAGTGCGCCAGCATAGCCCGCGCGCGCCGGTGATCTTCGCCTCGACCAACAAGGTCTACGGCAAGGTCCTCGACGAGGACGCCGTCACGGTGGTCGGCGAGCGCTACGTGCCGACCGCCGAGCGGCTTGCCTGCGGCGTCGGCGAGGAGGCTCCGCTCGACCTCTACAGCCCCTATGGCTGCTCGAAAGGATCGGCGGACCAATACGTGCGCGACTACGCCCGCGTCTTCGGCCTGCGAACCGTGGTGCTGCGCATGAGCTGCATCTACGGCCCGCGCCAGTTCGGCAACGAGGACCAGGGATGGATCGCGCATTTCCTGTTGCAGGCGATCCGCGGCAATCCAATCACGATCTATGGTGACGGCTATCAAGTGCGCGACGCGCTCTATGTCAATGATGCTGTCGCCGCCTGGCTGGGCGCGCTCGACCGCATCAATCGGGTGAGCGGCCGTATCTTCAATCTCGGCGGCGGCCCTGCCAACACGATCAGCCTGCGTGAGCTCCTGACCGCCATCGCCGAACTGCGCGGGCAGCCGCCGGCGGTCAGCTACGACGGCTGGCGGCCCGGCGATCAGCCCTGGTACGTCTCCGATACACGCGCCATCGCGGGTGCGCTCGACTGGTCGCCGCGCACCCCGTTGGGCGAAGGCTTGCGGGCGCTCGATCGCTGGCTCGTGAGCCGCTTCGGCGTCGCCCCTGTGCTGCAGGAGGTGAGCGCATGAGAGTGGCGCTGATCAATCCGCATTGGCGGTTCGACGGCAGCATCTATTTCGGATGCCGCGCGCCGCATTTGCCGATCGAGCTCGGCGTGTCGCGGCGCATGCTCGAAGATGCCGGCCATACGGTGCACCTGATCGATGCACACCTGCACGGCCTTTCCTCGTCCGACGTTACCGCCGAGGTGGCGGCGTTCCGGCCCGACATGATCGTGGTCACGACTGCGCCCACCTACCTGTTTTGGCGCTGCGCGCCGCCGGAGCTGCGCGTCGCACAGGAGCTTGTTCGCGCGGTACGCGATCTCGCGCCATTGCTTGTTGCGGTGGGCCCCCACGGTTCCACCACGCCGCGCGCGGCGCTGACGAAGCTCGGTGCCGACATTGTCGTGATGGGCGAATGCGAGGAAACACTCGCCCGGCTCGCCGCCGGCGAGCGCGGCTTTGCCGGCACGTGCGATCGCCAGGACGGCGAAATTCGCGTGGTCGGCGGGCCGCAGGCCGCGCGTTTCGTCGATCAGCCGCCGCTGTCCTGGCCGGACGAGATGATCGCGCGCCACCTCCACCACCATCATCGCTTCGAGGCAGAGCCGATCGGGCCCGGCGCCGAGGTGGAGGCCTCGCGCGGCTGCCCCTATAGCTGCACCTTCTGCGCCAAGGAGAATTTCCGCAATCGCTATCGCCGCCGGCCGGCCGAGGCGGTACTGGAGGAAATCGCAGGGCTGCAGCGCCAGGGCGTCGAATACATCTACTTCATCGACGAGATCTTCCTGCCCAACGAACCGCTGCTGCGCGGCCTCGTCGGCCGCGGTCTCAAGTTCGGCGTGCAGATGCGCATCGATTTGTGGAAGCCGGACATGCTGGCGCTGCTCGGTCGCGCCGGCTGCGTGTCGGTCGAATGCGGCGTGGAAAGCCTCACCCCCGAGGGGCGCGACGCGCTCGCCAAACGCTGCCGCATGAGCACCGAGGAATTGGCCGAGCGGCTGATCACCGCGAAGCGGCACATTCCATTCGTGCAGGCCAACCTGATCGAGATGGCCGAGGACGACGACGCGCGCGTCCAGGACTGGCGCCGGCAGATGCAGGATGCCGGTATCTGGGCCAACGACCCGGTGCCGCTGTTCCCGTATCCGGGGACGCCCGACTACCGCAAGCTTTGGGGCGAGCCCGACGACATCGCCTGGGAACGCGCGCACGAACACTACCTGCGGCAGTTCAACGATTTCAGCGACGTGCAGGAAGAACGGCCGCGGCACCTCCATGAGCTCGAATTGGCGGTGCCGGGATGAATCCGCCGTCACGAGGCTTACGGGTGCTGATGACGACCGACGCCGTCGGCGGCGTCTGGGTCTTTGCCACTGCTCTTGCCCGTGAGCTTTGCCGGCGCGGCGACCGCGTCACCCTTGTCACGCTGGGGCCGCCGCCACAGGACCACCAGCTTGCGGCAATCCGCGACGTCGCAGGCCTCGACCTCGAGATCACCGATCTCGCGCTCGAATGGATGGATCCTGGAGGCCACGATTTCTCCCGCGCCTTGGAGCACCTCGCCACGATCGAGGGGCGGCTGCGGCCCGACATCGTTCACCTCAACGGCTACCGCGAGGCGTGCGGCGACTGGACGGCTCCGGTCCTCGTCAGCGCTCATTCCTGCGTGCGCTCGTGGTGGCGGGCCTGCCGCGGCGGCGAACCGTCGGAGCCGCGCTGGCATCGCTATATCGCCAACGTTGCCGCCGGGCTTGACCGTGCCGACGCCTGGATCGCGCCGACCTCCGCCTTCCGCGATACGGTCCAGGCGCTGTACGCCCCGCGCCGGCGCGGCGGAGTGATCCTGAACGGAATCGACTTTGCGCCTACCATCGTCACCAAGGAGCCATTCATCCTGGCGGCCGGACGGCTGTGGGACGAAGCCAAGAACCTTGCGGCGCTGGCGGCCATCGCATCCGAGCTCGACTGGCCGGTGCGCGTGGCCGGCCCGCTGCAGTCGGTCGACGGCGCGGCGGCTCATGAGAGAGGGATTGGCAGAATCGAGCCCCTGGGGCCACTGCCGCGATCGCAACTGCTCGAACAGATGCGGCGCGCCGCCGTGTTTGCGGCCCCCGCGCTTTACGAGCCGTTCGGTCTCACGGTCCTGGAAGCCGCCGCGGCCGGTTGCGCCCTGGTCCTGTCGGACATCGCTTCGTTCCGCGAGCTGTGGGCCGGCGCCGCCATCATGGTGGACCCGCTGAACAATCGCGCCATCCGCAATGCGTTGCGCTCGGTTTGCCGCGATGCGTCGCTGCGCGACGCCTTGCGGTTGGCATCCGCGCGGCGCGCCGCTCGCTATCCGCTCGCCGCCATGGCTGAAGCCTACCGCGCCACCTATGCGGGCCTATGCGAGCGCGCACCGAGCCTGCAATGGGCATCCGATTTCGATCCGGCGGAGGCCCGCGCATGAAATTCGTGTTGTTCTATCATTCGTTCACGTCGTGCTGGAATCACGGCAACGCCCATTTCCTCCGAGGCATTGCCCGCGAGCTCGTCCGCGGCGGCCATCAAGTCAGCGTCTACGAGCCGCTCGACGGCTGGAGCCGCACCAACGCGCTGCGCGACGGCGGGCCTGAAGCCCTCGCCAACGCGCCGGCCATTGTGCCCAGCGTGCGCATCGAGCAGTACCTCTCCAACGACATCGACTACGAGCGCGCGCTCGATGGCGCCGACGTCGTCATCGTGCACGAATGGAATCCGCCGGAGCTGGTCGCCGCGCTCGGGCGTCGGCGTCGGCAAGGCGCCCCGTTCACGCTTCTGTTCCACGACACGCATCACCGCGCCGTCACGGCGCCGCATGACCTCGCGCTGTTCGACATCGAGGACTATGACGGCGTTCTCGTCTTCGGCGAGGTGCTGCGCGAGGTCTATCTGCGCCACGGCTGGGGACGTCGCGTGTTCACCTGGCATGAGGCGGCCGACACGGCGCTGTTCCGTCCGCTCGCACACACAAAAGAAACCGACCTCGTGTGGATCGGCAATTGGGGCGACGGCGAACGGACGCAGGAGCTCACCGAATTCCTGCTCGAGCCAGTGCGTCAGCTCGGGCTGTCGGCGCGCGTGCATGGTGTGCGCTATCCCCAGGAGGCTTGTGCCAATCTTGCTGCCTGCGGGATCATGTATGCAGGCTGGCTGCCCAATCAGCGCGTGCCCGATGCCTTTGCGCGCGCCCGCATGACGGTGCACGTGCCGCGGCGGCCGTACGTTGCCAGCTTGCCGGGCATTCCGACCATTCGCATGTTCGAAGCGCTCGCCTGCGGCATTCCGCTGATTTGCTCGCCGTGGCGCGACGTCGAAGGCTTGTTCCCCGCCGGCAGCTATATCGCGGCCGCAACGGGCGCCGAAATGACCGCCGCGCTGTCGCTGGTCCTGCGCGATGCCGACCTTGCCGCCGAGCTGACGCGCGCCGGACTGCGCGCGATTCATGCCCGCCATACCTGCACGCATCGCGCAGCGGAGCTCATCGCCATCATCGAGAGCCTGCAGACCCGCACGGTGCGGACCACCGTGACCGACAGCCATCAACCGCGGGTGTTGGCATCATGAAAATCTGCTTCTTCGGATCGAGCCTGGTTTCTTCCTATTGGAACGGCGCCGCCACGTATTATCGCGGTCTGCTGCGCGCGCTCGCCCGGCTTGGGCACGACATCACGTTCTATGAGCCGGACGCGTTCGGCCGGCAACAGCACCGCGACATGGACGATCCGGATTGGGCCAAGGTAGTGGTCTATCCGGCGACGTCCGAGGGATGGCAGCGCGCATTGGCGGAAGGCGCACGCACGGCCGACCTGCTGGTGAAGGCAAGCGGCGTCGGCGTATTCGATGCCGAGCTGGAGGTCGCCGTGCCGGATGCGCGTTCGGCAGGCACGCTCGCCGTGTTCTGGGACGTGGATGCGCCGGCGACGCTCGACGCCCTTGCGGCTGACCGCGATCATCATCTGCGCGCCGCCATCCCGCGCTACGATTTCGTTCTCACCTACGGCGGCGGCGATCCGGTGGTGCGCGCCTACGAGAGCTGCGGCGCGCGATTGTGCGTGCCGATCTACAACGCCGTCGACCCGGCGACGCATCATCCGGTTCCGCCCCGCGAAGACCTGCGCTGCGATCTGAGCTTCCTGGGCAATCGGCTGCCGGATCGCGAAGCACGGGTGGAGGAATTCTTCCTCAAGCCGGCGGCCCTGCTGCCCCGGCGCGACTTCCTCATGGGTGGCTCCGGGTGGGAGACCAAGGCGCTGCCCGCCAACGTCCGCCATATCGGCCATGTGGGAACGGGACAGCACAACGCATTATTCTCGTCCAGTCTCGCCACGCTCAACATCAATCGCGACAGCATGGCGCGCTACGGATTCTCGCCGCCGACGCGCATCTTCGAGGCCGCTGGCGTCGGCGCCTGCATCATCACCGACGCATGGGACGGCATCGAGCTGTTCCTCGACCCGGACACGGAAATCCTCACCGCAGCAAGCGGCGAGGACGTTGCCGATCTCATCGCTGCTCTGGAGCCCGCGGCAGCGCAACGGATCGGCGCCGCCGCCAAGGCACGCGTTCTCGCGCATCACACGTATCGCCACCGTGCCCAACAGGTCACCGAGCTTTTGGGAACAGCAAGCAGCACTCGCGAGGCAGCGGAATGACTCTCGACATCGTTATCTTCGGCCTTTCGATCACCTCTTCCTGGGGCAATGGCCATGCCACGACTTACCGCGCGCTGATTAAGGCGCTGGCCGCGCGCGGCCACAAGGTCACCTTTGTGGAGCGCGACGTCCCGTGGTATCGCGAGCACCGCGACCTGCGCCATCCCGGCTATTGCACGGTCGAGCTCTACCGATCGCTGAAAGAGGTGCCGCGCCGCTTCGGCCGCCTCGTCGCCGATGCCGACCTCGTTATCCTCGGCTCCTACGTCCCGGACGGCGCCGTCCTCGGCGACTGGCTGACTATGAACGCGCGCGGCGTCACCGCCTTCTACGATATCGACACGCCGGTGACGCTGATGAAGCTTACCACCAACACCGCCGATTACATCCATGCAGCGCTGGTTCCGCGTTTCGATCTCTACCTGTCCTTCACTGGCGGGCCGACGCTCGAATTCGTGGAAGAAATGTACGGCAGTCCGCGCGCGCGTCCGCTGTACTGCTCGGTCGATCCGGAGGTTCACGCGCCGGCTGCAGCCCGCGCGAAGTGGAGCCTCGGATATCTCGGCACCTACAGCGCGGATCGGCAGCCCAAGCTGGAACGGCTGCTGATCGAGCCGGCGCGATATCTGCCCACGGACTCCTTCGCCGTGGTCGGGCCGCAATACCCCGCCGGCATCGCATGGCCGGCGAATGTCGAGCGGCGCGATCACCTCGCGCCCGCCGCTCACCCGGCGTTCTACGGGAGCCAGCGCTTCGCGCTGAACATCACCCGTGCCGACATGGCGGCCGCCGGCTTTTCTCCGAGCGTGCGGCTGTTCGAGGCGGCGGCATGCGGTGCTCCCGTCATCAGCGACCGCTGGCCCGGCATCGAGACGATCTTCGTGCCCGGCGAGGAAATTCTGATCGCCGATGTGCCGGAACACGTCGTCAACGCGTTGAGCGAGCTCCCCGAGGAGCGCCGGCTCAGCATTGCGGCGGCCGCGCGCAAGCGTGTGCTCAACAGCCACACCTCCGAGCACAGGGCGAAACAGCTGGAGGAGTATTACTGCGAGGTTCTCGACAGCGTCACGCCGAAGATTCGAACGGAAGCCGTCGCGTAAATCCGCGCTGCTTGATGGCCGTAAACCATCAGCAGCGACGCGAGGCGTGAGTCGACTAGCCGACGCGATACAGGAGTAGAGACTGAAGTTAGTGAAGAATTTCAATCACTGCGGAACAGCAGGGACGAACCAACCGTTTAGCACGCGACCGCGGAACGGGCAGTTCGCGCGGCGACCAACAGGAGGGGAGAGGAGTCGAGTTGATGAACGGCGCCACCAAGTTGAAGATCGTCGTCACCGGAGGCGCCGGCTTCATCGGCTCCAACCTTTGCGACCGTCTCATTCAGCAAGGACACAAGGTCATTTGCGTCGACAATCTTCTCTCCGGCGATTTCGCCAACATCCGGCCGTTGTTGAATCATCCAAATTTCAAGTTCATTTCCCAGGACGTCGTCGAGCCGCTGAACATTCCCGGCCCGCTGCACCGCATCTACAATCTCGCCTGTCCGGCTTCGCCGCCGCATTACCAGAAGGATCCGGTCTCGACGGTGCGGACCTGCGTCGTCGGCGCCTACAACGTCTTGGAATTGGCGCGGCAAAAGGGTGCGCGCGTGCTCCAGGCGTCGACCAGCGAAATCTACGGCGATCCGGAAATCCATCCGCAGCCGGAGAGCTATCTCGGCTGCGTCAACCCGATCGGTCCGCGCGCTTGCTATGACGAGGGCAAGCGTTGCGCCGAGACACTGTTCTTCGACTATCGGCGCACCTACGGGCTGCCCGTCAAGGTCGCACGCATCTTCAACACCTACGGCCCACGCATGCAGGAGAACGACGGCCGCGTCGTTTCCAATTTCATCGTCCAGGCACTCAGGGAAGAGCCGCTCACGCTGTACGGCGACGGCTCACAGACGCGCTCCTTCTGCTACATCGACGATCTGCTCGGTGGCCTGCAGCTGCTCATGGAGAGCGCCGACGAGGTTACCGGTCCGTGCAATCTCGGCAATCCCCATGAAGTCACGGTGCGCGACATCGCCGAACTCGTCCTGCAGCAGACCGGATCGGGCTCAAGGATCGAACAGCGGCCGCTGCCGCAGGACGATCCGAAGCGCCGCCAGCCGGTGATCGCGCGCGCCATGGAGCTATTGGGCTGGCGTCCGTCAGTAACGCTGGAAAAGGGCCTGCGCGCCACCATCGATTATTTCTCGCTGAAAATCTTCACCCGGCAATACATCGCGGTGGCGGCGACCAGCCCGGTGCGCCTGCACGGCAACGGCCGCGCGCTGCGCAAGCGTCGCTGATCCGTAGCCTGCATGAGCGAAGGGAGACGCGGGACGGCCGCTCCCGAATGCGCTAACGCTCATCCGCGCGGCGGCGCGCGTGTGCCGGATGCGGCGCTTCTTACTGCAGAGCGAAGCGGTGCGCCGCTGGTCCGGAAACGCACAGGCGCCGACTTTTTTTGGGATCCTGGTCTGCGGTGCACGTCAGGGGTTCGGTGCGCCGACGAACCCGCGACAGGCTTGATCGTTGAGGCGTCGGACGACGCCGTAGCAGGCGCATGACTTTCGTGTCAGCGCGCCAGCGTTGCGGATCAGAATGCGGCCGCGCCGAACGTCGATGATCCCGTCCGCCTGCAGCACGCGGCAAATCGCCGTTACGGTGGTGCGCTGCACGCCCAAGAGGCCGGACACAAACTCCTGCGTGAGCGGGATCGTGTCGCCGTCGATGCGATCATGCGCCTGCAGCAGCCAGCGGCATAGGCGCTCCTGCACGTGATGCACGGTGTTGCACACGACCGACTGCTGTATCTGCGCCAGCAAGGCGTCGCAGTAGCGGACGATCATGTCGCGCACGGCCTTGCTTTGCGCCGCCGCCTCCGCCAGCCGGAGCGGCGAAATCTGTACCGCGGCGCCGGGCAGCTGGACGACGGCACGGCTCACGGCGAGCTGCGAGCCGAGCCCGGCTGAAAGGCCGAGCGCCCCTTCGCGCCCGATCGTTGCGGTGTCGACGGCATCCCCCTCGGGCAGCACGCCGAGCAGCGAGACGAGACCGCCGTGCAGGAAGATGACTCGCCTGATCGGCTGGCCCGGCTCCGTCAGCACGGTGCCCCGTTCGAGCGTGGTTTCGGCGAGATGGGGCGCCAGCAGGGCGAAATCGGCGGGCGGCAGTCCCGCCAGGAGGCGGTTGCGGCCGATGGCGCCGACACCGAGGTCGACGATTTTCGCATGGATGGTCAATTCTTGCATGATTTTACTCCATCACGACACGCGCTGGCTCACGTGGAGCCGTCTGGCATTGTCATGCACCCCCTGCCAGCAAGGACCATTCTCGCGATGCTGTCTGCTGTCGCGAGCGCGCCACGAGCTCTCCAGCCTGCAAACGCGCTTCTCCGGCTACCTGCATCAAATAATACAGGTGCTTCGTTTCGTAACGATTTCGATCGACCAGCATCGCGGTGCGGCGGACGAGCTCGCGCGTTCGCGCTTCCATGGCGACGAGCTCGCGCTTGGCCCGTGCGACATCGAGCTGGACGATTTTGGATAACGCCGGCGCCTCCGCCGGTTCACTTGCGATCTCTCGCAGCTTCGGCGCGTCGGCAAAGGGCATGAACAGGATACAACGTCCCCGCTCGTCGCACACTTCCATCGACCAACCCGCCCAATCGGGAGCCACTCGACCGGTCGACGGCTGAAAGAAATCCTGTACGGTCTCCCTGGCTTCTTGGCAGGCGGCTTCTTGACCCCGGAGCATCAGCCCCTGGCAATCCTGCAACCTCTTGCTGGCGCTGCGGAGATTAAAAAAATAGCGCGGCATCGCAGCCGACCTCGCCGGTAAGCCGTTAAATCACGGCGAGCCTGCCGAGTTCCATCCGTACTGATGACAACAGGATGGAAGGCCGTCCTTCCTCCTCGCGAACGGGCGTCGGAGCACCCTCACTGACAGCCAAACGATCCAGGGTCGGTTATGAATGCCCGCCCTCAGCATCGCAGCCGCGCCGCTGATGTGTCGGCATCCCGACTCAGCCGATCATGGCGGCAGTACTGTTCGACAAGATCACGGCGGTCGCAACGCGCAAGGGCGGCGGCTCGGGTTCGCGTTTGATGGTTGCCCGCCGAACGGTACGCGCCGTAGCGCAGCGTCTCGTCCTCGGATCACCACGCAGCCACCGCGCCCGAGGAAATGCGGCGATGACACGTTCGGGCGAGGGGCCCGTCGCTGTTGCTGCGCGGCGGAGCGTTTTGCGCCTCAGCATTGTCGTACTGCGTGTGCAGCCGCAAGCGCGGGCCATTGTCGCGCATCGAACCGTGCATGACGATCGAGGGCTTAGCC
>JBJMSU010000059.1:0-9016 GCA_045801465.1 Xanthobacteraceae bacterium | reverse complement strand
AACCAGAGCGCGCCGCGCGAAGTAGAGCATGGTCCCGAAACAGCCTGGCCCGGACTTGATCCGGGCTGGATACCGGTTTTCGGAAAAGATCACGCTCCAACAATAGCCCTTCCTACTCGGCGGCTTCGCGTGCCGCGGCTAGCGCCGGCATCACGGCGCCGGCGTAGAGCTCGAGCGAGCGCAGCGATTCGGACAGAGCGAGATCGCCGAAGGCCAGGCGGCAGACGAGGTAGTTGATACCGGCCTCGCCCGCCTGCGCGGTGAGGACATCGCGCACCTTCTCGGGTGAGCCCGCGACGCCTAGTCCCATGGCTTCGAGCTCGTCGAACGTGCCGGGATAAAGCGCGTAGCTCGGACGCGTGCCGTGGCGCTCCCACAGCTTGAAGAAGCTCGTATGCCAGACCTGGTAGGCGCGCCGGGCGATGCTGATCGCCTGTTCGGTCGTATCCGCCACCACCACGTGACGGTTCATGCCGACGAGGGGAAGCGCGGCGATCTCGTGTCCGGCTGCGCTCCATTCCGCGCAGTAGCGTGCCATGATCTCGCGCGCGCGTGCCGCCGGTACGTTGCAGACGACGTTGACGCCGTTGCGCGCCGCCCAGCTCACCGCCTCGACATTGCCGACGCCATACCAGAGCGGCGGATGCGGGCGCTGGAGCGGCGCGACTTCCATCGGCACGTTGCGGAACGTGTAGAATTTTCCTTCGAATGTCACGTTTCCGGTGGTGAGCGCCTGCATCAAGATGGAGAAGGCCTCGAGATAGCGCGCCTGGGCTTCGGCCGGGACGACGCCGTAATGCTCGAGCTCATGCGGCGAGATCCCGCGGCCGACGCCGACCTGCAGCCGACCGCCGCTCAACTGATCGAGCATGCAGATCTCTTCCGCCACCCGCAGCGGATGATACATCGGAAGCGTGTAGACGAGCGGACCGAATTTCAGGCGCTTGGTGCGTTGCGCCACCGCCGCCAGGAACACGCTGGGCGAGGGCGCCATGCCGAGCGGCGTCGCGTGATGCTCTGCGATATGGTAGAAGTCGAATCCGCTGCGCTCATACGCCTCGATCAGCTTCAGCCGGTTCTCGTATTGCTCGCCGAGCGGAACCGTGCCGCGATCCATGTGATCGAAAATCCCGAACTTCATGCCTGATCCTTGTGTTCGCGGTGCTCCGCGCTCCCTCCGGCGGCGGCTTGTCGCGTGCGGCCCGGCGCTTTCAGGCCGGCCTCTGCCGGATCAGTAGCGCGGTGCGCTTCCAGCGGCACGCGCGTCGAGCCGTTGAAGCTGCCCGTGAGCTTCTCCAGCATCTCGAGAAACAGCGTCCGCTCGCGCGGTTGGAGCGGGGCGAGGACACGCGCCCGCGCCCGCTCGGCCGGTGCGGCCAGTCGCGCGAGCATCTTTTCCCCGGCCCGCGTGAGGTGAAGGCTGCGGCGTCGCCGGTCGGGCGCCGCGACATTGCGGCGGACGAGACCGGCCTGCTCCAGCTTGTTCACCACCATGCCGGTGGTGGACCGGTCGAGGCCGAGAAGCTTCGCCACGGAAATCTGGTCGATGCCGGGCCGCTCCTTGAGGACGAACAGGATCCCATACTGGGTCGTGGTGATTCCGAGCTCGCCGGTCTCTTCGACAAACAGCGAAACGGCGATCTGATGCGCCCGGCGGATCATGAAGCCGGGCCGGCGATAAAGCTCGCTCAGAGGCTTGTCCGGCAAGCTTGCTCCTTTCCCCATCCTGCTCCCTCCTGCGGCGCAGGATCGTTGGCGCAACCCGGCGCGATGGTCAACCTAGTGCCCCGCTTCCGAAGTTCGTGATCGGTGGCAGCACGCTCTGAGACGAACTTCGGAAGCAAAGGGGCACTAGCAAGCATATGTTCCTAGTGCCGCTTTCGATTTGAAGTTCCTCAATGAGCTTGCGGCAGGTGGTGTAGGAACTTCAAATCGGCGGCACTAGGAAGATTGACAGACGTCTGATGAATAGTCACCATTCCGGCAAACCAGACTTGGGGTCCGCACTCCGACGGGAGCACACGCCATGGCGACGCAGCCGCTCAAAAAAGTCAAAGCATCGATGATGAATGCCATCCATGACCTGCCCCTGCTGGTCGCGCACGACGAGGGCTTCTTCCGCGACGAGGGCCTGGATGTGGAGATCGTCAGGACGCCGGGCACCGGCCAGCGCGGTGCCGACCATCAGGCGCTGCGCGACAACATCTTCAAGCGCACCATGGAATCGCTCTACGAGCAGGGCGAATGCGACCAGTTTCGCATGTGCGAGTGGGGCATCATGAAACGCGCCGTGGAGTCCAACGTCGAATCGGGGCACCGCCCGGCCAAGATCGTGGCGCTGGGTTCCGCCATGTCGACCTTCGCGATCGTGGTCGACCCGAAATCCCGCATCTACGAGCCAGAGCAGCTCAAGAACAAGCCGATCGCGGTCAGCCCGTTCAACGGCTCGCATTTCACCATGCTGAAGATGCTGGAAGGCTTTCTCAATCGCGACCAGATCAAATGGGTGAACGCCGGCACCCATGAGGAACGGGTGAAGGCGCTGCGCAACGGCGACATCGCGGCGGTGAGCCTGATGGAGCCGTGGATCAGCGTGGCCGAAAAGGACGGATTGCGCGTGATCATCGAGTCGCATTCGACCCGCAGCGAGGCTGCCGGCGACGAGCTGGACGGGCCGACCCTGCAGAAGATGTTCCGCGCCGAGGCCGCGGCCGCCGACGCGATCCAGAACGATCCCGGCAAGTATGCGCACTACCTGATCGAAGAGGCCGGCGGTCTCTTGGGTCCGAAAGACCTCAAAGTCGCTCGCATCCTGAACGCGCCGCCGGAGCCGTACACGCGCGAGCGCTTCGACCACACCTATCAATGGACGCTCGGGTGGGGCCTGGTCGCCCCCGGCGCGACTTACGAGAACACGGTCGACAACCGCGCCTGGCAGTAGACGAGCGTCGGAGGTGGGTTGAGGCGCCACGCTCGGCTGGCGAACGGGACCGCTGCATGGCGCGCCGAAACCCACCAGCAATGGACCTCCGGACGGGGGGTTTCGGCGCGCGGCGCTGCGACAGCAGCGCGAGGCTTCGCGACGCGCTCAACCCACCCTACAAACCTCGGCTACTCCGCCGCGACTGCCGGGGCGAATTCGTGCGGCTGCGCGGCAAGCCCGCGCAGCTCGCGGGGTGCAGGCCGACCGCGCCGAGGCTTACGACAGCGGCGCCCACCCTGAGGGTGCGCCGGCGTGACAGCCGCATCCTCAGAACACGTCATCCTCCCGTGCTGCTGATGCGGGCCTAGCCTAGACCGGTTCGGGGCTCACATCGTCCAGCGTAAAGCCGGCAATTCTCTTGTAGTTGTCGGAGAGCGCGCGCAGCTCGTCCTGGGTGATGTAGTCGTCAAGGCGGTCGAACGGGCGGTCGCCCACGAGTTCCTCGACCTTGATGTTGATGAAGTCGGGCGGATGCTCGCGGTTGGTGCGCACGACCTTGGCGGTGGCTTCGCGCCGCGCCTGTTCGTAAGCCGCGAGCGCCTGCCGCGGGTCTGCGAACGAGGCCAACTTGTCGGCGAGCACGCGCGCATCGATCGCCCCCTGGGCGGCGCCGTTCGAGCCGCGCGGATACATAGGGTGGGCGGCATCGCCCGCCAGCGTGATACGGCCGAAGGTCCAGCGCCCGACCGGATCCTTGTCGACCATCGGATATTCCAGGATCTGATCGGCCTTCGCGATCATGTCGGCAACATCAAGCCAGTCGAACCGCCAGTTCGCGTAGATGGGCAGGAAGTCGGCGACATTGCCCGGCTTGTTCCAATCGTTCTTCTCGAACGTGTCCCGCTTGATCTCGGCCATCCAGTTGATGAGCTGGCTTCCGGCGCCGTCGACATCGTCGATGATGGGATAGATCACGATCTTGCCGGTGAGGATCGAGCCCACGCGCATATAGCTGCGCCCGCTCAGAATCGGCTTGCGGCGCGTCACCCCGCGCCACGTGTTGATGCCGGCGAAGGCGACCTGATCGTCGGGATAGAACTGCTTGCGGATGACGGAGTTGATGCCGTCGCAAGCGATCACGGCGCACGCCCGTGCCGGCTCGAGCCGGGCACCCGAGGTGAATTCCTGGAAGAACACCGTGGCGCCCTGCTCGTCCTGCTCGACGCCGACGCAGTCGTGATTGGTGCGGATGCGATCGCCGAGCCGCGCGCAGGCGACCCGATACAGGATCATGTGCAGCCGGCCGCGGTGGATCATGACTTCCGGAAAGCCATAGCCGGCGTGCCGGCCGCGCTCCTCGCTGTAGATGAGCTGCCCGAAACGGTTGAAGAAGCAGCTCTCGCGGCTCTCGATGCCGGCGGCGATGAGCTCGTCGGCAAGGCCCAGCGCGGTGAACTCGCGCATGGCATGCGGCAGCAAAGTGATGCCGACTCCGAGCTCCTTCACCTCGGGCGCACGTTCGTAGACCGAGCAGCCGATGCCGCGTTCGTGCAGGTTCAGTGCGAGCGCAAGCCCGCAGATGCCGCCGCCGACGATCGCGATATCCGGTTTTTTCGACTTGCCGCGTGCCATCGATCGCCGCTCAGTTATGGCGGCCCTGCGTCGACACGTTGACCAGCGCCGGCGTCCCGGAGCGCACCGCATCGAGAGACCGCTTGAGCGCCGGCAACAGGTCGCCGGGTGCCTCCACCTTCTCGCCGTGTCCGCCGCAGGTCTCGATGACCTTCTCGTAGTCCGGCGCCGGCTTGAGCTCGGTGAGCGGCATGATGTTGGCCTTGGCGGCGGTCCCGTCCGGATAGACGTCCAGCGTCGCCTGCCGCACCGCGTGCCAGGAATGGTTGTTGGCGATGATGGTCAAGGTCGGCAGGTTCTCGGCGCGCCCGACATAGTGATAGGGCAGGGGATTGCCGAACATGTAGGAGCCGTCGCCCACGGCGACGATCACCTCGCGCTGCGGCGCGGCGAGCTTGGCGCCGAGCGCCGCGCCAAGGCCGAAGCCCAACCCCCCGGCCAGCATGTTGCCCATGAAACTGCCGTGGCAGGTCAGATCGAGATGGCCGACCGGCACGCCGAGCTCGCTGACCACGATGGCATCTTCGGATTTCACCTCGTTGACGCAAGCGGCGAGCCAGGCGGAGTGGATCGGCACCGCGTTGCGCGCCGTCTCCAGGAGCTTGCGCCGCTTGGCTTCCATGTCTTCGCGCGCCGCGGCGGCGATTCTGCGGCGGCTCTCCACCGCCTTGCCGTTGGCCTTGGTGGCGCGCAGGGCCGCGCGCAGGCTCGACAAGGCCGCGCCAGCCTCGGCGGTGATCAGCAGGTCCGCCTCGACGTCGCGGAACGGATAGCGCTGGGCGAGCGGGTCGGTCGAGATATGGATGATTTTCGCGTCGCGCTTGGGCGTAACGCTGCGCGGAATCCACGGCACGATCGACTCCAGCACGAGCACCACGTCGGCCTTGGGCAGGAACGGTGCGGCCGCAAAGCCGAAATTCATCGGATGGTTGGTGGGCAAGTTGATGTCGCGCGCTTCGTTCTGCACCACCGGCAGCGCGAACTCTTCGGCGAGCGCGGCGAGCTCGTCGAACGCTTCGCGCGAGCGTCCCGCGCTCGAGGTCACGATCAGCGGGAACTCGGCCTTGGCGAGAAGGCTCGCCGCCTCCTCGATGGCGCCCGACGATGGCGCCGGCGGCGCCGATCCGAGCGGCCGCACCGTGTCGCGACGTGCCGCCACGGCGGGGCTGGCGAGCACCTCGCGCGGCAGCGTCAAATAGACCGGCCCGCGCGGCTCGCTCATGGCGATGTCAAGCGCCCGGTCGACCACAGCGTCCACCGGCTGGCCGGCGCGCAGCTCGTAGTCCCATTTGACGAATTCCCGCACCATGCCGCCCTGGTCGAAGGCCTCCTGGCCCCAATGGATCGAGCGGTTGCGCGAGGCGATGTGGCCGGTTTCGGTGAGCGGGGTGCGGCCCGCGGCGAGCAGCACCGGCACGTTGTCGCGCGCGGCATTCATCAGCCCGTTGAGCGCGTTGCCGGTGCCGACCGTCACATGCACCATCACGGCGGCCGGCTTGCCGGCGATCCGGTAGTAGCCGTGCGCCATCGCCATGGCGACGTTCTCGTGCGGCACGGTGACGACCTTGGGGAACTTGCGCCCCGACCCGGTGTTGCGGGTGATGGCCTCGATGATGGGGGCGAAGTCGGTGCCGGCATTGGCGAACACGTACTCGACGCCGCGTTCGGCGAGGCGGCCGAGATAAGCCTCGGCCGACATTTGTCCCGTTGCGTCTCGCTCTGTCACGATTGCTGCCTTTCATGCTTGCCGGCATGGCGCGACGGCAAGACGTTGAAGTGTTTACAGGCCGTCAGACGTCTGTCAATAATCGCGCCCCTTCAGAAGAACTCCCAGGTCAAGGAAATCCCCATGCGCCTCGACGCCTACACGCATTTTCTGCCGCAGCGGTTTTTCAAGGAAATCCTGAGCACCGGCGATCATCGCGACATCGGCAAGCGCGTGCGGGAGATTCCGTCCATTCACGACCTCGACGTGCGCCGCAAGGTCATCGACTCCTTTCCGGACTACGCGCAGATCATCTCCTATCCGCAGCCGCCGTTCGAGGGGATGGCCGGTCCGGAGAAGGCCGACGAGTATTCCCGCATGGTCAACGACGGCTTCGCCGAGCTTTGCGCCAAGCACCCCGATCATTTCCCCGGCTTCGTGGCGCAGGTGTCGCTTGCCGCTCCCGACGCCGGCGTCGCCGAAGCGGAGCGCGCCACCAAGGATCTCGGCGCGCTGGGCGTGCAGATCTACACCAACGTGCGCGGCAAGCCGCTCGACCGGCCGGAGTTCGAGCCGTTCTTCGCCGCCATGAACAAGCTCGGCACGCCGATCTGGGTGCATCCGGCGCGCGGCGCCAATCACCCCGACTATCTCGACGAGAAGAAGTCGCTGTACGAGATCTGGTGGACGTTCGGCTGGTCCTATGAAACCGCCGCCGCCATGGCCCGCCTCGTGTTCTCCAAGACCTTGGACAAATATCCCGACCTGAAAATCATGGTGCACCATTTCGGCGGCATCGTGCCGATGCTCGAAGGGCGCATCGGCCCGGGTTGGGATCAGCTCGGCGCCCGCACCTCGGACGAGGACTACGTGTCGCTGCGCAAGAGCCTGAACAAACGGCCGCTGGATTATTTCCGCCAGAACTTCTTCGCCGACACCGCCGTGTTCGGCGGACGCCCGGCGACCGTGTGCGGGCTCGATTTCTTCCCGCGCGAGAAGGCGATCTTCGCCTCCGACTGCCCGTTCGATCCCGAGAAGGGCACGATGTATATCCGCGAGACGCTGAAGATCCTCGACTCGCTGGATCTCTCCAAAGAGGATCGCGACAAGATCTATTTCAAGAACCTGGAAGCGATGTGCGGCAAGAAGCTGGTGAAGTAGATCGTAGGGTAGGTTGAGGCGCAACGCGAGGCTTGGCGCGATTGTCGCAGCGCCGCGCGCCGAAACGGGCTCGCGCAACGCTTTCGGTGGGTTTCGCCTCGCGACGCTCGGCTCAACCCACCGTACAATCTGCGCATTAACGTTAGCCCGGCGCCGGGTCGCGCCGCAGCGGCAAAGCGTCCGGCGATTCAATGGCTTTTGTTCATTCGCGCCGGCTGCACGCGAGCCAAACGCGCACGTCGCATCGCAGCAGTAAGCCTAACGGTTCACTGCTTCGGCAGCCTGTCGTTGCTGCACTCAAATCCCCTCAGTAGTTCGAACGGCACTCGGTTGCGATCCTTCAAAGGGGGCACTGAATGCCGCGTCTTACAGCAGTTTGCATCGCCATTTGTTTGCCTGCTCTCACGTACGTTCCGTCGGCGTCGGCGAACGAATCTTCCGTGGCGCTGGAGACTTCATCGAGGCAGAACCATGCAGCGGATCAGGCTTCGGCAGTTCGCCGCCACACTGGACCGTCGACAAGTCGCGCGTGTCTGCCGCATGAGCTCAAAAATGTTCTCGCCACGATCGAGAGTCGCTATGGGCCTGTTCAGGTGATCTCGACGCATCGTCCCGGCGCTCGCATCGCCGGCACGCACCACGCAAGCCTGCACGCGACCTGTCGCGCCGTCGATTTCCACCCGGCAGCGGGAAAGTATCGCGAGGTGCTCGCCTATCTGCGCAGCGAGTGGAACGGCGGCGTCGGGACCTATTCGGGGGGACAGCACCACCTGCATGTGGATGTCGGGTCGAAAAAGATCTGGCACACGCACGTCGCCTGGCCGCGCACAGTTGCGGGAGATCGGCCGCCTCCTCGCAAGGCAGCCGCTCGGAAACAGCGCGGCACCAACGGTTACCAAGCCGTAGAATCGTCAGTGTATTAGCCGTACGGCGGAAGGGCGGCTCCTCTGCGCCTTTGGCCCTCCGCCGAGTACCAGTCGAGGGTCTGGGCGCCGGTCCAGAATTTGACATCCGGCTTGCGGCGGATCGTCTCGAACACGCGCTGCACCGCATCCGGGACACGAGTCATTCCGCCGCCTTCATCTTGGCCGGATCGACCACCGAGAGATACCAATCGAGGATCTCGGCGCCGTTCCAGTGCAGCACGCCTTCGAAGCGATTCACGTAATCGTAGATCGCTTCGAGATATTTGATCCGGTGCGGCTGGCCGCTGATGTAGGGATGGATCGCGAGCGACATGATCTTGCAACGGTCCTTGCCCTCCGTATAGAGCCGGTCGAACTGATCGATGGCGCGCTTGAGCAGATAGTCGCTCTCGTGGTGCTGCACGATCATCATCGGGATGTCGTTCAGCTCGACCGTATAGGGCAGCGTGACCAGCGGGCCGCGGTCGGTGCGGATCGTGGTCGGCTCGTCGTCATAAACCCAGTCGGCGATGTATTTGACGCCGGCCTTGGCCAGCAAATCCGGAGTCTCCAGCGTCTGCGTCAGGCCCGGCCCCATCCAGCCCACGGGCCGTGTCCCAGTGAACTTCTCGATCACATCCATCGACCGGTTGATCATGGCAGCCTGGTCGGGCTCTTTGTGGACCGGAC
>JBJMSU010000041.1:0-43068 GCA_045801465.1 Xanthobacteraceae bacterium | reverse complement strand
ACCCTGGTGCAGGCGCTCCAGGCGCTCGACGACATCGGCCTGCCCGCCATCATCCGGCCGTCGTTCACCTTGGGCGGCACCGGCGGCGGCATCGCCTACAACAAGGACGAGTTCATCACCATCGTCGAGCGCGGCATCGATGCCTCGCCGACCAACGAGGTGCTGATCGAAGAGAGCGTGCTCGGCTGGAAAGAGTTCGAGATGGAGGTTGTCCGCGACAAGAAGGACAACTGCATCATCATCTGCTCGATCGAGAACCTCGATCCGATGGGCATTCACACCGGCGATTCGATCACCATCGCGCCGGCGCTGACGCTGACCGACAAAGAATACCAGATGATGCGCGACGCCTCGATCGCGGTGCTGCGCGAGATCGGCGTCGAGACCGGCGGCTCCAACGTGCAGTTTGCGGTCAATCCGGCGGACGGCCGTCTGGTCGTGATCGAGATGAATCCGCGCGTGTCGCGCTCCTCGGCGCTGGCGTCGAAGGCGACCGGCTTCCCCATCGCCAAGGTCGCTGCCAAACTCGCGGTCGGCTACACGCTCGACGAGATCGCCAACGACATCACCGGCGGCGCCACGCCGGCGTCGTTCGAGCCGACCATCGATTACGTGGTGACGAAGATCCCGCGCTTCGCGTTCGAAAAATTTCCCGGGGCCGAACCGGTGCTCACCACCTCGATGAAGTCGGTCGGCGAAGCGATGGCGATCGGCCGCACGTTCCAGGAATCGCTGCAGAAGGCGCTGCGCTCGCTGGAAACCGGACTGACCGGCCTGGACGAGATCGCGATCGAAGGCCTTGGCCAGGACGACGACGTGAATGCCATCCGCGCCGCGCTCGGGCGACCGACGCCCGACGGCATCCTCAAGGTCGCGCAGGCGATGCGTCTCGGCATGAGCGACGCGCAAATTCATGCCCCGTGCAAGATCGACCCGTGGTTTCTGGCGCAGATCCGCGGCATCGTCGACATGGAAGCCGAGATCAGGACGCGCGGCCTTCCCGTCACCGCCGGCGCCTTCCGCCGCCTGAAAGCCATGGGCTTTTCCGATGCGCGCCTGGCTAAGCTCACCGGCAAGAGCGCCGCCGAGGTGACAACGGCGCGCCGGGCGCTCGGCGTGCGGCCGGTATTCAAGCGCATCGATACGTGTGCGGCCGAATTCGCCTCGCCGACCGCCTACATGTATTCGACCTACGAGCCGCCGTTTGCCGGCCGCCCGGCCGACGAAGCCTTCCCCTCCGACAAGAAGAAGGTGGTGATCCTGGGCGGCGGGCCGAACCGCATCGGGCAAGGCATCGAGTTCGACTATTGCTGCTGCCACGCCGCCTTCGCGCTGCGGGACGCCGGCTTCGAGACCATCATGATCAACTGCAATCCGGAGACGGTCTCGACCGACTACGACACCTCCGACCGCCTCTACTTCGAACCGCTCACGGCCGAGGACGTGATCGAGATCATCGACAATGAGCGCGCGCGCGGGGAGCTGCACGGAGTGATCGTGCAGTTCGGCGGGCAGACGCCGCTCAAGCTGGCCGAGGCCCTGGAACAGGCCAACGTGCCGATCCTCGGCACGTCTCCGGACGCTATCGACCTGGCCGAGGACCGCGAGCGTTTCCGAAAGCTCCTGGATCGGCTCGGGCTGCACCAGGCCGAGAGCGGAATCGCCACCAGCCCCGAGATGGCGCGGGTCATCGCCGACGGAATCGGCTATCCGGTGCTGATCCGGCCGTCCTACGTTCTCGGCGGGCGCGCCATGGAGATCGTGCACGAGGGCGGGCAGCTCGACCGCTACATCGCGCGGCTCGCCGCCGATCTCGACCGGCCGTCAGAGCTTGCCGTCTCCGCCAAGCGGCCGCTCCTCATCGACCGCTATCTGTCCGACGCCACCGAAGTCGATGTCGACTGCCTGGCCGACGGCACCGATACGTGCATCGCCGGGATCATGGAGCATATCGAGGAGGCCGGCATTCATTCCGGCGACTCCGCCTGCTCGCTGCCGCCCTATTCGCTCAAGCCGGAAACCATCGCCGAGCTCGAGCGCCAGACCCGCGAGCTGGCGCTGGCGCTGCATGTGGGCGGGCTGATGAACGTGCAATACGCCATCAAGAACGGCGACATCTACGTGCTCGAGGTCAATCCGCGCGCGTCGCGCACGGTACCCTTCGTGGCCAAGGTGATCGGCATCCCGATCGCCAAGATCGCGGCGCGAATCATGGCGGGCGAAAGCCTTGCGAGCTTTAAGCTCGGGATGCCGCGCTTCGAGCATGTCGGCGTCAAGGAGGCGGTTTTCCCGTTCGCCCGCTTTCCCGGCGTCGATACCGTGCTCGGCCCGGAGATGCGATCGACCGGCGAGGTCATGGGGCTCGACCGATCGTTCGCGATCGCCTTCGCCAAGAGCCAGATCGGCGGCGGATCGCGACTGCCGCGCGAGGGCACCGTGTTCGTCTCGGTCAAGGACGCCGACAAGCCGCGCATCCTCGATGCCATCCGGCTGCTCAGCGCGCTCGGCTTCAATATCATCGCCACTGCCGGCACCCAGCGCTATCTCGCCGAGCAGGGAGTCAAGGCCGACAAGGTGAACAAGGTGCTGGAGGGGCGGCCGCATATCGTCGATGCCATCAAGAACCGCCAGGTCCAGATCGTCTTCAATACCACCGAGGGCGCCCAGGCGCTGGCCGACAGCCGCTCCCTGCGCCAGGCCGCCCTCTTGCATAAAGTTCCGTACTACACCACTCTTCATGGAGCCGTCGCGGCAGCCCTGGGCATCAAGGCCTACCTCGGGGGGGATCTCGAGGTACGTGCGTTGCAGACATATTTCGGCTCGGCCTGACCGGTCGATCGGCGGCTGGACGGCATGAGTACCGAGAGGGCCCGCGGTCGCGGCGCCAGAACGGCGCGCGGTCGGGAACTTTTGTCGCTGCGGCCGGTTCGGACGAATTGCCTGTCGTCGCGCCGGCAGCGTTGGATTCGAAATGCCCGGGGTGCTTAGTCCGGTCGCAAGACCAGCGATACGCACCAGGTGGGTCGGAGGTGGTGAGCGATGGACAAGATCCCGATGACGGCCGAAGGCTACGCCGCGCTCGAAACCGAGCTCAAGCAGCGCCAGTCGGTGGAGCGGCCTCGCATCATCCAGCAAATCACCGATGCGCGCACCCACGGCGATCTGTCGGAGAACGCGGAGTATCACGCCGCCAAGGAAGAGCAGGCGCACAATGAAGGCCGCATCGCCGAGCTCGAGGACAAGCTCGCGCGCGCCGAGGTGATCGACGTCTCCAAGCTGTCCGGCGATACCATCACGTTCGGCGCCACCGTGACCGTGGTCGACGAGGACACCGACGAGAAGAAGGTGTGGCAGATCGTCGGCGAGCCCGAGGCCGACGCCAAGAAGAAGCGCATCTCCATCACCTCGCCGCTCGCCCGCGCGCTGGTCGGCAAGAAGAAGGGCGATTCCGTCGAGGTCGTCACCCCCGGCGGTGCCAAAGCCTTCGAGGTGGTGAAGGTGGAGTGGCGATAACGCATTCCGCCCTCCGTTGCTTCGCCGCTGCCGTCCATACGAAATCCACGAGCGCGAAGAGGTCGATTTTCGGTGAACTCATGCGCGGGCGCCGGCCGTCCGAATAGGATGGCCTAAACTCTTTCCGAAAACCGGTATCCCCCTTTCGGGGTCATGTTCTAAGCTTCATGGCAGCAGGAGGCTTGCTGCCATGAAGTTCGGCGTGTTCGACCACATGGACGACGCGGGCGTTCCGCTCGCGCAGCTCTATGCCGACCGTCTGCGCCTCGTCGAGGCCTACGATCGCGCCGGGCTCCACGGCTATCATCTCGCCGAGCACCACGCGACGCCGCTCGGCTGCGCGGCCTCGCCCGGCCTCTTCCTCGCCGGCGTGGCGCAGCGCACGTCACGGCTGCGCTTCGGCCCGATGGTCTATCTGCTGCCGTTCTATCATCCGCTGCGGCTGATCGAGGAAGTCTGCATGCTCGATCAGATGAGCGGCGGCCGCTTTCAGCTCGGCGTCGGCCGCGGCGTCTCGCCGTTCGAGACGATCGCCTATGGTCTCGACTTCGGCGAGACTCAGGAGAGGTATCACGAGGCCTTCCAGGTGCTGCTGAAGGGGTTAGCCGCCGAGGAGCTGACGTTCGAGGGGAAGTTCCACCGCTTCGACAAGGTGCCGATGATCCTGCGGCCGGTGCAGCGTCCGCATCCGCCGCTGTGGTACGGCGTCACGATCCCTGACAACGCCGACTGGCCGGCCGCAAACGACGTCAACATCGTCTCGCTCGGCCTGCGACCGGCCCTGCGCGCCATCAACGATCGCTACCGCGCCATGCGGGCAAACCTCGGCAAAGACGACACGCCATTGCTCGGCGTCGGGCGCCATGTGGTCGTCGCCGAGAGCGATGAGGCGGCGCTGGCCATCGCGCGCCGCGCCTACCCGCGCTGGCGCCAGAGCTTCCGCTGGCTGTTCCAACGCCATGGGGTCGAGCCGCGCATCATCGGCATCTATCCGCCGACCTTCGACGAGCTCGTGGCGCTCGACAACGGCATCGCCGGGTCGCCGGCGACCGTGCGCGATTTCATCGCTGCCGAGATCGAGGCCACCGGAGCCAGCTACATCGTGTCGTGGTTCGCGTTCGGCGACATGACGCTGGACGAGTCGCTACGCTCCGTCGCGTTGTTTGCCGACGAGGTCATGCCGGCATTCGCCGACGCGCGCGCTGCCGCGGCGGAATAGCGGGTCGTGAACGGCGAGCAGGAAACTAGGAGCTACTCACTACTCCCCGCGCGTCCAGCGGCACCATGGCGGCATCCTTGGAATTGCGCAGCGTGAGCGAGGTCTTCACGTTGCGCACGTGCGGCTCGGCCGTCAGCCGCACCACGAAATCCTGAAAGGTGCTCAAGGTCGGAGCGACGCATTTGAGCACGAAATCGATCTCGCCGGACAGCATCCAGCATTCGCGCACCAGCGGCTCCGCGCGGACGAAATCCTCGAACGCCTTGAGGTCGGCGTCGGCCTGGCTCGTCAGGTGCACCATGGCGAACACCGTCACCTCATAGCCAAGGCGCTTTTCGTCGAGCAGCGCACGGTAACCTTTGATGAATCCCGCTTGCTCGAGGGCACGGACCCGGCGCAGGCATGGCGGGGCCGAGATACCGACGCGGCGCGCCAGCTCGACATTGGTCATGCGGCCATCGTCCTGAAGCTCCTTGAGGATCTTCCGATCGATCGCGTCGAGACGGCCGGGCACGTGGCTCCTCCAGAACAGCAAGCCACTTCTAGCCCGAACCCGACCGATGCGAAACAATATTGCGCACAGCTTGTCAGCCCAGTGAAACGCGACAGTTGTGGAGCTCCTGCGTTGCGTGTCTTGCATGGCTCAGGCAATGGCTTAGATTGTGCAGGGCAGCATGGAGCGCTTGCGTGCGCGGGCCTCGAGCGGGCGGGAATGCAGCAGGGTGGCCAGGATCTATTTGAATGCCGAAGACCGTTCACGCGAAAGTTGTTATCATAGGGTCAGGACCGGCCGGATACACGGCCGCCATCTATGCGGCCCGTGCCATGTTGGAGCCCATCCTGATCGAGGGAATTCAGCCCGGCGGTCAGCTCACCATCACGACCGATGTGGAGAACTACCCGGGTTTCGCCGACGTCATCCAGGGCCCCTGGCTGATGGAGCAGATGCGGCTGCAGGCCACCCATGTCGGAACCAATATCGTCGCCGACCATGTGACGAAGGTGGATCTGTCGCGTCGGCCGTTCCGCCTCGATTGCGATTCCGGTGACGTCTATCTGGCGGAGACCGCGATCCTCGCCACCGGAGCCCAGGCGCGCTGGCTGGAGCTTGCGTCCGAGCAGAAATTCAAAGGCTTTGGTGTCTCGGCTTGCGCGACCTGCGATGGCTTCTTCTACCGCGGCAAGAACGTGGTCGTGGTCGGCGGCGGCAATACGGCCGTGGAAGAGGCGCTGTTCCTTACCAATTTCGCCAACAGCGTCACCCTGGTCCATCGTCGTGACAGCTTGCGTGCCGAGAGGATCCTGCAGGAACGGCTGTTCAAGAATCCGAAGATCTCGGTTCTGTGGCACACTGTGCTCGAGGACGTGGTGGGCACCGGCGATCCGCTCAAGGTAACCGGCGTTCGCCTGCGCAACGTCAACACCGCCGGTGTCGCGGAATTGCCGATCGATGGCGTCTTCATTGCCATCGGCCACGTGCCGGCAACCGATCTCGTCAAAGGCCAGGTGAAGATGAAGCCTTCCGGCTACATCGAGACCGCGCCGCACTCGACGACGACTTCGGTCCCGGGGCTGTTCGCGGCCGGCGACGTCACCGATGACGTCTATCGCCAGGCAGTGACTGCCGCCGGCCTCGGCTGCATGGCCGCGCTGGAGGCGGAGCGATTTCTCGCGGCCCAGGAGGAGCGCCGCGACGCCGCGGAATAACGGCTGGTGATAGACTCGTTGCAAGCGCAGTGCTGGGCTGCGATTCGCGTGAGTAAAAAACTCCCCCGCCCCGTGGGGAGGGTCAACAATCCAGTGGGACACAGCAATCATGGACTGGGACAAGCTGAAGGTCTTTCACGCCGCCGCCGAGGCGGGCAGCTTTACCCATGCGGGTGAGCAGCTCGGACTGTCGCAATCAGCGGTGTCGCGACAGGTCGGCGCGCTGGAACAGGAATTGTCGGTGCCTCTGTTCCATCGCCACGCCCGTGGCCTCATCCTGACCGAACAGGGCGAGCTGCTCTATCGTACCGCGCACGACGTGCTGATGAAGCTCGAGGCGACGCGCACGAAACTCAGCGACAGCCGCGAGAAGCCGAACGGAGAGCTCAGGGTGAACACCACGCCCGGGCTCGGCGTGCACTGGCTCACCCCGCGGCTGGGCGAATTCCTCGACCTCTACCCTGATATCCGCATCACCCTGATCACCACCGAGCAGGAGCTCGACCTCGCCATGCGCGAGGCCGACGTCGCGATTCGGCTGCGCCCGCCGACCCAGCCCGACCTCATCCAGCGCAAGCTGTTCTCCATGCACTTCCATGCCTATGTGTCGCCGGAATATCTCAAGCGCCACGGGACGCCGCGCACGCCCGAGGACCTCGACAACCATCGTCTCGTGGTGCTCGGCGGCAGCGTGCCGAACCACCTGCAGAGCGCCAATTGGGTGATTCAGGCCGGACGTGACGGAAAAGGCCCCCGCACCCCCGTGCTGACGATCAACAACGTGATCGGCCTCCTGCGCGCCTGCCAGCGCGGGCTCGGGGTCGCCATGCTGCCGGATTATCTCATCGAGCAGGACGGTGGCCTGGTGCAGCTCTTCGGGCCCACCGACGCCGTGGCGGTCGATGCCTATTTCGTCTACGCGGAGGAGATGAAGTCGGTTGCCCGCATCCAGGTGTTCCGCGATTTTCTCGTGTCGAAGGCGCAACGCTGGCATTACTGAAGGGTAGTTGCCGATCGGCCACAGGGAAGCGGAATCTCCCATCTTTTGCCGGCGCCGCATGGCTGGCATGCGAGGCGTTGTGTTGCTCGACTACCGATTGAAGCTCATAGTTCACGGGCGCTGTAGGCAGCCGGTTGCGACATCCTCCCAGATTTGGCAACCGTGGTGCAGCCAGCTGTTCCCCTCTGGAAGGTGATTGTCGGCTCATGCCGACAAGAACTTCAGCCGGGCCTTCATGGCCCGGCTTTTTCTTTGACCTGAACTTGCGTCACTCAACCGTTGCCAAGTCCGAACAGGCGCTCGGCATTGCGGAAGCAGATTTTTTCCCGCGCGTCCGGCGCGAGATCGAGCGATTCCATCACGGCGATGACCTCGCGAATGAAGCCGCGGCCGCCTTCCGGATCGAACGGGCAGTCGGTGGCGAACAGCACGTGGTCGGCGCCGAAAAAATCCAAGCCGCAGACGACTGAAGCACGACTCCCGCACAGCGCGGTGTCGCCATAGAAGCCCTTGAAGTACTCGATCACCGGCTTCTTCATCCGTTTCGCCACCGCGTCGAGATCCTCACCCGACGTGCGCGTGCCGAGCTGGTGCCAGCCATATCTGATCCGATCCGAGAAATACGGGATCATCGCGCCGAGGTGATGCGTCACCACCTTCAGGTCCGGAAAGCGGTCGAGGACTCCGGAAAACACCAGCCGCGCCATGGCGACGCTGGTCTCGTAGGGCCACCCCAGGATCGTCCAGATCTCGTAGCGCGAGAACGTCTCGGATGCGTAGTCCGCCGTCGCCGGCGTACGCACCGGGTGCAGCAGAATCGGCCGGCCGGCTTTGGCCGCGATCTCGAAGATCGGCAAGAAGCGTGGATCGTCGAGCGGCAACCCCTTGACGTTGGTGAAGAGCTGCAGCGCATTGGCCCCTGCCGCCAGCACGCGCTCGGCTTCGCGTGCCGCCGCGTCCGGTACGTCCATCGGCAAGGAGGCCGCATAGCCGACGAACCGGTCGGGATATTTCGCTACCAGCTCGGCGAGGCCGTCATTGCCGATGCGGTTGAGCTCGGGCGATTGCTCGGGGCCCACCAGCAGCTCGGCCGGCGGGAGTCCCAGCGACAAGACCTGCGTGTAGTCGTCGAATTCCTCGACCACGCGACGGCGTACGTCGATGTCGTGCACCGCCGGAATGCCGCGCATGCGTTTTCCCAGATCCTTCGAGCCGGCCGGCGTCTGCAGCATCTCTTGGAAAAATGCGCTGGGAAAGAAATGATTGAATGCATCGATGTAACGCATCGCCTACTCCCCGCTCGGGCAAGCCAGGGGCCAGCATAGACATCGTGCCTTTCCGGTGTCGATAATCACCGAACGAGCGCGGATGCGCGCCGGGGAGGACGTGGTCCCATGCATCGCACGCTGGCATCCTTCGCGATCATTGCCGGGTTCGGCGCGTGCATTGCGGCAGCCCAGGACTACCCGAACCGCAACGTGACCTTTGTCGTGCCCACCGGCGCCGGCGCCGCCACCGACCTGCTGGCGCGCATCCTCGCGGCCAAATTGTCGGACCGGCTGGGCAAGTCGTTCGTGGTCGAGAACCGGCCGGGCGCCGGCACGGTGATCGCCGCCAGCAGCGTCGCCAAGGCGGTGCCCGACGGCTACACGTTGCTGATGGGCACCAGCACACCGCTCGCCATCAATGCGAGCCTGCACAAGAAGCTGCCCTACGATCCGGCCAAAGATTTTGCGCCCCTGGCGCTGATTGCCACGGTGCCGTTCGTACTGGTGGTCAACAACGAGCTGCCGGTGCGCTCGTTAGAGGATTTCATCGAGCTGGCAAAGCAGAAGCCTCGTGCTTTCACGTACGGCTCGACCGGACCGGGCACGCCGTTTCACCTCTATGCCGAGCTGTTCAGCAGCATGACCGGCATTCGTATGGTGCATGCCCCTTACAAGGCCGCGGTGGCAGCCATGACCGATTTGATGGGCGGACGCCTCGAAGTCATGATGACCGATTTCGCCTCGTCGCTGCCGCTCATCCGCGAAGGCAAAGTGCGCGCGCTGGGCGTCACCACCAAGATCCCCGCTCCTGCTGCCCCGGAGATCCCCCCGATCGCCGACCAGGGCGTTCCCGGATTCGACGCGGCCGCCTGGCAGATGGTGGTCGCGCCGGCGAACACGCCGAAGGAGATTGTCGACAAGCTGCACGCCGAGCTGAAAGCCATCATGGCGACGGCCGACGCGCGCCGGCAGATCGAAAAGATCGGCCTCGTGCCGGTGGAGAGCGGAGCACCCGAGGATCTGACGCGCTTCGTGGCGGCCGAGATTGCCCGCTGGGCCAAAGTGGTCGAGGCCGCGGGCGCAGCCGTGGACTAACTCACGCCCACAGCCGCTCGTCCTCGAGGCCCTTGTACAGGTGGGCGACGAATTCGCCGTAGCCGTTGAACAGGATGGTCGGCCGGCGTTCGCCGCCGCGGCCGATCAGTTCCTCCGTCGCCTGGCTCCAGCGCGGGTGCGGCACCTCCGGATTGACGTTGGCCCAGAAGCCGTATTCGGACGCCTGCAACGCCTCCCAGAAGCTCTTCGGCCGCTGGTCCGTGAACGTGAAGCGGGTGATCGACTTGATCGACTTGAACCCGTACTTCCATGGCACGGCGAGCCGCAGCGGCGCGCCCATCGACTTGGCCACCGGCTTGCCGTAGGCGCCGGTCACCAGGAACGCGAGCTCGTTGGTGGCTTCCGCCATCGTCAGCCCTTCCACATAGGGCCACGGGTACCAAGTCTGGCGCTGGCCCGATGCCGTGGTCGGATCCAGGAAGGTTTCCATCCGCAGGTACTTGGCCGATGCGAGGGGCCTCGCCAGGTCCACCAGTTTGGCCAGCGGAAAACCGGACCAGGGCACTGCCATCGACCATGCTTCCACGCAGCGGTGGCGATAGAGGCGCTCCTCGAGCGGCATCTTGCGAACGAGGTCGTCGATGCCGATCTCCTGCGGCCGCTCCACCATGCCATCGATCTTCACGGTCCAGGGCCTGAGCTTGAGCGCCTGCGCGGCCTTGGCGATGGTCTTGGCCGAGCCGAACTCGTAAAAATTATTGTAGGTTGTGTTGATGGCCTCGTCGGTCAGCGGGCGATCGAGCACGAGCTTCTCGTTGCGCTTGACGGGATAGAGATCCTTCGTGGGATCGGGAAGATCGGCGATGCGCTGCGCCTGCGCGACCTGCGGGGAGAGCGTCAGCGCGGCGGCGCCGGCCGCCATCACAAAGGTGCGGCGGTTCAAGAAGCGACGTTCCGGAGTCGCAAAGTGCTCGGGAATTTCCCACCCGCGGCGGCGAACGACGTGCATCAGGCACTCTCCTCGGCCGATTTGATTGAACACATACGTGCCCGCCCGCTCACCAGCAAGTCACAGGTGGGTCAGAGATCTTCGCCCTGCTCCGCCCCCATGCCCCGGCCGAGGAAGCAACCATACCCGCCCTTCTGGCGGGGCCGGTAACGGGGTTTTTGGCCCTCCACCATGCGGCTGACGCAGGGATCCGCCGGGAACCGGCCGCGCCGCGCAGCGTTTGCGTTGCATTGGCGGCCATATGGGCAAGCTTAATGGATTATCTCGATAGCCGGACCCATCCTATTCAGGAAGATATGCAATTTCAGCGGCGGACTTGGCTGGCCGAGCGCATCGGCTGGATTGTCATGGCGGCGCTGCTGGTTGCGGGCCTGGCCGGCATCTTTTTCCACGGGCCGCTCAGCCGCACCATCGCCAAGAACGCCGATGAATCGGTGGCGATCGACTACGAGCGCTTCGCCCACAAGACTGCGCTCACCCACTTCGTCATTCGCACCAGCGCGCCGCTTCCCGATCATGTGCTCGTCCGCTTAGGCCCGTCATTTGCAAACATGCACGACATCGATTCCATCGAACCGCGGCCGGTCCGCAGCAGCGGCGGCAGCTACGGCCTGGAATTCCTCTTTGCGCGATCCAGCGCCGGCGATCTTGGCGTCTATGTCGCCGCACGGCCCAAGCGCTTCGGCTTGATGTCGCTTCACGTCGAGGTTGAAGGCCGCGGCGCACTGAACATCGCTCAGCTCGTCTATCCTTAAAGGACTTCAGGAGCCGATCATGGACACCATCATCAGGTCGCTCATCATCTATTTTGTCCTGTGGGGACTCTTGCGCCTGTCCGGAAGACGCACGCTTGGCAAAATGACCAGCTTCGATCTGGTGCTCTTGCTGGTCATTGGCGGCGTCACGCAACGCGCTCTTCTCGGTCAGGATTATTCGGTCATCAACGCGTTGCTGGTGATCGTCACCCTGATCCTGACCGATGTCGCATTGTCGCTGCTGCAGCGCGATTTTCCGCCACTCTCCAAGCTGTTCAACGGCGAGCCGATGATCGTCGTTGAGGACGGGCGGCCGCTGCTCGGCAGGTTGAAGCGCGCACGACTCACTGCCGAGCAGGTGCTCGAAGCCGGCCGCCGCATTCACGGGCTTGAGCGCATGGATCAAATCAAGTACGCGATTCTGGAAGCCAGCGGGGAGATCTCGATCATCCCCTACTCGACGCGCCAGGTGACGGCCTGAGCGCAACCCCCGACTCTGCCGTCTGTGGAAAACACGACGGGACCGAATCGGCGACATGTGCGAGGATGCCGATTCGTCCTCCAACCGGTTGCACAGGAACAGCTCTGATCTGCCCAAATGCTTAATACGAACCTGAGAGCGGCGCCTTCTCGTGCCCGCGAAACCACGGCCTTCAGGGACCAGGTGCTCGCCAAGCTCACCTATGCGGTGGGCAAGGACCGTTCGAGCGCACAGCTGCGCGACTGGTTCATGGCCACCGCCTTTGCGTTGCGCGACCATGTCATCGACCAATGGATGGCGACGACCCGGCGCGTGTACGCGGAGCGCCAAAAGCGCGTCTATCTCCTGTCGGTCGAGTTCCTGATCGGCCGGCTTCTGTTCGATACCCTGTGCAATCTCGGCACGGCGGCACCGGTGCGCGAAGCGCTGGCCGACCTCGGAGTCGACCTCAATGACATCCGCGCGCTGGAGCCTGACGCTGCGCTCGGCAACGGTGGCCTGGGACGGCTTGCCGCCTGCTTCATGGACAGCTTGGCGACGCTCGGTATCGCCGCCTTCGGATACGGCATCCGCTATGATCACGGGTTGTTCAAGCAGCATATTTCCGACGGCTGGCAGCACGAACTGCCGGAGGACTGGCTGGCGTTCGGCAACCCGTGGGAGTTCGACCGCCCGGAGATCATTTATCCGATCGGCTTCGGTGGACTCGTCGAATATATCGGCGGGGACGCCACCACGGCGCGCGGGGTCTGGTATCCGGCCGAGACCGTGCACGCCATCGCCTATGACACGCCGGTGGTCGGCTGGCGCGGGCGGCACGTCAATACGCTGCGACTATGGTCGGCGCGCACGACGGAGCCGATCCACCTGCAGGCCTTCAATCAGGGCGACTACGTCGGCGCGCTGGCGGCGCGCGCCCAGGCCGAAGCCATTTCACGGGTGCTCTATCCGAGCGACGCCACGCCGGCCGGGCAAGAGCTGCGGCTGCGTCAGGAATTCTTCTTCACTTCGGCTTCGCTGCAGGACATCGTCCGCCGTCACCTCGCGCAATATGGCGACCTGGGGTCGTTGCCGGATCACGCGGCGATCCAGCTCAACGATACGCACCCGGCGATCGGCGTTGCCGAATTGATGCGCCTGCTGGTCGATGAGCAGGAGGTCTCATGGGCGGATGCGTGGCGGATCACCACCGGAACGCTCAACTATACCAACCACACGCTGCTGCCGGAGGCGCTCGAGACCTGGCCCGTCTCGCTCATGAACCGTCTTCTGCCGCGGCACATGCAGATCATCTATCTCATCAACTGGCAGCATTTGAAGGAGCTCACCGATCACACGAAAATCGATCCGACGCTCACCCCGTCGTTGTCGCTGATCGACGAGACAGGCGAGAAGCGCGTCCGCATGGGACATCTGGCATTCCTCGGCTCGCACAAGACCAACGGCGTGTCGGCGCTGCACACCGACCTGATGCGCCGCACGGTGTTCCGCGACCTCGACGCGGCCCGCCCCGGCCGTATCGTCAACAAGACGAATGGGATCACGTTTCGGCGCTGGCTGTACCAGGCCAATCCGGAACTGACCGACCTGATCATCGAAGCGGTGGGCGAGCGCGTCCTCGACGAGCCCGGGCTCCTGGCTGGTCTCGAGCAGTTCTCCGGCGATCCGGGCTTCGTCGCGCGCGTGGCGCAAACGCGGCGCGCCAACAAGGAGGCGCTGGCGCGGCTCATTCGCCGCGCGGTGGGCATCAAGTGCGGCCCCTCTCCGCTGTATGATGTCCAGATCAAGCGCATTCACGAATACAAGCGCCAGCTGCTCAATATCCTGGAGGCGGTCGCGCTCTATCACGCGATCCGCGCCGAGCCGCACAAGCACTGGGTGCCGCGCGTGAAGATCTTCGCCGGCAAGGCGGCGGCGAGCTACACGCGCGCGAAACTGATCATCAAGCTCGCCAACGACGTGGCCCGCGTCGTCAACTTCGATCCCGTGGTGGGCGACAGGCTGAAGCTCGTGTTCCTGCCGAACTACAACGTCAGTCTGGCGGAGGCCATCATCCCGGCGGCCGATCTCTCCGAACAGATCTCGACGGCCGGAATGGAAGCCTCGGGAACCGGCAATATGAAGCTCGCGCTCAATGGCGCGTTGACGATCGGCACGCTCGACGGCGCCAACGTCGAGATCCGGGAACACGTCGGCGCCGACAACATCTTCATTTTCGGACTGAACGCCGAGGAGGTCGCGGAGCGACGTCAGGCCGGCCTGCTAGGCCGCGATGCCGCCGCCGCTTGTCCGGCGCTGGAAGAAGCGATCGAGAGCATCGCGTCGGGCCTGTTCTCGCCCGAAGACCCCAGTCGTTTCCATCCTCTCACCGAGGCGATCCTGGGCCCCGACGAGTTCATGATCGCGGCCGATTTCGATTCCTATTGGCGGATGCAGCGCCACGTCGACGCCGTGTGGAATGATCCGGCGGTCTGGTGGCGCATGGCGATCCTGAATATATCCCGGATGAGCTGGTTCTCCTCGGATCGCACGATACGGGAGTATGCCGATGAGGTCTGGCAGGTTCCCACGCGGTGACGCCAATCACGTGAGAAGCGCTCCACCCCGATGATGCAAGCTCTGTTCATTGGACAAACCTATATCGATGTGACGTTCCTGACGGACCACATCCCGGTCGGCGACGAGAAGAACGTGGCTACCGAATATGCGGTCTCGTTCGGCGGCAACGCCGTCACGGCCGCGTTCTGTTGCGCCAAGCTCGGCATCCGGCCCGATCTGATCGCCACCTGCGCCAATGACTGGCTCGGCCGCATGTTCCAGGACATGGCCGATCGCTACGACGTCGAGCTGCACATCCGGAAAGTCGCAAGGTCGTCGCTCTCCTTCGTGCGCCCGCACAAAGGTCAGCGCGCGATCCTGCGCGGGCGCGACGACCGCTATCTGCATCCGTTTCCGCCGCTCGATCTGTCCGGCTGCCGCGTGCTGCACCTCGATGGACATCAACCGGATGCAGCCATGCATTATGCGCGCCACTGTCGCGAGGCCGGGATCCTGACGTCACTGGACGGCGGCGCGGTCCGCACCAATACGCTGGAGCTGCTCGCCTTGACGGATGTGGCCATCGTGGCGGAACGCTTCTGCGAACAGATGGGAATGACGCCGGCCGCGGCTCTGGACTATCTCAAAGGACGCGGCTGCCGCATCGGCGGCGTGACGCTCGGCGCGCGCGGTCTGCTCTGGTATGACGAGGCTGGAAAGACCCGCACCTTGCCGGCGCTGTCGGTGCCGGCCAGTCGCGTGATCGACACCAGCGGCGCCGGCGACGTCTTTCACGGCGCCTACGTGCATTCCCATCTGGCCAATCCGGCGAAGAGCTGGGAGGACCACTTCACGTTCGCGCGCGCCGCCGCGGCGTTCAAGGTGCAGCGCCTCGGCAACGAAGCCGGCCTGCCGAGCCTGCAGGATATCGCCGCCGTGCAACGCGAGTTCGCCCAGGCAGCGTGATCGGGCCAATGCCGCTTGTCGTCCCCGCGCAGGCGGGGACCCATGATCACCGCGCGAGGACTTTTCGCACTGCCGGTGTTCATGGGTTCCCGCCTGCCGCGGGGACGACTCAAATAGATCGCTTCACTCCGCCGCGCGGCGCGCGGCCACGATCTGGTCGGCCTGCTTGCCGGTCAGCTCGGCCATGTGGTCGAACTTGAACGTATAGGTGCCGACGCCGGCAGTCGCCGACCGCACCTCGACGATGAGATCGCCGATCGCCGACTCCGGCATGAGCGCCCGCACCGCGTCCCATCCGTTCCAGCCTTCGCGCGTGTCGAAGCCCAGGAGCTGGCCGCGCCGTCCCGACACGATGGCATTGATCTTGGCGGTGGCGTCCGAAGGACACACGACCTCGACAAGGTGAATGGGCTCGAGCAGCACCGGATTGGATTGCGGCAGGCCCTCGACGATGCCGATGCGGCCGGCGGTGCGGAACGCCATGTCGGAGGAGTCGACGGTGTGATACGAGCCGTCGACCAGCGTTACCGAGATATCGACCACGGGGAATCCCAACGGCCCGTGCTTGAGCGCGTCGATGACGCCCTCCTCCACCGACGGAATGTAGTTGCGCGGCACCACGCCGCCGGTGATCGTCTCGGCGAACTTGAAGCCGGAGCCGCGTGGCAGCGGCTTGATGTCGAGCACGACGTCGCCGAACTGCCCGTGTCCGCCCGACTGCTTCTTGTGCCGGCCGCGCTGCTGGACCGGCTTGCGGATCGTCTCGCGATAGCCGACCTTGGGCGGATGCGTGAGCACGGCGACGCCGAAGCGGTCGGCGAGACGCTCGGTGGCGACGCGCAGGTGCATCTCCCCCTGTCCCCAGGCGATGATCTCGTGGGTTTCCGGGTTGTGCACGATCACCAGCGAGGGGTCCTCCTCGACCAGCTTGTTGAGCGCCTGGCCGAGCTTGACGTCGTCCTTGCGCTCCTTGGCCGAGAAGCCGAGAGCCAGCACCGGCGGATAGGGCTTCACCTCGACGAGCGGCGCGAGCGGCTGCTTGCCGGTGGTGAGCGTATCGCAAGTCTTGGCGTGGTCGAGCTTGCCCAGCGCCACGCTCTCGCCCGTTTGCGCCGCGCCGCGCTTCTCCGAGTTCTGGCCGAACATCTTGAACACGCCGGAGGCGCGATCGGCCGTGCCCGACGCGCCGGTCAGCTGGGCGCCTTCGGGCACGGTGCCCGAGAGGACACGGGCGATGGACATTTTGCCGCCATGCGCCGTGTGGAGGGTCTTGAGCACCAGAGCGACCGCGTCGCTGCCGCCCTTGACGCCCAGCCGTTGAGCGGTCGCGGCGATGCCAGGCACCTCGTGACGCAGCGCCTTTAGCAGGCGGAGCACGCCGTTGGTGCGCGTCGCCGATCCCAGCAGGACCGGACAGACGAGCCCGTCGCGCAGCTCTTTGGCGAGGTCGTCGAACACCTTGTCGCGCGGCGGCTGAATGTCTTCGAGCAGCTGCTCCATCAGCTCGTCGTCATGATCGGCCAGGGTCTCCAGCATGGAGAAGCGCGCCGTCTTCTCGGCGTCCAGCGTGTCGCCCTCGAGCGGCACGATTTCGGACGGAGCGTGCTCCTTGTAGACGAAGGCGCGCTCGAGCGCGAGATCGACGAAGCCGGTGATGATCTCGCCGGAAAACGTCGGAAGCTGGCGCATCAAGAGCTTGGAGCGCGACGCGGGCTGTAGCAGGTTGAGCGCGTCATGAACGCCAGCGTCGGCCTTGTCGATCTTGTTGAGGAACAGGAAGCGCGGAATCTTCTGGTCTTCGAGCTCGCGCAGGATGAGCTGCAGCTGCGGCACCTTCTTGTCGTCCATCTCGCACACCACCACCGCCGCATCGACGGCGGGCAGTGCGGTGCGCATGTCATGGATGAACTCGACCGAGCCCGGGCAATCGACCAAGGTGTAGGTATCGCCCATGAAATCGGTCGAGGCGACCGAGAGCTCGACGCTCATGCGGTGATGGCGCGCCTCCTTGCCGGCATCGCCGACGGTGGTGCCGGCCTCGACCGTGCCCTGGCGCTGTATCGCACCCGTGCGCGCGAGAATGGCTTCGAGGAGCGTGGTCTTGCCGCTCTGGAACGGGCCCACCAGTGCTATGCACCGGGGACCCCCGTGACTATTGCCGTTCTGTGCCATGTTTGCCTCCTGCTCGGCACCAGTGCGCCGTTTCCGAAGTTCGTGATAGATCGCAGCACCCCCTGACACGAACTTCGGAAGCAAAGGGGCACTAGCAAGTCCATGATCCTAGTGCCGCTTTCGATTTGAAGTTCCTAAAACGAGCTTGCGGCAAACACCGTAGGAACTTCAAATCGGCGGCACTAGCTTAGCCGAGATCGGGCCTGTGACCGGTCGGCGACGCTATCGTTTCAGGCGAAGGCGATGCTGGCAAGAGCAGGCCATGCGGCTTAGACGGCGCGGCGAAAATCTCAGGTCTCGCCTCCGGCTCGCGCAGCCGTAAAGGCATCACCTCGGTAAATTAGTGTGGCCCCGGAGGAAGGAGAGGTCCATCAGGCTCGTCGGATCGACCGACGCATCCACCATGCCGCGGCTCTTGTACCAGGCGATCTGCGCCTGGATGTCGCCCACGTCGAGGCGCGCCTGCGGATCGACATAGAACGTCGAGCTCTCGACCAGGCTAATGGCCTTTTCCGGCGGCTCACCCGGATAGACATGCTTGGCGACCTGCGCCGCCGCCGCGCGCGAAGCGGCGTCGAACTTTCGATTGCCCGAATCGTCGCGCTTGAGCAGCGCGCCGGCAAAGTCGCCCGCCCCCTTCTGATAGGCACGGACGAATTTCTCGACCGTTGCACGTCGCCCCGCGATCATCTTGGGCGAGGTGAACAGCGCGCCGAACTGGTACTCGTCGAGATCGGAATACCAGCCAAGCAGCTTGGCGTCGCCGGAGGCCATCAGCTGCTTGGCGAGGTGCGGCGCGATGATGATGGCGTCGACCTGATTTCCTTTCAGGGCCGCCGCCATGTTGGCAAGCGACTGCAGCGGCTTGAGCGCCACGCTGTCGAGGTCGAAGCCCTTGATGCGCGCGATCTGCCCGATCTGGTAGTGGAACGAGGATCCCACTTGCGTGATGCCGAGGCTTCTGCCCTTGAGGTCGTCGATCCTGCGCAGCCCCTTCTCCCAGGCCGCTTTCGACGCGAGGATCGCGTTGCCCTCGTAGCCCTTGGCTTCCTTCGCCTGCGCGGCGATCACCTTGAGCCCGCCCTTGCCGGCGAGATTGAACAGGCCGGCGGTGAATGCCGTGACGCCGAAATCGGCATCCCCCGTCACCACCGCGACCGCGATCGGCTGCGCGGCGTCGAAAAATTTCAGGTCGAGATCGAGGCCCTGCTCCCGGAAGTACCCGCGCTCGAGGCCGAGGAACAGCGCGCCCGAGGACACGAACCGCAGCACGCCGACCGAAACTTTTTCCTGCGCCGACGCCGGCGCGCCGGCGAGCAGCAGCGCGAGCGCGAGGACCGCGCAAGGCGCCCGTGCCATCGGCGTCCTCCGTGCTTGCGTGGCCCCGCCGTCAATAGCGCTGCCGCAGCTCCAGGCTGGAGACGCCGGCAAAGGCGTTGAGACCGGTCTGGCCTTCGACGCTGACCGGCTGCAGCGCGAATGAGTTGTTGAAGCCCCCGGCCAGCGCATTGGCGCCGAGCCCAACCCCAATGGCGGCGCCGGCCGACACGCCCCCATAGCCGCCGGACAGCGCGCCCGGTCCAACCACCTCGGTCGGGGCGAACACGCTCCACACCAGGACCGTGCTGGTGCTCCACCCGAGATCCACGCCGAGCCGCTGAATCGTTGCGCCATAGCGCTGCAAGGGGCCAGCGGTGGGCGTGAAGAGGCAATCGAAATCGCGCACCGAGCCGACGATGAAGCTCGTGGAACTCCCGGCGCGGCATTCGAGCACGCCGGCGGAAAAACGCGATTGCGCCGGCGCCATGTCCGGCGCGGCGACTAGAGCCACGAGAAGCGTGGCAAGCAGGCATGAGGAACGGAACATGGCAGTCTCCCCTGGCTATTCGGCTCACCATACCGAAATGGGAAGGCCACGCGAATAGGAAACGGCCCTTGTCATCCCGGCCGAGCGCCGCAGGCGCGAGAGCCGGGAGCCAGGAATCCCTCCGCTCCCTCGTTTTGAGTCCCGAAGCCAATTTCCGATTCAGGGATACGTGGATCCCGGATCGGCTCGCTCCCGCGAGCCGTCCGGGATGACAAACGAGGGACTGTGTCAAATACCGCGGTCGGTCAGCGTACCGGGCGCAATTCCAGCTCGGCAACGCCGGCCGCGACGTTGAGGCCCGTCTGGCCCTGCACGGCGACCGGCTGCAGTGTCACCGTCCGATCGGAACCTCCGACCAGCACATTGGCGCCCAGTCCGGCGCCGACGGTCGCTTCCCCGGTCGCACCGACATAGGTGCCGGCGAGCGCCGCGATCCGGCCCGTCGTCGGCGCATAGACCGACCACACCATCTCGCCGCCGGTGGTGGCGCCGAGGTCGAGGCCGAATTTGCGGATGAAGCCGACATAGACCTCGCGCGGAGCCGGCTCCGCCGGCGTGAACAGGCACTGCACCTGCTTCTGCGAGCCGATGATCATGCCGATGCCGGCCGAGATGTCGCAGGTCAGCGTGCCAACCTTGGGGCGCTGCGGCGCCTGGGCGGCAGCCGAGCCGGCCAGCGCCAAGCTGAGAGCCACGGCGGCAGCGCCGATAATGGGTCTTTTCATGACGAACGCTCCACGTGCTGCTGTCCTTGAATCAAGCGCCGGGACAACGCACGGACGTTCCGCCAGTTCCTGCAGAATAATAGAAGCGATTCAATGTGTTGCCAGAACACGGCCGTCCCGAGTCGTAAGCGGACGCGGCGCTGGGCTTCAGGACAAATTCCCGCAGAACCGCTGGATGCGCCGGCACGCGTCCTCCAGGGCCGAGGTTGAGGTGGCGTAGGAGATGCGGAAGGCCGGCCCGAGCCCGAAGGCCGTGCCCTGCACCACCGCGACCCCTTCGGCTTCCAGGAGCTCGGTGACGAAATCCTCGTCGGTTTCGAGCTTCTTGCCGGTCGGCGCGGTCTTGCCCATGGTCCCGGCACACGATGGGTACACGTAGAACGCCCCTTCCGGCTTCGGGCACTTGATGCCGTTCGCCTGGTTGAGCATGGACACCACCAGGTCGCGGCGCTCCTTGAAGATCGCGTTATGCTTGGGGATGAAGTCCTGCGGCCCGTTGAGCGCCTCGACCGACGCCCATTGGGCGATCGCATTCGCGTTCGTGGTCGACTGCGACTGCAGCGCCGCCATGGCCTTGATCAGGAACTCGGGACCGCCGGCATAGCCGATGCGCCACCCGGTCATGCAATACGCCTTGGACACGCCGTTGAGGGTCAGCGTCCGCTCGTACAGCGCGGGCTCCACCTGCGCCGGCGTGAAGAATTCGAAATCGTCGTAAACCAGATGCTCGTACATGTCGTCGGTGAGCACCCACACGTGCGGATGCTGCACCAGCACGTCGGTCAGCGCCTTGATCTCGTCGCGCGTATAGGCGGCCCCGGTCGGGTTGGACGGCGAGTTGAAGATCAGCCACTTGGTGTTCTTGGTGATGGCTTTCCGCAGCGCCTCCGGCTTCATCTTGAAGCCGTCCTCCATGCGGGTGGTCACCGCTACCGGTGTGGCGCCGGCGAGCAGCACGATGTCCGGATAGCTCACCCAATACGGCGCCGGGATGATCACCTCGTCACCGGGATTGAGCGTCGCGATCAGCGCATTGAACAGCACCTGCTTGCCGCCGGTGCCGACGATGATCTGCGACGGCTTGTAGTCGAGCCCGTTCTCGCGCTTGAACTTGCGACAGATGGCTTCCTTGAGCTGCGGGATGCCGTCGACGGCGGTGTATTTGGTCTCGCCGCGCCTGATCGCCGCGACCGCCGCCTCCTTGATGTTGTCGGGCGTGTCGAAGTCGGGTTCGCCGGCGCCGAGCCCGATCACGTCGCGGCCCGCGGCTTTGAGCGCGCGCGCCTTGTCCGTGACGGCGATCGTTGCCGACGGCTTGATGCGACTGAGCGCGTCCGCCAGGAAAGCCATGCTCGACTCCGGCCAATGCCCGGTTTCTACCGATCTCGCCCGCGTCATGCGTGGGCGCCACCTCGTAGTCGGGTCAACCGAGTCCGGCAAGGGCCGTTTCCATCCGCGACCGATGAAATTCTGTTGTGGCGGCGATCAATCCGCCAGGTGCCCTACTGAAATATTTCGCCGAATCGCGTCTTGAGCTCGCGTCCCTTCTCCTCGATGAAGTCGAGGTCGATCGGGAGGAACTTAATGTCGGTCAGAGCCGGCTGGCCGGGCGGCGGCGCCACGTCGACGCGCGAAGAGTGAATGCCCGACTCGGCGATGATGGTCTGCGCTTCCGGCGTGATCATGAATTCGGCGAACAGCTTTGCGGCGTTGCTATTGCGCGCGCCCTTCAGCACGGCCGTGGGGGACGAGACGATGAACGTGCCTTCGGACGGATAGATCATTGCCTGATTTGGCACCTCCTTGCCGTCGAAGAAGCTGCGCGGGTCGGCGCCTTCAGCCCCGATCAGCCGCTCGCCTTGCTGCATGGTCGAGAACACCTGCTGGTGACCCTGCACGACCATGGTGTCGTTGGCCCGCAGGGCCTTGTAGAAGTCCCAGCCGAGCCGTTGCGACAGCATGCCGACCACGACCAGCTGGATCGCCGTGAAGGACGGGTCCGGCATGACCATCAGGCCCTTGTATTTCGCGTGTTTGAGATCCGACCACGTCTTCGGGCGGTCGGCTTCCGCGACCTTGTCGGTGCGCACCGGAATGCCGACCAGCTGCAGGCGCTGGGCGATCCACCGCCCCTCCTTGTCCTTGGCGCCCTCGACCACCTTGTCGAATCCTTGCGGCCGGAACGGCTCCAGGAGGCTCTGCCGGGCAAGCCCATTGGCGGCGCCGGCATCCGACATGGTGAGGACATCGGCGCCCGGCCGGCCGGCACTGATTTCCTGTTGCAGCCGCCGCAGCACCGCCTGCCCGCCCGAGCGCAGGAGCTGCACCTTGATGCCGGTCTGCTGCTCGAACCGGCTCGCCAGCTGCTGGGCTTGAGCGACGGGGGTCGACGTGTACCAGCTCACCGTCCCTTCGCGGCGCGCGGCCTCCACATCGGGCCGGTCGGGCGTGAAGGCGAAGCCCACCGTCGTGAACGTGAGCCCGAGTCCGCACGCCACAATCGCAACCGCAGGAACGGCGGATCGCACGGTCTTCCTCCCCGTTCCGGCCATGCTGCCGGATTGGCTGCATCGTCCGCCGCCGTGCCGGGAAATGCAAACCGGGGAAGTCGAAGCTTAAGCGGGGCTCGCCTGTTGCGTCGAGCCGAGGGATCGGCGCGCGGTGCGCTCGGTATGCTCCGCGCGAACCCGGATCACGATCAAGAGGAAGATCGCGACGAGCGCCAGGAAGCCCAACGGCAGGAACGTCAGCTTGGCGATCTCGCGCGCCGCGACGGGCGCGATCCAGACGAGCGCCAAAGTCGTCTTCTCCCAGGGACGGAAACCGGCCTCGATGCCCTCGGCCACAAAGAAGGCGAGCGCCATTCCGAGCACGATGAAATCATAGTCGAGCACATACGGCGATGACAGCAGCGTGGCGACGAGCAGCGCGGCTGCCTTGAGGCGGAAGGCGATGGCGCTGCGCCAGATCGAGACGCAGCCGATCAGGGCGCCGGCCGTCACGGCCGCCTGCAGCCCATAGGCCACGGGCAGCGAGCAGCCCCACAGCCGCATCCAGGCGAAGGCGCTCTGAAACTTCTCGAAGCTGGCGGTATCCGGTTCGAGCACGATGGTGCGGGTGAGCGGCAGCGAGTCGAGAAACGCTTGCCAGACCGGCCAGCCCCACAGTGCATAGGCCATGCCGACCGCCGCCAGCACGGTTGCCGCCGCAACCGCGATGGTGCGCCAATGGCCGGTTGCGGCAAGCACGAACGGGAGGATCAGTCCAAATTGCGGCTTGTAGGCGAGCAATCCGAACAGAATGCCGGCCATGATGTCGTGGCGCGGGAGCGCCACCAGCCCGCCGGCCAGCAGCGCCGCGGTCAGAAAGCCGGTCTGGCCATGACCGAGGCAGACGAGAACGGCCGGAAAGCCGAGCCCCAGCAGCACCGCCTGGCGGCCGGGCAGGATCGCGCGTAACGCCACGAGGCTCGCCAGCAAGGTCGCGCCCTGCCAGACCAGAAGGGACGCCAGGTAGGGCAGGCTCGCGAGCGCGGCCGCGACGATGAGAAAGATCGGCGGATAGCTCCACGGAAAGAACAGATCGACGCCGTGGGTCTTTTGCTGAAAGGCGGAGTGGGCGGGCCAGTCATAGGCAGCAGCGGCATGCCCCTCCAGTGCCATGCGGCCGGCGGTCCAGAAGCTCGAGAAGTCGGTCCCCAAAGGCCGGCCGTAGGCATCGACCGTACCGTGCGCCGTCAGCAGCAGAAAGCCGAGGGCCACGATCGTGCCGGCGATCATCATGATGGCCGTGAAGGTGATCAGCGGAGGGGTGAGCCACGCGCCTTTCGCGAAACGTTCGATCGCCATGGCTTAGGGCCCCGCTTGCGTTTGTCAGTGCAGGCCGCTGACCTGCGGAGCGCCGGCACGCGGGGTCAATCGCACCCAGGTCACCTGGCCTGGCGTGAACAGCTGGCGGCCGGCCTTGGACCACAGCGGCGGCGCATGATCGCCCACGAGCAGAATTTCCGTCGCCGGGATTTCGGCCGTCATGCGGACGATGCTCTCCCACAGGTCGACCCACATCTCGGTCATGTAGCAGACCTCCGCATGGCCGATGCGGCTGCCGCCGTTTTCGCAGCCGAAACGCGGCGTGCCTTCGCGCGGGGCGACCGGCACATGGGTGCTCAGCGTCATCCAGTAGAACAACGTCGGCTTCTTTGCTTCGCGCAGCTCGCGGCCGATGAACGGCACCACGTCCACGTCGCAAGGTCCGCGGAACGGACCTCCGCACAGCCGATGCACGCTCCCCGAAAGATCGGAGGCGAAGAACCGCTTCTCGAAGCCGAGCTTCGGATACCATTGGTGGCGGCCGAAGAACGCGCTGGTGAAATTGTGCAGCGAGATCGTCTGGTATCCTCGCGCCGCCATCTGCTCCGGCAGGCAGACGAGTTCCTTGCCCTCGAGAAGCGCCTCGTAAGGCTCGCGCGTGTTGCACAGTTCCCGCATCTCGGCCGCCGTCGTCGAGCCGTAGTAGGTGGTCGATCCCGTCGTGACGCGATAGCGCTTGTTGAGGTCGGCGTCGGCGAACGGCTGCAGAAGCAGCGCTTGCCGCGCCGGATCGGCGAATTGCCCGAGCGCCTCGACGACCACCAGCAACAGGTGTCGATGGTTGCCGGTGAGCGCGGCCTGGCGAAAGCCCGAGGCCCCGGCCGCCGATTCCATCGGCTTGCCGGCGCTGTAGAGGGTGCCGAACTGGTAATGCGCCGACGTGTTGGTGAGAAAATCGACGGCCAGGAACGACAGCGCGAAGCCCATCATGAGCGCCGGGTTGCCGCGCTGCAGGAGATCGCGCTTGCGCACGAGAACCGCGATGTTCGCCACCACCAGGGCCGCCAAGGCAGCCATTAAGGCCACGTAGAGCGGGGATGAAAACAGCCTCAGCTCGGCGCCGAGATGGAGCGCCAACCCGATTTCGCTCGGAGCCAGATTGAACAGGAGCGCAACGGTCGAGACCGCGTCGTAGACCGCCGTCGCCAGGTAGAGGCCGACGGTGACGAGAGGCGGCGCCAACCGGGCGACAAGGACGACCGTCGCATAGCCGATGATGGCGGCCGGTCGCGGCGGCGCCCCAATGCCTCCAAGAAGCGCCCCGAGCGACAGCGCATTGGGCAGAACCACGCCGGCGATGCAAAGCAACAGGGTCGGGTTCGACAGCCAAGCGAACCGGTCCGCCGCCGCCGTTGCGGCGGATGAAACCCGACCAGAAGTGGCCGATTGCACGTGCGATCCCTAAATGAGGGCGGTTGGAACAAGGCCGGCCACGCGGCCGAAGGCCTCGGGCTAACATCAACGCCAAATGTCTTAAGAAAAATTGAAAAGCTCCGTTCGCAAAACCTGATAAATTCCGCCCAAAAGCGCGCAGGAGGACGCCCATGAATCTGACCGCCGAACAGCTTCGCGCCTTCGACCAGCAGGGCTACCTGTTCATGCCCGGGTGTTTCGCCGAAGAGGAGGTTGCGGCGTTGCGCGCCGAGGCCGAGGGCATTCTCCGCCAGGACCGCCAGGAGGTCTGGCGCGAGAAGACCGGCGCGCCCCGCACCGCCTTTGCGGCGCATACTTATAACGAGGCGTTCCGGCTGATGGCGCAGCACCCGCGGCTGGTCGAACCCCTGCAGCAATTGTTCGGCGAGCCGGTCTACGTCCATCAGTTCAAGATCAACGCCAAGGCGGCGTTCGAAGGCGACGTGTGGCAATGGCACCAGGACTACGGCACCTGGGCGCGCGACGACGGCATGCCGGACGCGCGCGCCATGAACATCGCGATCTTCCTCGATGCGGTGCTGCCGATCAACGGTCCGCTGATGCTGATCCCGAAAAGCCACAAACACGGGACGCTGACCGCCGGTCACGACAAAAGCACCACCTCGTATCCGCTGTGGACGTTGGACAACGACACGGTTACGCGGCTCGCAGCGGAAGCAGCGGGCGCCGACGGCGTCGGCATCGTGGCGCCGACCGGAAGGCCGGGTTCGGTGCTGATGTTCCACGGAAACCTGGTGCACGCCTCGCCGCCCAATATTACGCCGTATCCACGCAAGATCGTCTATCTCACGCTGTGCGCGGTCTCCAACCACATCACCAAATTTACTCGGCCCGAATGGATCGCCCACCGCGATTTCACGCCGATCGTGCCGGTCGCGGACGACGCGCTCGTCGAATATGCGCGCGCCCACCGGGTCGCGGCCGAATAGGCGGATGGCGAATGGCGAATGGTGAGTAGCGAGTTGCGAGCAGCGTCAGCACGAGCTCCAGTCTCCATTCGCTATTCGCTACTCGCCATTCGCCGATGTCGCTTGCCACGCAATCGCCGCTCTTTGCCATCTTCAATGCGGATGCCATGCCCAATCAATTCACGCTCTACTCCATGCAGCGCTCGGGGAACTGCTACAAGGTTCGCCTGGCGCTGGCGCAGCTGCGCATTCCTTATCGCCTGGTCGAGATCGACATCCTTCGCGGCGAGAGTCGCACGCCCGAGTTCCTCGCCATGAACCCGGACGGGCATGTGCCGCTGATCGAGGTGGCGCCGGGCCGATACCTGCCGGAGTCCAACGCGATCCTGTGGTACATCGCCGGCGGCTCACCGCTCGCGCCCGAAGACCGCATCGATCGCGCCGAAGCGATGCAATGGATGTTCTTCGAGCAGCACAGCCTCGAGCCGAAGATCGGCGCCGCCTGGTTCTGGCTCACCCTGATCAAGGGCGGGCGTGAACTGCAGCATCACGCCATCGAAGACTGGATGGAAAGAGGCTACCAGGCGCTGCGGGTGATGGAGACGCACCTGAAGCGCCACGACTTCTTCGCCGCCGATCGCTACACCATCGCGGACATCGCGCTCTACGCCTACACGCACGTGGCGCATGAATGCGACTATGACCTGACCTCGTTCCCGGCGATCCGCGCCTGGCTCGCTCGCGTTGCCGAGCAGCCCGGGCATGTGAGCATGGACTTCAGCCCAGCCGCCGCCGAAGTGGGGTAGGCAGCCTTCGGCGGGTCGCGCCGTCGTCCCTGCGAAGGCAGGAACCCACGAACACCGTCAGAGTCATTTCGCCGGGCCGATGGTCATGGGTTTCCCGCCTGCGCGGGAACGACCGCGAGGCCGAGCAGCCATCCGAAGAGACCGAGGTCTTAACGATGCGTTAATCGCCCGCGGCGGTCTTAACCATTCTTTAACGATAAATCATTAAATTGTCGCCGTTTCTCAATCGCTTTGCCCCAACCGCGATGCACGACGGGGCTGAACGAAACCAATTCCGCAGCACGCGTTGTGTCCAGATGACCGAAGATCTCCTGTCCAACCACCCGCTTGCAATGCCCGGCGCGGCCGCGCCGCGCGCGAGACGAAAACTCCAGCTTTCCACGACCATTTCCCTGGTCGTCCTGTTCGCGCTTGCGGTGATCGCCGTATCGATCGGGATTGCGCAAGCCGAGACGCTGGGCACCATGGTGGATGACGAGACGGGACGGCTCGCGCTGTTCGGACTGATCTGCGTCGTCGTGATGACGGGCGGTCTCACCGCGATCGGCATGTGGTTGACGGCGCCGAGCACGGCGTACGAAGGCGCGCGCAAGCGCCTGCCCGCGCTCGGCCGTACGTCTGGGACCTCATTCTGATCCGCATCGGGTCGGCTTGATCGGCTCGGCATCGATCAACACGAAGGCAAGACGTGCCGGCTGGTCCGATCGGTTGCTCCAGGCGTGGTTGGTGCCGCGCTGGATCAGCACGTCGCCGGCCTTGAGCAGCACCTCGCCTTCGTCCATCAGGGCATAGATTTCGCCCGACAGCACGATGGCGTAATCGACCGAATTGGTCTTGTGAAAGCCGGGATGGCGGGGACTGCCGCGATCCAGCGTCTGCTGGCGGCCGGACCCGTCGTCAGGCGCCGCGCGGTCGCGGGCGAGCGCCGCGAGCCGCTGCGCGTCCGGCGGATAGTCGATGATGCGGAACACGCTGCCCTGCGGCGGCGGCGGCAGGCGAAAGGTCGAACCGACGGCGTCTTCATTGCCGCGATTGTCGGCAGGCGAGCTGCGGGTTGCCCACAGTTCACTCACCACCGTGCTGCCGGTGCCACGACTGAAAACGTGCGGGCTCTCTTCGTCCATGATGAAGATGGATTTGCCTGCGGCATTGTGGCCGGTGACGACGCGGCGTATCGGGTTCGGCATTCGCTCCTCTTGCAAGCTGCGCGCTCACTCGGGCTTGACGCCGACCGTCACGATGACACGGCGCCAGCGCTCGCTCTCCTCCTTGAAGAAGGACGCGGTTTCGGCCGGCGTGCTGCCAACCGGCGTGGCCGTGAGCTCGCGCACCCTGCTCGCCACGTCGGGCAGTTTCAGGATCTCGGCGATCGCCTGCGACAGCAGGGCTGCGATCTCGGGCGGAGTCTTGGGCGGGGCGACGAGGCCGAACCAGCTCGTGGCGACGAACTCGGGAAAGCTCTCCGCGATGGCCGGCACCGCAGGCAGCTCCGGCATGCGCGTCCTGCTGCTGACGGCGAGCGCCTTCAGTCTGCCGTCGCGGATGAGCTGCACCACGTTGCCGGCATTGTCGAACATGATGTCGACGTGCCCGGCCAGGAGATCGGTGAGTGCAGGCGCCGCCCCTTTGTACGGCACATGCGTGAGCGGCAACCCGGCGAGCGACTTCAGCCATTCCATGGCGAGCTGATTCGAGCTGCCGGTGCCGGGCGAAGCATAGTTCAGCTTGCCGGGATTGCCGCGCGCCAAGGCGATGAACTCGTCAAGTGTTGACGCCTGCAGGCTGGGGTGGGCGACCAGCACGTAGGGCAGATGCGCCAGTACCGTGATCGGGACAAACGCCGTCGGATCGAAACCGAGTTTCGGATAGAGGCTCTGGCTGATGACCAAAGGTCCCTGCGGGGTGGCGAGCAGCGTGTAACCGTCAGGCTCCGACTTGGCCACCACCTCCGCCCCCAGATTTTGCGCCGCGCCGGGCCGATTCTCGATGACGACCGGCTGTCCCCATTTGAGCGTGAGCTTTTCTCCGATGATGCGCGGCAAGGTATCGGCCGTGGCGCCCGGCGGCAGCGGCACGATGATCCTGATCGGCCGGCTGGGATAGACGCCTTGCGCGATGACATGGCCGGGCAACGCGGCGAGAGCGCCGAGCAAGGTGAACGCAAGCAGCAGCCGTTGCCAAACGCTCGGCATCGTCGGAGCGCGGTTGCTCATGATCCCGCTTGGCGAGTCAAATGGCGGCGTCAATTCACCTTGATGTTGGCGCTCTTGATGATCGGCCACCACTTCTCGATCTCGGCCTTGTGATGGGCGGCGAGCGCCTCGGGAGTCAACTGCGGCGGCGGCGGGATGCTCTGACCCAAGTCCGAGATGCGCTTGCGCACAGTCGGATCGGCAAAGGCGGTGACCACGGCTTCGTTCAGCTTGGCGACGACGGGCTGGGGCGTTCCTTTGGGTGCCCACAGGCCGTGCCAGAAGGAGATTTCCGCGCCGGCGACGCCCACTTCCTCCATCGTCGGCACGTCGGGCAAAGCCGGGAAGCGGGTCTTCGACATGACAGTAAACGCCTTCATCTTCCCGCCGCGCACGTGCTGCAGCGTTTGCGACGCCTCGGCGCACATCAGGTCGATCTGGCCGGCGACCAGGTCCTGCATCGCCGGAGCGCCGCCGCGATAGAACACGAACTGGAAACGGGTGCCGGTCTTCTCCTGGAAGTACAGGCCGCAGATATGCGCGCCACTGCCGGCGCCGACGCTCGCCGCCGACGCCTGGTCGGGATGCTCCTTGAGCCAGGCGATCAGCTCCTTGGCATTGTTGGCCGGCAACGCCGCCTTGCCGACGATCATCAGCGAGGAGACGCTCAGCCGCGCCACCGGCTCCAGGTCCGCCAGCACGTTCCACTGCACCGGATAGAGTGCGGGCGCGCCGACATGGCTCGTCCAGTTGCCGATGACGAGCGTATACCCATCGGGTGCCGCTACGACAGCGCGGCCGACGCCGATCGTGGCGCCCGCACCGGTCACCGTCTCGACGATCACCGACTGCCCCAGCGAGTCCTTCATGCGGTCGGCCAGGATACGTGCCAGCGTGTCGGTCGGACCACCGGCCGGGAACGGCACGATGATCGTGACCGGTCGCGACGGAAAGTCCTCCGCGGTGGCGTCGCCGATCTGCAGGGCAAGAGCGAACGCGGCGGCAATAAGGAACCTGATCATGTTTTCTCCCTCGGAAGCGCGTGTTTTGTCCGACGATACCGCAACTCGTCCGGCCCGTCACCGCAATATGATCGCGATTGAATCATGGTGATCGGCGACTCGGAACCCGGCAACTCGGTCGCCGTTATGCGTTCCCGAGCATGTGAGGCCACCGAGATGAGATCGCCCGCATTGGCAAGCGCCGTGGTGCTGCTCACCCTCGCCTGTCCGGCAACGGCTCAGACTTTCCGCGCCTCGGCCGGCAACCTCCAGGTCGAAACCGTGACGAGCGGGCTGTCGAATCCCTGGGGACTCGCCTTCCTGCCCGACGGCCGCATGCTGGTCACCGAGCGTCCCGGGCGCATGCGTCTCGTCGCGCGCGACGGCAAGCTGTCGCCGCCGCTCGGCGGGGTGCCGAAAGTGTTCGCGCAGAGCCAGGGCGGATTGCACGATGTCGCGCTCGACCGCGACTACGCCCAGAATCAGACCCTCTATTTCTGCTATGCCGAGCCGGCGGGAGGCGGGGCGCGCACCGCGCTCGCCCGCGCACGTCTCGTCGACGAAGGATCGCCGCGCCTTGGCGACGTCAAGGTGATCTTCCGCCAGGAAGGCCCGCTGTCGAGCGGTAATCATTTCGGCTGTCGCATCGTGCAGACGACGGACGGCAACCTGTTCCTCACCATGGGCGACCATTTCACCTACCGCAACGAGGCGCAGAACCTCACCAATCATCTGGGCAAGATCGTTCGCATCCGGCCCGACGGCTCGGTGCCGCCCGACAATCCATTCGTGGGCCGGTACGGCGCCAAGCCGGAAATCTGGAGCTACGGGCATCGCAACTCGCAAGGCGCCGCTATCAACCCGGCCGGCGGAAAGCTGTGGATGCACGAGCACGGACCGCGCGGCGGCGACGAAATCAATATTCCGGCAGCAGGAAAGAACTACGGCTGGCCGGTGATCGGCTACGGCATCGATTACAGCGGCGCCAAGATTCACGAGAGCACCCATAAGGCCGGCATGGAGCAGCCGATCAAATATTGGGTGCCGTCGATCGCGCCGTCCGGCATGGCGTTCTACACGGGCGATCTTTTTACGTCCTGGCGCGGCAACCTGTTCGTCGGCGCGCTCGCCGCCCACATGCTCGTGCGGCTCGAGCTCGAGGGCGAGAAGGTCACCAAAGAGGAGCGCCTGCTGCAGGATCTGCGCGAGCGCATCCGCGACGTCCGCCAGGGCCCCGACGGCGCGCTGTGGCTTCTCACCGACAGCTCCTCCGGACGCATCCTGCGCGTGACACTGAAGCAATAATATTTTGGACGATTGGTTGTGGCACGCGCAGGCCACTTGCTCCACCTCTCCCCGCGCGCGGGGAGAGGTCGACTTGCGAGCGCAGCTGTTGCGAAGCGAAGCAAGTCGGGTGAGGGGGCAATTCGACACGCTCAGACTCGCGGCGACGCCCCCTCACCCGGATTCCTTCGCTCCGCTTCGCTTCGCTCGGAATCCGACCTCTCCCCGCACGCGGGGAGAGGTGGAGCAAGCCGCACATCCGACGAGCCAATCAACCGCTTCGCACGACGCGTTATACGCCCACCAACCCCGTCAGCGGCGGCACGGCGGCGCTGTCCGGGAACACGCGCGTCGCCAGCGCCGCGTCGTCGACCCGCAGGTGATCCTTCAAGACTCCCTTGAGCACCGCGCGCAGGTCGGTGGTGGGTTTGAGATCGCGGCCGTCCTGCAGATCGGCGTCCTTCAGCCCCGGCCAATCGGCCACCACGCGTCCGCCCTTGAGCGCGCCGCCGGCCATAAGTGCGACCGTGGCAGTGCCGTGATCGGTGCCGTCATTGCCGTTGATGCGGGCGGTGCGGCCGAATTCGGTGACGACCGCCACCACGGTTTCCTTCCATGCCGCGCCCATGTTGGTCTCGATCGCCGCCAACGCGCCGTCGAGCGCGCCGAGCAAGGTCGCGAGCCGACCCTTGACCGCTCCCTCGTCGACATGCGTATCCCATCCGTCGAACGCCAGCGCCCCGATCCGCGGGCCTTCGGCGTTGGCCAGGAACTTGGCGGCGGCGCCCGCCGACTCGGCGAAGTAGGCGCGCACTTGCGCCGCGCCGCCCGGCGGGCCGCCGCCCGGGCGCGGCTGCCCGTTCTGATCCGGCGCCATCTCCATCCCGCCGGCACGCGCGATCGCCGCGAGATCCATCCGCTCCTCGAGCGCCCGCGCCAGTATCGGATCGGTATGGTTGTAGAGATCGAGCAGGCGAAGGATGGTTTCGTTGCTCACCGGCGGCAGCCGCGGTGGCGTCCACGACACGACCGGCGCCGGACCGCGCACGACCAGCGGCGTCATCGGGCCGACCGCGAAGGCGCGGGCATTGGTGCGGGCGCGGCCGGCCGGCTCGAGCGCCGCCAGCGCGCGATTGAGCCATCCGCTATCCACGCTGCCCGGCTTGCCGAACCCGCTTTCCAGCACGTCCTGGCCGTCGAAATGCGAGCGCTCGCGATAAGGCGTCGCCACCGCATGCACGATGGTGGCCTGGCCGGCCAGGTAGAGCCGGTGCAGGTTGGGCATCGCCGGGTTGAGCGCGAAGAACGAATCGAGGGGCAGCGCCGGACTCGTGCCTTCGAGCGTCAAGGCCTTGTCGCCGCGCAGCTTGATCCAGCCCGGGTCGCCGACCGGCGCGACCGTCGCCAGCCCGTCAAGTGCGCCGCGCAGCACGATGACGAGAAGCCGCGGGTCGCGTCCTTCCGCGCGCGCGAGCTTCGGCAGATAGGCCCAGGCGAACAGGACGCCCGAGGCGAGCAACAGCTCGCGGCGCGACGGTTGATGGAGGACACCCGCCATGATCACCTCCGCTGGAATTCCGGCGCCATGATCAGCAGCGCCAGTGCCTGGGCGCGGCTCTCGGCGCGCGCAATCGCTTGCCGTGTCGCGGCCGACGCCAGCGGCCCGAGCGCGTTTTCCAGCGCCGCCTCGACGTCCACCCGGTCGGCGACGCGCTGCGCGAACTGATTGGCGATGTCGAGACGCTGGGCAAGCCCGCCGATCCACGCCGCATTGTCGTCGGCGAACCCCTTCGGCGAAGGTGGCCGCCACAGCGGCTCGCCCAGCATCGCCTCTGACCCCAGGATACGCACGACATCGCCCGCAAGGCCGGTCGCGCGCAGCGTGGCGACGCGCCATTCGCCCGGACGCTTGATCTTCATTTGCTCGGCGTTCCAAGCCTCCGGCGCGGCGACCAGCGCCTTGGCGGTCTCTTTGAGATCGCCCTCGGTCTCAAGGAAGCGCCGCTCCAGCTGCGCGACCAGGTCGGGCGGCGGCTGGTCGGCAACGAAATGGCGCGCGAGCTTCTCGGCTACATGCCGGGCGGTCGCCGGATGGCGCGCGAGATCGCGCAGCACCGCCCGCCCCTGCTCGACGCCAATGTCGTCGTAGGTCTTGCCGATCACCGTCTGCGGACCGGGCTCGTGCAGCCGCTTGATGAACACGAACTCGCCGCCGTGCACCGGGTCCGTCGTCTGCGGCAGAAGCGTCCAGCCGGTGAGGACCTTGGCGAAACTGGTGACGTCATCCTGGGTATAGACCGTGCGCACGCCGAGCGTATGCAGCTCCAAAATCTCCCGCGCCAGATTCTCGTTGAGACCCTTCTCGCGGTTGATTCCGGCGACCGAGTTCGGACCGATGGACTGCGCATTGTCGAGATAGATCAGCATCGCCGGATCGCTCTCGACCGCGAGCAGCATGTCGACGAAGCGGCCGAGCACGTGGGCGCGGATGCGCTCGCGCTCGTAGCCGCCGGGACGCGCCGGGACCTTGTCGGCCGAGATGCAGAAATGGTTCGACCAGAACCAGACCAGCCGCTCGACGAAGCCGATGTCGGCGCGCACCGCGGCATCGAGGCGCGCCTGCGCCTCCTGCAGGAATATCCGCCGCGGCAGCGGCGGCTCCGCATCGGGCTTGGGCTGCGCGTCGTTCTCGCTGTCCTTTGCCGACGCCACTTCCATGCCGGATTCGGTTGCGCGCTGCTTCTCCGCCTCGCGCCGTTTGCGCTCGATGCGGTCCTTGGCCAGGCGCTCGGAATTGTATTCGAAGACGGCGCGCGACGCCTCCGCACCGGTCATCAGGCCGGCGCTGTCGATCTGCCCGGCGCCCGGCTTGTCGAGCTCCGCCAGGAGCGCGCCGCGCGGGTCCGACGCGATCGCCGCGATGGAGCCGGCGCGCGGACCGAAACCAAAACGATGCAGCGCCAGGACCGCCTGTGCCTTGGGATCGAGAGCCATGCCTGAAATCCATCCGGACGTGGGCAGCGATTGGCGACCGCGCGATGCTTGGCCGCGATGTCAATACTGCGGCGGCACGTCCGTCACGTCAGCATAGCCGATTTCGCCGCCAGTGGCGAACTTCGGGTTCGGGGCGCACTCACCACTTCTGGAATACGAGAAATGCGCCGGCTGCAATCAGCGCAAAGCCGGCGGCATGGTTCCAGCCGAGCGGCTCCTTCAGGTACAGCACCGAGAAGCCGGCAAACACGATGAGCGTGACGACTTCCTGGATGGTCTTGAGCTCGGCCGCCGAATACACCGCATTGCCGTAACGATTTGCGGGGACTGCTAAGCAATATTCGATGAAGGCGATCCCCCAGCTGGCGAGAATTACGCCGACAAGCGGCACCTGCTTGAAGCGCAGGTGGCCGTACCAGGCGAAGGTCATGAACAGGTTGGAGGCGAGAAGAAGCAGGATCGGGGTGAACTTGGCGGAAGCGGCGATGGCGGGCATGGGGCTCAAATCCGAGGGATTGCGGGAAGTGGCAACGCATTTACGGTCGCGTCTGCAATTGTCGAGGCTGGCTTGCCGGCGCGTTGAGCCGAATATTCGCCGGTCGGCATCAAGAGATGGTGAATGACATTGAAACTCGTCCTGGGCCTGACATCATCCGGCCCCAATTTCGCTGCGTGTCTACGGCGCGAGACTCGGGAGAGAAACCGATGCGGCGGCCTCTGCTGACGATTCTGCTCGCCGGCGCGGCCACGCTGCTGGCAGAAACCACGGCGGTGACGCAGGCTCCGGCGCAGCGCGCCCCGGCGCCGGCCGCGGCCCGTCCGGCCACCCCCGCTCCCGCAGTGCTCGCCCAGACGCCGTACAAATCCGTGGCGGTGGCGGTTCCCAACATGCCCCGCGATGCGAGCTTTGAAGCGCTGCGCAAGGAGCTCGCCGATATTGCCAAGCGCAAGGACCGCGCTGCGCTGGCGCACCGCGTCGCGGCCAAAGATTTCTTCTGGGAACGCGACTTCAGCGGCAGCTTCGATGCCCGGCGGCCATCGATCGACAATCTCGCCGCGGCGCTGACGCTGGAGGCGGATGACGGCAGCGGCTGGGACGCGTTGGCGGCCTTCGCGGCCGAAACCAGCGCCGGTCCACTCCCCGGCCGGCCGTCAGTGATCTGCGCTCCCGCGATCCCGCAATTCGATCAGGACGCGCGCGGTCAGCTCGTTGAAAGCACCCAGAGCGACGGGCTGGAATGGAACTACCCCCGCGCTGCCGGGCTGCAGGTGCGCGCCGCTCCACAGGCCAACGCGGCCGTGACCGAGACACTCGGCCTGCATTTCGTGCGCGTGCTCGGTTTCGAGGACAAGGATGGCGATACCGACCCGATCCGCAATGCCTGGGCCCGCGTGGCGACGCCGAGTGGAAAGACCGGATTCACGGCTCCCAATTCGCTGCTGTCGCCCTACGCCGATCGGCTCTGCTATGGCCGTGAAGGGAACGGCCCCTGGCGTATCGTCGGATACGTGGGCGGCGGCGATTGACGGACGGCTGTTGCGTGCGGCACGGAAGGCGACCTCCGCCGGCTAGCGCGGGATGACTTTTCTTCGCATCGTCATCCGCTCTAGCTTTACTGTTGGAGCACGATCTTTTCCGAAAACCGGTATCCAGCGCGGATCAAGTCCCGGTCAGGCTTTTGGGGTCATGCTCTCAGGTCGCAGTCTCGCGTTCCAGTATGGCGCGCTTAACAGGCCCAGCAGGGAGACAACGATGCGTCACCTTGGCCAGATTTCCGCTGCGCTCGCCTTGTGCGCTGCCGTCACCCTCGCACCAGCCCCGCTTGCCGCGCAGCAGCAGAAGTCGGCACCACAGCAGAAGTCGGCACCAGCCCCGGCGCCGCCGCAGGCTGCCGCGCCCAAGCCATATAAGCCGCTCGCCGTGACTCTCCCCGCCGTGGTGAACGACCAGAGCTTCGACGCCTTTCGCCAGGAGATTGCCAAAGTGGCGCAGCGGAAGGACCGTGCCGCGCTCGCCCGCATGGTGGTGGCGAAGGGGTTCTTCTGGGAACGCGAGGATGGCAAGCCGGCGCCGAAGAAATCCGGCATCGACATTCTTGCCCAGGCGCTTCATCTCGCCGCCAAGGACGGCTCCGGATGGGACGCGCTCGCGGGGTTCGCCAGCGAGGGAACGGCCGCACCGCTGCCCGAGCGCAAGGACGTGCTGTGTACCCCGGCGAGCCCCACCTTCGACGAACGCGAACTCGAAGAGCTCGCACAGACGACGCAAACCGATCCGCTCGAATGGGGCTATCCTTTGCGCGCCGACGTGGAAGTCCGCGAAACGCCGAACGCCAGTGCACCCGTCGTCGAAAAGCTCGGCATGCATTTCGTGCGCGTGCTCGACGAGGATTCGCAGAGCACCGCGAACACCGCCGGCGAGTGGCTGCGCATCGTCGCGCCCTCCGGCAAGGTCGGATTCATTTCGGCCGATGCCCTGACATCGCTGGCCGGCGCCCAGCTCTGTTTCGCGAAGGAGGGCAATGCCTGGAAAATCGCCGGCATGGTCGGCGGAGATTGAATTGCCTTACTGTCGCCGCGATGGCCGCTTCCGATTGGCGTCAGCACCGCGATCCGGGCCGGCGCCGCGCTCGGTCAACATGCCGCGCCTCCAGGGGCCGTCTTGTGCCGGGTCGCAGCTTGAATAACAGAGCGAACTGGTATTTCGTTCGCCGTACGGGAGGGCAGGCCATGAACTACCAAATCAAATTCTATAAGCACCTGCTGAGTTCGGATGGGCATCCGTTCAAGGTTCTGCAGCGCATGATCCCGGTCGACCAATCGAACAGTTCCGACGATGCCATTCGCGTCGCCCAGCGGCGGTTCGAAGGCCTCGAGAACGTGGCGGATTGGCGACTGCATGCGGACTGCATCGAGGCATGCGTCGAGCAGCAACGGGCGCAGGACAGCCAAGCGGCGTAGCGCTACCGTATCGCATCCGCTCCGGGATCAGATCTCGGCGCGGTACAGCTCCATCCCTCCCCTGAACAGCCCTTCGGGGGAGCCATTCCGTCGCTGATCGTTGCTTCCTCTTTGGCTTCGCGCCAGTAAGGCGCCTGGACGAGAGGAAGCATCATGCCCGGTATCGTCGCGCCTTACGGCTCCTGGAAATCCCCAATTACATCCGACCTGATCGTTGCCCAGTCGACGCCGCTGTCGGAAGTGCGTCTCGACGGGGGAGCGATTTACTGGCTCGAAGGGCGGCCGCAGGAGCAGGGCCGGTTCGTTATCGTGCGCGGAGATCCGCACGGCGCTGCCGTCGAGTTGACGCCGAAGCCATTCAATGTCCGTACGCGCGTGCACGAATATGGCGGCGGCGCCTGGACCGTGGCGGAGGGGACGCTCTACTTCTCGAGCTTTGCCGACGGGCGGCTCTATCGCCACGCCGTTGGCGCCACGGCGCCTGAGCCGCTGACGCCGCAGCCGCCGCAGCCGGCACGCGACTGGAGGTTTGCCGACGGGACCATCGACCATCATCGCAAGCGATGGATCGGCGTGCGCGAGGACCACACGGGCGGCGCCATTCCGGTCAACACCATCGTCGCGGTGGATCTGGAACACACGGGCGCGGAGCCCGGCCGCGTCCTGGTCGGTGGCCACGATTTCTTTTCTTCGCCGCGGCTTTCCCCCGATGGCAAGCGGCTCCTCTGGCTCGCCTGGGATTTTCCCAACATGCCGTGGAACGGCACCACGCTGTTTCTCGGGACGTTGACGGACGACGGCACACTGATCGGCGAACCGCAGAGGCTCGCCGGCGGGCCGGCGGAGTCGGTCTTTCAGCCGGAATGGTCTCCGACCGGTGCCGAGGTCGTCTTCATGTCCGATCGCTCGGGTTGGTGGAACCTGTACCGGATCGATCTCGCCAGCCGGGTGGCGGCGCCGATCGCCGCCCGGGCGGCCGAGTTCGGACAGCCGCAATGGGTATTCGGCATGTCGACTTATGCGTTCGCCGGACCGGGCCGCATCATCTGCACGTATTCCCAATCGGGGATCGGCCATCTCGCCGTGGTCGACGTGGTGACCGCCGGTCTGCGGCGCGTGGAGACTCCCTTCACGGACTTCGGCTCGCTGCAGGCGGACGGCGACCATGTCGTCTTTCGCGCCGGCGGCCCCACTCTTCCGAGCTGCATCGTCTCGCTTGATCTCGGATCCGGCGAGCAGCGCATCCTGAAGAAATCGACCGAGCTCCTCGACGATCCGGAGCTGCGTATTCGCAACTACCTGAGCCATGTCGACGCGGTGCAATTTCCCACCAGCGGCGGCGACATGGCGCACGGCCTGTTCTATACGCCGCGCAATGCGGACTACCATGGCCCGGCCGATGAGAAGCCGCCGCTCCTCGTCAAGTGCCATGGCGGCCCGACCTCGGCCGCTTCGAGCGCGCTCAGCCTCGGCACGCAGTATTGGACCAGCCGCGGCATCGCCGTGCTCGACGTGAACTATCGCGGCAGCAGCGGTTTCGGCCGGGCCTACCGCGACAAGCTGCGCGGCAACTGGGGCGTCGTCGACGTGGACGACTGCGTCAATGGCGCGCGATTCCTGGCCGAGCGCGGCTTGGTCGATGGAAAGCGCGTGGTCATCAGCGGGGGCAGCGCCGGCGGCTACACCACGCTGGCCGCGCTGGTGTTCCGCGATTTCTTTCAAGGCGGCGCGAGCTACTACGGCGTCAGCGACATCGCCGCGCTGGCGCGCGATACCCACAAGTTCGAGTCGCGCTACCTCGATTGGCTGATCGGTCCCTATCCGCAGGCGGAGGCGCTCTATCGCGAGCGCTCACCCTTGTACCATGCCGAGCGCCTGGACAGGCCGGTGATCTTCTTCCAGGGCGACGAGGACGCGATCGTTCCGCCCAATCAGACCGAGCAAATGGTCGCGGCACTCCGCCGCAGGGGCAAGCCTGTGGGCTATTTCCTGTTCACCGGCGAGCAGCACGGGTTTCGCAAAGGCAGCAACGTGCAGCGCTGCCTCGATGCGGAACTGTATTTCTATGCGGTGGACGTGTTCCGCACGGGGCTGACGTATTGACATAGGACACAGCTGCTCATTGGAATACGCGGGCAATTCGGCATGTTCTACAGTCCAACTGTTCTGCCGGCAGGCGCGACCGGCAGCCGTCAGGGCGACATCGCGCTTCAGGGAGGACAAGGCATGACGCGGCTTCTTCTTGCGTCTGTTTCGACCATGTTGCTCACCACCATCGCAGGCCCCGTGTGGTCGCAGGCTCCTGCCCCGCCGGCGGCGCCGAGCGCGCAACCGGCCGCGCCGGCGGCGCCCCCTGCGCAGCCGAGCCGGCCGCCGATCGAGACCAAAAAGGTCGAGGGCACCGACAACGTCTATATTTTCCGCAACCAGAACCATCAGGCGATGTTCGTCGTCACCAATGACGGCGTCATCGCCACCGACCCGGTCGCCTACGGCCGACCGACCGGCGGCCAGACCTATCTGGACGAGATCAAGAAGGTCACCGACAAGCCGATCCGCTACCTGATCTACAGCCACCACCATTTCGATCACATCGCCGGCGGCAAGGCATTCAAGGATGCGGGCGCGACCGTGATCGCGCACAAGCGGGTGAAGGAGCGACTCGCTCCCCTGGGCGATCCCAACACCGTGCTGCCCGACGAAGTGTTCGACGACAAGAAGACGATCGAGCTCGGCGGCACCACGCTGGAGCTGAGCTACCACGGCCTCAACCATTCCGACTCGACCATCGTGATGCGGCTGCCGAGGGAGAAGATCGTCTTCATCGTCGACACGATCCCGGTCGGATCGGTGCCGGGCCGCGGCATGATCGACATGTACCCGCTGGAGACCGAGGACTTCATCAAGAAGGTGCTGGCGATGGATTGGGAGCGGTTGATCCCGGGTCATCCCGGACAGCCCAACGGCCGGCTCGGCACCAAGAAGGACGCCGAGGACCAGCTCAAGCTGCTGCAGGAAGCCTCCGCCGAGATGAAGAAGCTCGGCCAGGACGGCAAGTGCTGGGACGCGGCCGAGAAGGAATTCAAGCTGCCCAACTACGCAAGCTGGCCCGGCTATGAAAATGGCCTGCCCTTCATCGCCCGCCGCTATTGCGGCCTGTGGGGCCGCGGCACGTAAGGCTGGTCTGCGGCTACTCTCGTCGTCATCACCGGGCCGCCGCGCAAGCGGCGTGTCCCGGTGATCCCGCTCAGGTTGGCAAAGACGCCGCACGGAGGGCGCGGCGCGCTCTGACTTGACTTGCGCGCATAGGCTGGCACGCTCTCACATCGGTCTGATGGTTACCCACTCATCATCGGAGAGTCCGTAGCGCATGATTCCGGCCTTCTCTCGTGGGGGCTTGAATCACATCACGGTGGCCAATCTCAACGGCGCGAGCGCGGCCTTCGGCATGTCGGCTTTCGGGGCAAGACCGGAAAACATGTGCTCGATGAGAGCATTGCTGGTTATGACCCTGACCGACATAAGTAGGAATTTTTCGCTGCGCCGCACAGGCCTCATCGTCCAATGATGTGCTAGATTGTGGGCCTCGTTCGAGGGCACCTCATGCAACGGCGCGAGTTCATCACTCTACTCGGCGGCGCGGCAGGATGGCCGCTCGTTACGCATGCGCAGCAGGTGAAGGTGCCGGTGGTCGGCTTCCTGCATCCCGGTTCGGCGGAGCCAAACGCCAGCCTGCTCGCAGCATTTCGAAAGGGCCTTGCCGAGGCCGGCTACACGGAGGGCAGGAACGTCGCAATCGAATTCCGTTGGGCGCACGGTGAGAATAGCCGGCTTGAGGAAATGGCGACCGATCTGGTGAAGCGTCAGGTAGCTGTGATTGTCACGCCGGTCGCCACGGAAGCTGCCCTGGCAGCAAAAAAAGCGACCGCCACCATTCCCATCGTCTTTTCCGCCGGCACCGATCCAGTGAAAGCCGGTATCGTAGCAAGCCTTCGCCACCCTGGTGGGAATCTCACCGGCATCAACTACATGTCTGTCGAACTGAGCGCCAAACGGTTGAGTCTACTGCACGAGCTGACGCCAAGTGCCGCGCGGATCGCGCTCCTTATCAATCCCGCAAATCCGGTTGCCGCAGAGACTATGGCCAAGGACACGGAGACGGCGGCAGAAGCGATCGGACGGCATATCGACGTGTACAAAGCCAAGACTAGCCGCGAGATTGAAATGGCCTTTGCTGCGCTCGTGCGTGATAGGGCGGACGCAGTTCTTGTCGGTGCTGATCCGTTGTTCCTCGATCGTCGCGTGCAAATCGCGACGCTTGCGACGCGTTATCTGCTTCCAACCGTCTACTATCTGCGCGAATTTTCCGAAGTCGGTGGGCTCATGAGTTATGGAGCGAGCCAATTCGCGCGCTATCGCGAGGTCGGCATCTATACCGGCCGCATTCTCAATGGAGAGAAACCGGCGGACATGCCGGTCGTGCAGCCAACCCAGTTCGAACTGGTCATCAACGTATCGACGGCGAGCGCGATCGGTGTAACTGTTCCTCCGAGCCTGCTCGCGCAGGCCAACGAGGTGATCGAGTAAAGGGTTTTTCTGCATCTGCTCACGACCGGTTACGGCACTTCTACGACATTACGAGATGATCCGGCCACGTCTGCTTGGAGGGCCAAAGCAGTCGTGCGGCGGACGTCGTCGGAGGCCGAGTCTGTCGACATGCGGTGGTACAGCGCGCGTACCACGTGGGTTTGGGAAGTACAATTATCGCCCAAGAATCCTGTCCTAGCGTACTCTATTCGAGTCCCCGCTCAACCTGAGGGCGTCTTCCGGAAGACTACCGGCAGGCGGAGCGGGGAGCGGTTTCCTGCGGGCGGGACTCGTCATCCCGCACTCGGGCGACCCGGGCTCGCCCCGCGGCCATTACGAGCCGACGTGCGAGAAGCACCTCGCTGAACGGCTCCCGGGCAGCCGGGAGCGCGCAAGTGCGGTCCGGAGTTCGCAAATGCCGCGGTGGAGCGCCGAATGGGCGAACGCCCCTCGCACGGGGCGCGGGACCGCCTCGCAAGCGTCCCTAAGCGTGCCTCGCCGGCACGCCGCGGTGCGGCGATCCGCACCGAGCGCCTGTTCGGCGCTCCGCTCCCTCTTGGGCCGCAGGCCTTGAGAGGACGAAACACGAAGGCGCCCCCGCCGCGCCTCAAGGTCGAACACACGTGCGGGGCGGCGGAGCGTTGGCTGTTTGACAAGTGAAGGACGCGGCGCGCTACAGAGTTTCCCGGTCGAATGGGCGCACGGCCGTGCCGCGAGTCACCTCTCCCCAGCGGGGAGAGGTCGGAGTCCGTCGCG
>JBJMSU010000033.1:0-24479 GCA_045801465.1 Xanthobacteraceae bacterium | reverse complement strand
GGCGCGACAGGGCTATGACGTCGGCAAGTCCGACGGCAAGCTCGGCTTGACGACGCGCGCCGCCGTCAAGCAGGCGCAGCTGAAGCTGGGGATGCCGGCGGATTCCTATCCGACCGCGGAGCTGATCGCGCGCCTGGGAGGAGGCGCCGCAAGCGCAGCGCCGGCGGAAGTGGCGCCGCTCCAGGCTCCCCGGGCGGGCGGACCTGGTCCGGCGCCGGGGTCAAACCGAGTCCGGAATCCGTAAACGTCCTAGCCGGATGACCGCGAAGCGCCACAGCCGGGGAACGGCCGTCCCCGCAGTCCGCTTCGCTCGATGCGGGCTACGCGCTACGGGGAATCATCGAGCGCGCCGCCGCGGCCGGTGCCGAGACCTTTCATGAACCGGTTGCGGATCAGCGCCGGGTCGCGCACCATTTTGGCATCGCCGGGTTGATCGTCGATCTTGGCCGCCAACAGGATCGGCCCGCCGTCGTCGAACGCGCGGTCGATCAGCTCCTCGAAATGCGCCTCGTCGCGAATCCACAAGCTGTTCTCGATGCCGCAACCGCGCGCGATCTCGACGATGTCGGCGGTGCTCTGGGTCGTGGTCGGCTGCTTGCCGGTGATCTGGTAGATGCCGTTGTCGATGATGATGATCGTCAGGTTGCGCGGCTTGAGCTGGGCGACGGTCGACAGGCAGCCGAGCGACATCAGGATCGAGCCGTCGCCTTCGAGCGCGATCACGCCGCGGCTCGGTTGCGCGATGGCGACGCCGAGCGCGATCGGCACCGCCAGCCCCATGCTGCCGAGCATGTAGAAATTCTGCGGCCGGTGGCCGGCGGCGTAGAGATCGAAGTTGGTGTTGCCGATGCCGGCGACCACCGCCTCGTCATGCTTCAGCCTTGCGGTGAGCCGCTGCGTCAGGTCGGCACGGTTCAAGATCTTTGGGCGGGTCACGGTTGCGGCGGCTTTTGACATGTCATCCTCGCCCATGGGATTCGCGAACTGGTACTCGGTGTGCCAACACGCGCCATCCCTCTTCCGCAAGGACAGGGGTATCGCATTTGATGTGCCGCAAACTCCACCTCCCCTTAAAAAGGGGAGGTCGCCGAGCCCGGCTCGAGCCGGGCGAGGCGGGTGGGGATCTTCGTCGCGAATTTTGATCCCCACCCGGTCGCCGCGACCTTCGCTGACGCTCCGGCCACGCCGACCGACCTCCCCTTTTCAAGGGGAGGTGGAGCAAGTGGCACGGCCACGGCGAAACTGGGACGCTCATAGGCGATAGCCCTGCCGGAGGGAGGGATGGAGCGAGTTTCTCCGCCGAGCGCCGCATCAGGTCTTGAACACTTTGCCGCCGGTCAGCAGCGGCGACAGGATCAGCGCCACCGGGCTTTGCGTCGCGACCGCCTGCTTGATGGCGCGGTCGACCATGAACGGCATCGCCGCCTCGTCGGCGAGCGTGTGATGCGTCATCGCGATGGCGTCCAGCGTCGGGCGCATGGTGCGGGAGACGAGAACCTGGCCGACGTTGAACTCGCCCAGCGTTCCCCGCTCGGAGACGATCAGGACCGCCGGGATCTGGTACGGGACGAGGAGCGAAGCGAGCGCGTTCGGCAGCGTGCCGAAGCCGCTCGTCTGCATCATGACGCAGCCGCGCATGCCCGCCATCCAGGCCCCCGCCACCACCCCGACCGCTTCGTCCTCCCGCGTGGTTCCGACCGTGATGAAGTAGTTGTCGGCGCAGGCTCCCGTGATCAGCGGCGTGAGCACGTTGTCGGGAACGTAGGTGACGAGCCGTACGTCGTTCTCCTTCAGGGTGCCGAGGAAACTTTCCGCCCAGGACATCCAGGCTCCTTTGCGCTGTGCTAGATTTCTATACCATGGCGTGTCAGTGCCGGTCATGGGGCGGCAACACGATGAGTGGAGGTCGAATGCCCGGGTTGAAGATTCGTTTCTGCGCGGCGCTGGCGCTGATCGCCATGCTCGGCCTCGGCGCGGCGGCGGCGCAAGAGTACCCCAATCGCCCGATCACGCTGGTCGTGCCGTTCCCGCCCGGCGGCAGCACCACGATCGTGGCGCGCATCGTTGCCGACAAGCTGAGCGAAGCGCTGGGCCAGCAGATCGTCGTCGACAACCGCGGCGGCGCCGGCGGCACCATCGCCACCCGCGCGGTCTCGAAGGCGACGCCGGACGGCTATACGATCCTGCTGGGCTATACCGGAACGCTGGCGATCGGCCCGACGCTCTATCCGACCGCCGGCTACGATCCGCGCAAGGATTTCGACGCCATCGGCCTGATCGGCCATGCGCCCAACTCGCTGGTCGTGCATCCGTCGTTCAACGTGCAGTCGGTCAAGGACCTGGTCGCCCATGCCAAGGCCAACCCCGGCAAGGTCAATTACGGCTCCGCCGGCGTCGGCACCGTCAGCCATGTCTCCGGCGTGTATTTTGCCAGCGCGGCCGGGATCGAGCTCACCCATGTTCCCTACAAGGGGACGGGCCCGGCGCTAACCGATCTGCTCGGCGGGCATATCCCGATGGCGTTTGCGCCAATTCCCGCCACGCACGCCAATATTGCGGAAGGCAAGTTGCGCGGGCTGGCGGTGACCAGCGCCAAGCGCTCCAGCCTGTTACCCGACGTGCCGACCATTGCGGAAGCCGGAATCCCCGGCTTCGAAGCCTCGCTGTATTACGGGCTGGTGGCGCCGGCCGGCACGCCGCGCCCGATTATCGACAAGCTCAACAAGGCGCTCCGCACCGCGCTCGCGAGCGACGAGGTGCGCAAGCGCCTGGCTACCGACGGGGCCGAGCCGACCCCGAGCTCGCCGGAAGAATACGCCGCGCAGATCGACCGCGAGGAGACGAAGTGGTCGAAGGTGGTCAAGGATTCCGGCGCCAAGGCGGAGTAATGAATCTTCGAACGCATGCTCTCGCGTTGGCGGCGGTCGTCTCAGCGACCCTGGCCGGCCCGGCCGTCGCGCAGGATTACCCCACGCGTCCCATCACGCTGGTGGTGCCTTACGCGGCCGGCGGCGGCAATGACGTCATGGCGCGAACCGTTGCGGACACCATGAGCCGCGTGCTCGGGCAGCAGATCGTCGTGGAGAATCGCGCCGGCGCCGGTGGCACCATCGCAACCCGCCAGGTGGCGAAGAGCGCGCCCGACGGCTACACGCTGGTGATCGGCGGGACCGGTACGCTGGCCGTCAATCCGACGCTGTACGGCAATGTCGGCTACGATCCACGCAAGGACTTCGCGCCCGTCGGCCTGATTGGCACCAGCGCCCTCATCATCCTGGTCCACCCGTCGATTCCGGCCCGCTCGATCCGCGAGCTGATCGATCTCGCCAAACAAGAACCGGGCAAGCTCAACTACGCCTCGGCCGGCGTCGGCAGCGGGATCCATCTCGGCACCGTCTTGTTCGAGCACATGGCGGACGTGAAGCTCACCCATGTTCCGTATCGGGGAACCGGTCCGGCGCTGACCGATCTCCTCGGCGGCCACGTCGCCGTTTATTTCAGCTCGCTCCCCTCGGCGGTCGGCATCGTCAAGGACGGCAAGGTGCGCGCGCTCGGGGTGACCGGGTCGAAACGTTCGCCGGTTTTTCCCGATGTGCCGACGGTCGCCGAGGCGGGGCTGCCGGAGTACGAGGCGGTGCTGCACTACGGGATTGCGGCGCCGGCCGGCACGCCGCGGCCGATCGTCGACAAGCTCAACGCGGCCTTGCGCATGGCGGTGGCGGCGCCTGAGACGCAGCAGCGCATGGCGACGGAAGGCACCGAGCCGCTGGCGAGCACGCCGGAGGAATATGCCGCCGACATTGACCGCGAGGAGACCAAATGGTCGGCGATCGTGCGTCAGTCGGGCGCCAAGGCGGAGTAGGCATGAACGAGGCGAGTCAATCCATGGCGGCCGGCGCCTGGCAGAACGAGCTCTACGATCTGCTGCGCCGCCATGCGGTGACGCAGTTCGCCTATGTGCCGGATGCCGGCCACCAGATCCTGATCGATCGCTCGTTGAACGATCCGGACGTCCTGTCGGTGCCGCTCACGACCGAAGAGGAGGGCGTCGCACTCGTTGCCGGTGCCGATCTCGGCGGGGCGCGGGCGGTGCTGCTGATGCAGTCGAGCGGTGTCGGCAACTGCATCAATATGCTGTCGCTGATCAAGGGCGGCCGCTTTCCGTTCCTGACGCTGGTGAGCATGCGCGGCGATTTCGGCGAGGGCAATCCGTGGCAATATCCCATGGGCCAGGCGACGCAGCCGGTGCTGGAAGCCATGGGGGTGATCTGCCTGCGTATCGAGCGGCCGGAAGACGTGAATCCGACGACGGGTGCGGCGCTGACGATGGCGTTCAAGGGCGGCCAGGCGGTCGCGGTGCTGCTGACCCAGAGGCTGATCGGCGCCAAGCCGTTTTGAGGTTCTCGTGCCGCCGATTTGAAGTTCCTGCAGCGCCTGCCGCAAACTCGTGTAGGAACTTCAAATCGAAAAGCGGCACTAAAAACATAGACTTGCTAGGGCCCCTTGGCTTCCGAAGTTCGTGTCAGAGGGTGCTGCCATGTATCACGAACTTCGGAAGCGGGGCACTAGAATGCCAGGTTCCGTCGCCACCGGTTTGGCCGCCGCCGTTGCGCCCGCGTTCGTGCTCGAGCGCAGCGAAGCGGTGCCACTGTTGATCGGACCGCATGAAGATTTCCTCATCATCGCCGGCCTGGGCGGCACGGCGTGCGACGTCGGCGCCGTGACCGGCGACGCTGCGCATGTCTACTCGCTCGGCGGGGCCATGGGGGCGGCCTGCATGATGGGGCTCGGCCTCGCCTTGGCGCGGCCGGATCGGCGCGTGCTCGTGGTCACCGGGGACGGCGAGCTGCTGATGAATCTCGGCGCGCTCGCCACGATCGCCGTGATGAACCCGCCCAACCTTTCCATCCTGTGCGTCGACAACGGCCATTATGGCGAGACCGGCTGGCAGCGGAGCCACACCAGCCTGGGCGTGGATCTGGAGAAGATCGCGGCGGGCGCCGGAATCAAGCGCACCGCGACCGTCGCGGTCGCGGATGATCTCGCCACCGGCGCGCTGCTTCTGCGCGAGGGGAACGGGACTTCCTTCGTGTCGGTGCGCGTCAAGCCGAATGAGCCTCCGGCGTTCCGCCGCAACTTCGATGCGTCATTCCTGCGCGATCGTTTCCGCGCGCACCTGTTCGGCGATCGCAGCGCGAGAGCCGCGCCATGAATTTCGCCTTCACGGACGAGCAACGGCTGTTTGCCGAATCGGTGCGGCGCTTCGCCCTCGACCGCCTGGAGATGACTGGCGCTTGGACGCAGAGCTGGCTGATGCGTGCTCCCTCTCCCCGTCGGGGAGAGGGTTGGGGTCAGGGGGCGCATGACTCTCGATAGGTCCTATCCCCCTCACCCCGGCCCTCTCCCCAAAGGGGAGAGGGAGAAGGGCGCCGCGCCTGCGCCAGCGAGCAATGCCCTTCTGCGGCAAGCGCTGCTCTCGCCGCGTTCGGTCGCCATCGTCGGACAGTCGGACGACGCCGGAAAGACCGCCGGACGCCCGCTCAAGTACTTGCGCCAGGCCGGCTATGCCGGTCGCATCTATCCGGTCAATGCGCGGCGCGACACGGTGCTGGGGGAGCCGGCATGGCGCTCGCTCGGCGCGCTGCCGGAACGGCCCGACCACGCCTATATCGTCACCCCCACCGACGGTGCCGTGGCGGCCGTGGAGGAATGCGGGCGCCTGGGCGTGCCGGTCGCGACCATCCTGGCCGATGGCTTCACCGAAAGCGACCGTGACGGCGCGGCGCGAATAGCCCGCCTCCGCGGCGTCTGTGCCGAGACCGGCATCCGTCTGGTCGGACCGTCGAGTCTCGGTGTGGTCAATCTGCGCGACAAGGTGCTGCTGACCGCCAATGCGGCTTTTGCCGAACCCGATCTTCGGGTCGGGCGCATCTTCGCCGCCTCGCACAGCGGCAGTCTGATCGGCGCGTTTCTCTCGCGCGGCGCGGCCTGCGGCATCGGCTTTGCCGGCCTCGTCTCGGTCGGCAGCGAGGTCGATTTGTCCATAGGTGAGATTTGCGCCAGCACGCTCAACGATCCCGATGTCGACGCCTACCTCCTGTTCCTCGAGACCATGCGCAAGGCCGACGCGCTCCGCGCTTTTGCGCTGGCCGCGGCGGCGGCCGGCAAGCCGATCCTCGCCTACAAGCTCGGCCGCTCGGCGGAAGCGCGCGAGCTCGCCGTGTCGCACACCGGTGCGCTCGCCGGCGAAGACGATATGGCGGATGCGTTCCTCGCCGACTGCGGGATCGCCAGGGCCGACACGTTCGACGGGCTGGTCGAGGGACTGCCGCTGCTCGCGCGCATCCCGCTCGGCTCGCACATCCGCGTCGGCGTGGTGACGACGACGGGCGGCGGTGCCAGCATGGCGATCGATCGCATCGCGGCGAGCGGCGTCGCGGTGGAGGGACCGAGCGCCCCCACGCTCGCGCGTTTGGCCAAGGTCGGGATCGAGGTCACGCCGGCGCGCCTGATCGATCTCACCATCGCGGGCGCGCGCTACGACGTCATGAAGGCGGCGCTCGACATCCTGCTGACCGCGCCGGAATTCGACCTCGTGCTGGCGGTCGTCGGATCGTCCGCGCGCTTCCACCCGCAGCTCGCCGTGCAACCGATCGTCGATTGCGCCGGTGCGGCCAAGCCGCTCGCCGCCTTCATCGTCCCCGAGGCGCCGCAGGCGCTCGCGCTCCTCCGGAGCGCCGGCATCCCGGGCTTCCGCACACCCGAAGCCTGTGCCGACGCGATCGCCGCAGCGGCCCGGCGGCGCATACCGAAGCCGATCGTTGCGCGTGACCGCACCCCGTCCTGCGGCTCTGGGCGTCTCCTCGACGAGCTTGAAGCCGGCGCGTTGCTCGACCGTCTCGGCATCGCGCGGGCGCCCGCCGTTGCCATCGAGTCGAGCGTGGAGCGGACGCCCGAGCTCCCCTTCGCATATCCGCTCGCCGTGAAGGTGCTGTCATCCGCGCTCGCGCACAAGACCGATATCGGCGGCGTGGTGCTGGACGTGCGATCCGGCGCGGACCTGCTCGCCGCCATCAAGACCATCCGCGGCAGCGTCGCCGCGCAGCGGCCGGACTTGGCTGTCGAGCGGGTGCTGGTGCAGCCGATGGTCGCCGGGCTCGGCGAGGTTCTGGTCGGCTACCGCGTCGACCGCGACGTGGGACCCCTGGTTATGGTCGCGGCCGGCGGCGTCTTGACCGAAATCTATCGCGACCGCAGCCTGCGCCTGGCGCCGGTCGATCTTGCCGAAGCAGAGGCGATGATCGCCGAGGTCAAGGCGCTGAAGATATTGGCCGGATACCGCGGCAAGCCGGCCGGCGATCTCGATGCGCTCGCCCGTGCCATCGTGGCGCTGTCGCAGCTTGCGCTTGTGCACGATCCCATGGTGGCGGAGGCCGAGATCAACCCGCTGATCGTGCGCCGTGCGGGCGAGGGTGTCGTCGCCGTTGATGCCCTGGTGAAGCTGGCGTGAACGGGGACAGCATGATCGAACGACTGGCCGAGCTGGTGAACGCCGATGAAAGGCTGGTGCATCGCGGACGGTTCGTCGACACCACCTTTCTCCTCGATCTCGGCGACGCCGGGTATCTCATCCGCATCGTCGATGGACGCATCGTTACAGTGACGGCCGGCCCGTTCCTGACGCCGAACTACAGTTTCGCGCTCCGCGCGCCGCGCCAGGCGTGGGAAACCTTCTGGCAGCGGTTGCCGCCGCCCGGATTCAACGATCTGTTCGCGCTGTTCAAGCAAGGCTTGTTGCGCATCGAAGGCGATCTGCATCCTTTGATGGCCAATCTTCTCTATTTCAAGGACGTGCTCGCCGCGCCGCGTCGCGAGGCGACGCGATGAGCGACCGCTTTGCGCCGGGCTTCGAGCCGATCGTTGGCCGTTATCTGAATCTCGAGCTGCTCGGGCAGCCGCATCGCCTCTATGTCGAGGAGGCCGGCCACGGCATTCCGCTTCTTTGCCTGCATACGGCCGGCTCGGATGCGCGCCAATACCGCGGCGTGCTCAACGATCCGCGCGTGATCGCCGACTACCGCGTCATCGCCTTCGACATGCCGTGGCACGGGAAATCCTCGCCGCCGCCGGGCTGGCAGGATGCCGATTACCGCCTCACCTCGCGTGACTACGTGCGCATGATCGTGGAGATCGCCGACGCGCTCGGGCTCGACAAGCCGGTGGTGATGGGCTGCTCGATCGGCGGCCGCATCGTCCTCCACCTGGCGCACGAGCATCCCGAGCGCTTCCGCGCGCTGATCGGGCTGGAGTCGGCGGCGCATGTCGAACCTTATTATGACGTGAGCTGGCTGCACCGGCCGGACGTGCATGGCGGCGAGGTGTGCGCCGGCGTGGTCTCCGGCCTGATCGCGCCGACGGCGCCCAGCACCGCGCGCTGGGAAACGCTGTGGCACTACATGCAGGGCGGGCCCGGCGTGTTCAAGGGCGACCTCTATTTCTACAAGGTCGACGGCGACATCCGCGACCGTGTCGACGAAATCGACACGCACCGCTGTCCCCTGTTTCTGCTGACCGGCGAATACGATTATTCGTGCACGACCGAAGGCACGCTCGATGTCGCGCGCCGCACCGGCGCCGAGGCAACCATCATGAAGGGGCTCGGCCATTTTCCCATGAGCGAGGACCCCGATCGGTTCATCTCGTACCTCCTGCCGGTGCTCGCGCGCATTCGCGGAACGTGATCTTGCGACGGAGGGTAGGCGCCATGGCACCGTCAAAGTCGATCGAGACGCTGGGCTTCATCGGGCTCGGGGTGATGGGCGCGTCCATGTGCGCCAACCTGGCGGCGAAGTCGGGCCGGCCGGTCTTCGGTTTCGACCAGCGGGGAGAGCCGGTGCAGCACCTTGCCCGACAAGGCGTGCAGGCTTGCGCCTCGATTGCGGAGGTGGCGCGGGCGGCCGATGCGGTGTTCCTGGCGCTGCCGAGCGGCGTGGAGGTGGAGGACGTCTGCTGCGGCGAGGACGGTCTCGTCGCCGCCAAGGGACGCACCCACACCATCGTCGACATGAGCACGAGCCCGGTGAAGCTCATGGCGGAGCTCGCCGCGCGGCTTGAGCCGCATGCCATCGCCTTCATCGACGCGCCGGTTGCCGGCATGCGCCAGCGGGCGCGCGACGGCACGCTGTCGATCATGGTCGGTGGCTCGCGCGAGGTCTTCGCGGCGGTCGCGCCCTATCTCGCGTGCATGGGCACCGCCACCCATTGCGGCGACGTCGGCTCCGGCCAGACCGTCAAGATCCTGAACAACATGGTGGTGTTCATGACCGTCAATGCGCTGGCCGAGGCGATCACCATCGGCCGCCGCGCCGGCCTCGACGCGGGCCTGCTGTTCGAGACGATGGCCAAAGGCTCTGCCGACAGCGCGGCGCTGCGGACACCCGGCCTCAAGCACCTGGTGCCCGACGACTTTCCGCAAGACGCCTTTCCCACCGACTACGCCATCAAGGACATCCGCCTCGCGCTGGAACTGGCCGAGGAAACCGGCGTGAACGCCGAAGCCGCGCGCCACACCTGCGCGCTGCTCGAAGCCACGAGCCGCGCCGGCTATGGCAAGAATTACTATCCGGCGATGGTGAAGCTGATCGGTAAGGCGTAGATTGGTTACCGGAGGAATCCCATGTCGCACGCCGAGGTCCTGCACGCCGCCGCGCCGCTTGAGCGCGCTACCGATGCCATCGTCGCGTTCGTGAATGGGTTGCGCTACGCGGCACTCGACTCCGAGGTCAGGCATTATGCCAAGCGTCATCTCCTCGACACCATCGGCGTGATGATCGCCGGGGCCGACGGAAACGTCGCCACCAATGCCGCGGCGATGCTCGCATCGGTGCGCGGCGCCGGGAACGTGCCGGTGCCGGGGCGCGCGCGGCGCGCCGATCTCCTCGATGCGGCATTCCTCGGCGGCACCGCGGCCCACGGCATCGAGCTGGACGACGGTTACCGGCATGGCTCCGCCCACTGCGGCTGCGTTGTCATCCCGGCCGCGCTTGCCGTCGCCTACGAAGGTCGCGCCGACGGCAAGGCGTTGCTCTCAGCGATCGTTGCCGGCTACGAGACCGCCATCTGCCTGGCGCGCGCCTGTCACCCCGACCTGCGCCGGCGCGGATTCCACCCGACCGGTGCGGTCGGCCCGTTCGGCGCCGCCATGGCGGCCGGCAAGCTGCGCGGTCTCGACGCGGACCAGCTTGCCGATGCTCTCGGTATCGCGGCATCCAGCTCGGCCGGCCTGTTCGCCTTCATCAATGGCGGCGCCGACATCAAGCGCCTGCACGCCGGACATGCGGCGCGCGAAGGTCTGCAGGCCGCGCTCCTTGCCCAGCAGGGGGTCCAGGGACCGCCCGGCGTGATCGAGGGGCGCGACGGATTCATGCAGGCGTTCGCGCTCGGCACCGAGGCGGCACGCGCCATCGAGCTCCCACCCGCCGTGCCGTTCGGCATCACCGATTGCTACATCAAGCCGTATGCCTGCTGCCGGCACATCCAGCCCGCGGTTGAGGCGCTGATCGGTCTCCTCGAGAGCGAGAAAATCGCCGCCGACGAGGTGAAACGGGTCGACGTTGCCACGTACCGCATCGCCGCCGAACATGCGCATACCGGATGGGACGATTTTGCCAGCGCGCAACTGAGCTTTCCCTACCTCATGGCGCTCGCCCTGCGGTTCCGGGGCATTCAGCTCGAGCATTTCTCCGATGCCGCCCGGCGCGATCCGGCCATGGCCGAGGCGGCACGCAAGCTTACCGTGAGCGCGCCGCCCGACATCGACCGGCTCTATCCGCAGCTGCGCCCGGCGCGCGTCACCGTGACGACGCCGCGCGGGACGTTCGTACGCCAGGCCGACGAGGCGCTCGGTTCGCGGCAAGTGCCGCTCGACGACGGCGGACTCACGGCCAAGTTTTACGGCTTGGTCGGACCGGTGCTGGGTGACCGGCAAGCCGGCGAGCTGGCCGAACGGATCTGGAGTGTCGACGAAATCGATGACGTGACGTCGCTCGTCGAGATGACGGCGACGCGCTACTGAATCGCCTGATAAAACCCCTTGACGTCGTCGGTGAAAGCCAGGCGCGCGCGCTCGGCGAAATAGAACATGTGGCCGCCGGGATAGACCTTGAGCTGCACCCGGTCCGGCTCGCCGAGCTCGGGGAGATGATCGATCACATAGCGGCTGACCGCATACGGCGTCACGAGGTCGGCATAGCCGTGCACGACGAGCAGGCGGAACGAGGGATTGAGCGACAGGAACTCACGCATGTCATCGCTGATGCTGGGCGGTGCGCCGCGCGAGCCGCGGTCCCACTCCCACTTGCCGTTCACGTCGGAATTGAGAACCGCGTACGTCATGTCGGTCTTGAAGCCGAGGTGGTCGCGCGCATAGCCGACGAACGTGCCGCCGAGCGCGCGGGTAAACCCGTCGAGCACCGGATCGGGACTGTGCCGGTTGTCGCTTTCGGGAAACGGGTCCGGGGTCGCAAAGGTCGCGTCGTAGATGCTCAAGATCTCGCGCTGCGCCTCGCGCCGGTGCTTGAGATAGGCGTTGCGGACGCAGCCGCGCGAGCGCGCCACGAGATCGGCGGGAAGGCCGGTGATCTGTGCCACACGGCCATAGAACGTCTTGGCCGCTTCGCCTTGGGGCGGCCGTCCCGCCAGTGCTGAGAGATAGTCGTTCATGGCGAAGCGCTCGGCCTCGGCGAGCGCCTGCGTGGTGAAGGCGCCATTGCGCTCGAGCTCAGCCGCCACGACAGACGGCAGCTGCAAGGCGCAGCCGAGCGAATAGCGGTCGCCGCTGCCAAATACGTAGCCGCCCTCGATCAGCGGTGAGGCCATTACGATGCCGCTGACGACGATACCCTGATCGTGCTGAAGCACCCGCGCGACCTTGATGGCACGAAAGCCGCCGTAGCTTTCGCCCAGGATGTATTTGGGCGATGCGGTCCTGCCGTTGCGCGCGAGATAGAGGGCGATGACTTTCGCCATGACCTGCGCGTCGGGCCGCACGCCGAAGTAGCTCGTGTCCTCCGCTTTGGCGGTGCGGCTCCAGCCGGTGCCGACCGGGTCGACGAGGACGAGATCGGTGAATTCGAGCCAGGTCGCGGGATTGTCGCGCAGCCGGGCGGCGGCGCCATCGCGACCGCTGGGACCGAAGTCGAGGACCTTCGGACCGACGACACCCAGATGCAGGTAGATCGATGCCGCGCCGGGACCCCCGTTGAACACGAAGGTGACCGGACGGCTGGCCTTGTCGGCGTCGCGTACCACATAGGCGGTATAGAAGATGGACGCCTTGCGCTCGCCGCTCTGGTCGAAAATCGGCAAGGTGCCAGCCGTTGCCGTGTAGGCGATCTTGCCGGAGCGCGCGTCGAGGGTGTGCTCCGTCACCGCATCCGCCGGCAACAGTGAAAGAACGCCGGCTCGCTGCTGCCGTTGCTCGGACGCGGCCTCCGCCTGTGGCGGATGTTCCTGCGCCAGTGCTGGAAGGCAAGAGCCGAGGATGAGTGCCAGGAACGCCAGAACTGATGGGGTTTTCATTGCTCTTCTGTCCGGAAAGAAACGAGCAAAAAGATGTCGAAGCGCGAGCCGATTGCCGCAGAACATGATCCCGAAAAGCGGCCCTCAGTGTTCGAAAGCATCATGCTCCAACCATAGGCGGGCAGAAGTGCGCGTCTTACGCACGCGGTGCTGACGCCGCAGCCCGTGTTCGCAAGATGGTTAGCCATTCCTCAAACGCAATGGGCCGCCTTTCGGAAATCATGAGACGCGCCGACGCGCCTCAATCCGTCAACGTTATCGCTTCGCTCCAGTTGCTGCGCCACCACTTAACGCTTCGTAAGTCATAGTTCTTCACGCGCCATTGAACATAAACCCAGCGACGCACGTGGTTTCAAGAAGAATTCAATACTCGCAATTCATTGTCGACGCGGGGTGAAGAGTAACCAGGTCACCCAGCTTAGAGGCGACGCAGTGCGTACGAGTACCATTGTGATGTTGGCGTCGGCGGTCCTGTTCGGGCTGCTCGCCGTATTCGTGGCGCAAGCCTGGCTCAACAATCAGGCCGAGCGGTTGAAACCGGGCGATGCAAGTCCAGCTCCGGTGGCGGCGACGAAAACCGTCGTCGTGGCGAGTCAGCCGCTGCGGTTCGGGCACCAACTCTCGCCGCAGACGCTGCGCGAGGTCGCCTGGCCGGAAGGTGCGGTTCCGACGGGAACGTTTACGACGGTCGCCGACCTGCTGGCGCCGGGAAAGCGCATCGTTCTTTATTCGATCGAGCCGAACGAGCCGATCCTCGCCTCCAAGATCACCGGACCCGGTCAAAAGGGAACGCTCTCGGCGATCCTGCAGGAGGGCATGAAGGCCGTCACCGTGCGCGTCAACGACGTGGAGGGTGTCGCCGGTTTCGTGCTGCCGGGCGACCATGTCGATGTGCTGATGACGCGGAACTCGGACAAGAATTCCACCGCCACCGACCTGGTGCTGCAGAACATCCGGGTGCTCGCGGTCGATCAGATCGCCGACAACGCCGCCGACAAGCCTACCGTGGCGCGGGCGGTGACGCTCGAAGTGGACACCGGGGCGGCACAGCGGCTGTCGCTGGCCGCTACGGCCGGCTCCCTCTCGCTCGCCCTGCGCAAGGCCGGCGAGCAGATGGTGGAAGGCGCTCGCCGGATCACGCTGATGGATCTCGACAGCCCTTACATGACGGTGCGCCCGACCAACGCCAAGTCGATGGCGACGATCACCGTGACGCGCAGCGGCAAGCCGCAGGACTACAACGTGCCGGCCGAGGGGACGGACGGGCGCGAGGCAAACGGACTGCAGCGTACAAAGCAGTAATCGGGGACAAGTTCGGGGGCACACGTGAACCAGTACAGCACTGATCGGGAAAGAACCCGCGCCGCAGCGAGCCGCTGGCGCCTGTCGATCGCCATCTTCGCCGCCATGACCGCGCTCGCTTGCACGGGCGTGGCGCGTGCCGACGAGCTTCAGATCCAGGTCGGCTCTTCGCAAAAATCCGCATCGATTCGGTTGACCGGCGGAAAGTCGGAAACCGTTCGCACCGACCGCACCTTCGCCGACGTGATCGTCAGCGATCCCGAAATTGCCGACGTGGTGCCGCTGACCGACCGCTCGCTCTCCATCCTCGGCAAGAAGGTCGGCACCACCCGGCTTTCCGTTTACGGCGGCGACAAGGGGCTGGTCGGTGTTTTCGACATCGAGGTGACCCACGATACCTCGGTGCTCGGCACCGAGTTGCGCGAGCGCTTCCCGAACGCTCGCTTCCGCGTGGCCTCTGTCAACGGCCGCATCCTGCTGTCCGGGAGCGCCCCCGACGCCGTGACGGTCGACACCGCCGTCAGCATCGCCAAGCATTTCGCCAGCGAGGTCATCAATTCGGTCAGAGTCATGCAGCCGCAGCAGGTGATGCTCGAAGTGCGCTTCGTCGAAGCCTCGCGGACGGCCGGCCGCGAGCTCGGCATCAATTGGAACGTGATCGCCAGGAACGCCAGCGCGGCCACTGGTGCGTTTGCAGGCGGTGGGCTTGGCGCCATCCCGATCGCTCTCGCCAGCGGCAACACACCGTTCGGTCTCGCCATCGGCAGGATGGTCGGCAACGGTGTCGAGGTCGACACGATGATTCAGGCGCTCGAAGGCAAAGGCCTGGTCCGGCGTCTGGCCGAGCCCAATCTGATTGCGCTCTCCGGCGATACCGCGAGCTTCCTGGCCGGCGGCGAGTTTCCCATTCCCGTGGCCAGCAATCGCGACACCATCACGGTCGAATGGAAGCGGTACGGTGTCGGCCTCGCCTTCACGCCGACGGTGCTGCAGAACGGCGTGATCAATCTGAAGATCGAGCCGGAAGTCAGCCAGCTCGACGCGGGCAACGTCATCCAGATCGGCGGCTTGCGGCTGCCCAGCCTCACGGTGCGCCGCGCCAACACCACGATCGAGCTGCGCGACGGCCAGAGCTTCGCCATCGCCGGCCTGCTGCAGAGCATCGATACGAGCGACCAGAAGCAGTTCCCATGGCTCGGTGACGTGCCGGTGATCGGCCCGTTGCTGCGCAGCACGCAGTACCAGAAGCAGGAGACGGACCTCGCCATCATCGTCACGCCGCACCTCGTGCGACCGACGCGGCCGGCCGAGCAATTGAAGACGCCGCTCGACAATACGGTGGCCGGCAACGACGCCGACCTGTTCATCAAAGGTCGCGCCGAGCTGACGCCGCGCCAGCTGGGCGATGAAGTGCCGGCGGCGCGTCCGATCAGGCCGCTCGGCCATATCCTCGACCTGCCGAAGGGAGCTTCGTGATGCGGCAATTCACAACACCCACGCTCCTCGTCCTCGCATTCGTCGCGACGCTCGGCGGCTGCGCCGACATCTACTACGACCGCCGCGACGCCGTCGCTTTCCATGCTGGCGACGCGATCGAGGCGAACAAGGTCGCTCACATCATCGATCCCTGGCCGCGCGCCTCCGCCGACCGCGACTTCGGATCGGAAGGACAGCGGATGCAGCGCGCCATCGCGCGATACCGGACCAACAAAACCACTCCCCTGGCAACCACGGCTACGAGCTCGGTCCCGTATGCCCAGCAGCAGGGGGAAAGCACCCCGAGCACCCCGTGATGGCTCATGGCGGCGCGCGGACGACATAAAACGGCACGGGCCTAGAGCATGATCCCGAAAAGTGGCTGTCGGTTTTCGGAAAAGATCATGCTCGGGCAAGAAGCCAGAGCGAGATGACGGTTCGACGAACAGTCATGTCGCTCTAGGAGCGGCCACTGGGAGGCGTCGGCGACCTCAGACTCGCGCGGCGCGAATTCGAATGTTCCGAAACGCCCCGGCGGTGCCGGCGGCGAGCAGGATGATGTGAGCGGGTCATGCTGAACGGTGTATCAGCGCAGGGAGCCAAGACTCGGGTCGTCGTGTTGACGGCGGACAGCGAGTTCGAACAGTCGGTCCGCACCACGTTCGGCAGCTCGGGCCAGATGGACTTGAGCGTCGTCAGCGGCAGCGTTGCCGACCATGCCATGCTCGATATGGGCGATGCCGCCGTCGTTGTTGCCGATATCGACTCCACGCGATCGGAAGATTTCCAGGCGCTGCAGCGGCTGGTGGCGCGGCTTGGCGGACGGCCGTCTATTATCGTCGTGACCCAGGCCTTCAGCGAGGCCGTCGCGCGCCAGCTGCTGCAGGTCCGCGTAGCCGATTTTCTGGTCAAGCCGATCGCGCCGGTCGACCTGGTGCGCGCCTGTGCGCGCGTGGCGCAGGAGGCCGCCGGTTCGGAAGTCAAGGAAGCGCAAATCTATACCTTCCTGCCGGCCGCGGGCGGCGTCGGGGTGACCACCCTGGCGATCCAGACCGCGCTCCTGCTCCTGCGCATGGGACAGCGCAGCGGCGCCTCGACCTGCCTTGTCGACCTCGATTTTCAGCACGGCGCCTGTGCCGACTACCTCGACCTCGAGCCGCGGCTCGATCTCAACGAGATCGAGCCTCGACCCGAGCGCCTCGACAGTCAGCTGCTCGAGATCATGCTGACGCAGCATGCGTCCGGCCTCTCCGTCATCGCCGCGCCCCACCGGCCGGCGGAAATGCGCTCGTTCGATCCGGACGTGGTGACGCGGTTGCTCGATCTCGTGTCGACCCGTTTCGATCACGTGGTCATCGACACCCCACGGACGTGGTTTTCCTGGACCGACAACGTCCTGATCGGCTCCAACAGGCTCTTTATCGTCACCGAATCGACAGTACCGGGACTGCGCTATGCCAAGCAGCTCGTCACGGCCATGAACGAACGGCTGGGCGATGCGGTGCAGCCGCAAATCATCGTCAACCGCTTCGAACAGCGGATGTTCGGCCCCGGCCTGCGCAAAGCCGACCTCAAGCAGGCGCTCGGCGCGACGCTCGCCGGCACCATCCCCAACAATTACGGGCTGGTGCGCGAAGCGATCGATCGCGGGGTCCCGCTCGAGGAGGTGAAGCCGCGCAATGCGGTTGCGGCCGAGCTCAAGAAACTGATCGATCCGCGGCCGGCCGCGAAGGCGGCCCAGCGAGGCGGAGCGCCGGCGGAGAAAACCCGCGGGCTCCTGTGGGCGCGCTGAGCCGCGGCGAGATCACGCAAAACCGGATGAGACAGGTGCATTAGGGAACAGGGCATGTTGGGACGTTTCACTGTACGGCGAGTGGCCGCGCCGGACCTGGTCCCGGCGGGCGAGCCCGAATCCGTGCCGGCGAGCGACATTGCGCTGCCGCCGGAACCGGTTGAAGCCGCCCCCGATCCGGCCGCCGTGGCGAGCCGCCTGCTGACCGAGAAGCTTCTCGACGCCAAGGTGCGGCTGCACCGGCGATTGATCGAAGAAATCAACCTCTCGGTCCTGGAGCGGATGCCGGAGGACGAGATTCGCCGGCACGTGCATCGCCTGGTCTCGCAATACGTCCTGTCGGAGCGCCTGGCGCTCAACGCCCAGGAGCTCGAAAGCTTCGTCGACGAGATCCTCGATGAAATGACCGGTCTCGGACCGATCGAGCCGCTGCTCAAGGACCCGACCGTCAACGACATTCTGATCAACGGCCACGAATGCGTCTACGTCGAGCGGGCCGGCGTGCTCGAACCGACGCTGGTGCGGTTCAAGGACGAACCGCATCTTCTTCGCATCATCAACAAGATCGTCTCCGCCGTCGGCCGCCGCGTCGACGAGACGCAACCCTTGTGCGATGCGCGTCTGCTCGACGGCTCGCGCATCAACATTGCGGTGCGGCCGATCGGTGTGGACGGACCGCTCGTCTCTATCCGTAAGTTTTCCAAGAAGCCGTTCAACCTGCAGAAGCTCGTCGACGTCGGAGCGCTGCGGCCGCCGATGGCCGAAGTCCTGGCTGCTGCCGTACGCGCGCGGGTCACCACGATCATCTCGGGCGGAACCGGTTCGGGCAAGACGACGATGCTCAATGCATTGTCCGCCTTCATTTCCGACAAGGAGCGCCTGGTCACCATCGAGGATGCGGCCGAGCTGCAGCTGCAGCAGCCGCATGTGGGCCGCATGGAGACGCGGCCGCCCAACATCGAGGGCAGGGGCGAAATCCGTCAGCGCGAGCTCGTCAAGAACGCGCTGCGTATGCGGCCGGACCGCATCATCCTCGGCGAATGCCGCGGCGAGGAAGCGTTCGACATGCTGCAGGCGATGAACACCGGCCACGAGGGCTCGATGGCGACCGTTCACGCCAATACGCCGCGCGATGCCATTTCTCGCCTCGAGCAGATGATCGGCATGGCCGGCCTGCCGATGACGGTCGCCTCGATCCGCGCGCAGATCGGCGCCGCCATCCGCCTGATCGTCCAGCTCCAGCGCATGTCCGACGGCAAGCGCAAGGTGACCAGCGTCGCCGAGATCACCGGCCTGGAAGGCGACATCATCCAGATGCAGGAGATCTACAAGTACGTGCGCACCGGCACGGCGGCTGACGGCACCGTCGAGGGCCATTTCCAGGCGACCGGCGTTCGTCCCCGCTTCCTTGCCGAACTCGTCGCCAGGGGAGTCAACATCCCGGGCAGCTATTTCGACCCGTCCAAGCCGCTGTGAACCGATGCCGTCCGATCCCGTCTTCCTCATCTATGCGCTGGCCGCCGCTTCGGTCGTCCTGTTCGTCGAGGCGATCTACCTGATCTTTTTCTCGGCCGCCTCGTACCGCAGCCGCATCAATCGGCGTCTGCGGCTCATGAAGGGCCAGCCGGATCGCGAGAGCATCCTGATCCAGATCCGCCGCGAGCGTGGCCTGACCAGCGGCGGCCTCTACAGCCTGCCCATTCTCTCCCTCAATCGGCTGGTGCTGCAATCCGGGCTGACCATGGGAGTCGGACAGGTTCTCCTCCTCGACATGGTTGCAGCGGCCGCGGTGTTCGGGGCGGCGCTGTGGCAGCGCGGAGACTTCGTCGAAGCCGGCCTGGCCGCCGTCGCCGCCAGCGTCGTTCTGCCCTTTGCGGCGCTCTATTTCATGCGCGCCCGTCGCCAAAAGAATTTCGGTTCGCAATTCCCCGACGCGCTCGACGTCATCGTGCGCAGCCTGCGCGCCGGCCATCCGGTTCCGATCGCCATCCAGATGGTCGCCCGCGAAATGGCCGACCCGGTCGGAAGCGAGTTCGGCATCGTCAGCGACGAGATCACGTTTGGCGCCGATCTCGAGACGGCGATGCGCAATCTCTACTTCCGCGTCGGGCAGGAGGATCTGCCGCTGTTCGTCACGGCCGTCGCGATCCAGGCTTCGACCGGCGGAAAACTGACGGAGATTCTGAACAACCTGTCCTCCGTCATCCGGCAGCGCTTCAAGATGCGGCGCAAGGTCCGTGCATTGGCGGCCGAGGGCCGATTCTCCGCGATCCTTCTGTCGGCCGTGCCGGTCATCCTGTTCCTCATCCTGAAGGTGGTCGCGCCCGACTACTATGCCAGCGTCTGGCCCATCGACTTCACCAAATACGCGCTGGCGGCGGCCGGCGCCTGGATGATGTTCGGGAACTACATCATGTACCGCCTGGTCTCCTTCAAGATTTGATGCCATGGACTCGCTCCTCACCCTCAATCCCGCGCTGATGATGAGCCTGCTGGTGTTCGCAGCGACGGCCACGCTCGCCTTCGGCATCATGGCGACGGTTCGCGTGCGCAGCGACGTGAAGCGCCGCGCCGCCGGCCTCAGGCTCGACGCCGGGCCCGCGGGCGAGACCAGCTCGCGCTCGCTGCGTCATGCCAGCATCCAGGCCACCCAGCGGCTCATCGACTATACCAACCGGCATTTCTCGCCGTCGGGCGAAGGCGATTTGCGTCGCTTGCGGCGGCGGCTGATTCAGGCCGGATTTCTCGATGCGCGCGCCGGCGCGTTCTACTTCCTGGCGCGAATGGTTATAGCGATCGTGTTCACAGCGGCGGCGTTCCTGCTGGCGCCGCCCCTCCTGAGCGGCAACTCGCAGATGTTCTGGCCGCTGATCTGGTTTTCGGCGATCGGCGGCTATCTCACCCCGTCGATGTATCTCAGCCGGCGCATCGCTCGACGCCGCAACGAGCACCGTGCCGGCTTCCCGGATTTCATGGACCTCCTCGTCGTGTGCGCCGATGCCGGCTTGGCCATGGAGGCCGCCCTCGACCGGGTCGGACGGGAGCTCGCGGATTCCTATCCGTCGCTGAGCTCCAACCTCTATATGACGACGTTGGAAATGCGCGCCGGCCGCACCATGAGCGAGGCGCTCGAGCAGCTCGCCGATCGGCTTGGACTCGAAGAGGCCCGCTCGTTCGCCACCCTGCTGCAGCAGTCCGAGGAGCTGGGATCGAGCCTTACCGAGGCGCTTCGGGTCTACAGCGACGACATGCGCCATAAGCGGATGTCGATCGCCGAGGAAAAGGCCTACAGCCTCCCGGCCAAGCTCTCGGTGCCGCTCATCTTGTGCATCTTCCCGGTCATCATCATCGTCATCATGCTTCCGGTCTACGTCCAGTTCAAATTCATGACCCATTGAGGCGGGCGCCGGATAAGTGCCCGGCGGTGCCACGGAAACCCCTGCGGTCGTCGATCGGCGATATCCCGCGGCGGCGGCGATAAACTATTAACCATCATTGGTTAGGTTGCTGGAGCGCGTTCAGCAAAGTGGGAACCGGTTTGCGCCCGAACGCGCGTTGGAAACTTTCAGCGGGCTTTCCGTGCGGCTGACCGGCACCCACTCGGCACGAAAGCGCGCTGGCATTCGGTTGTCTTCGCCGTGCCGGGAGCACGCGTTATGAGTATTGGCGTATTTCGGGCTCTCCTGACGGTCGCATGCCTCGTATGGCTGGCCGGTTGCGAATCGTCCAGCAAGATCGGCTCCCTGATTCGTCCGGCGGAGTCGCCGGAGGCGACCGCGGCGGCCTCCGACATCACCGCGACAACTCCGAATGCAACGTCCGAGACGGCGACTCCGGCCCCCGAGGCGGCGAATGCAGCCGCACCGGCGGATGTCACCGGCGCGGTATTCGCCCCCACCCCGCGCAAGGGCGCACCGGAGCCGCCGCCGCTCGGCCCGTGGAGCGCGGCCGAAGATGCCAACGACGAACTGTCGCTCGGCAAACGGCATTTCCGGGAAGGGAACTACGGGCTTGCGCAGCTGCATTTTCGCCGCGTGGTCGAGCGCGAGCGTGTTCCGGCCCAGCGCAAGGCCGAGGCATGGATCGGCCTCGCCGCCTCGTATGACCGCCTCAAGCGTTTCGACCATGCCGACCGCGCCTACAAGGCGGCGATCGCCATCGTCGGTCTGACGCCGGAAGTCCTCAACAACCAGGGCTACTCGTACATGCTGCGCGGCGACTATATCCGTGCACGTGCGAAGTTTACCCAGGCGTTGGAAAAAGATCCGACCAATCCGTACATCCAGAACAACATCGAGCTTCTTGAGGAGAGCATGCGCAGCGGCGGCGGCCGGAAAAAAGTCTGACGGTTCTCGGCATCGCCGAGTATCGACCGCTCACCTCCAATTCAACAGCGTGCGCTCGAGCCACGTGATTCCCGCCCCGATGAGGAGGCCGAGGATCGAGATGGCGACGATGCCGGCCATCAGCTTGTCGGTCTGCATCAGGTTGCCGGCGGTGAGCACGAAGGAGCCAATGCCGACATTGGCGCCGATCATCTCGGCGGCCACCACCAGGATGAGGGCGATCGAGGCGCTGATCCGGCAGCCCGCCAGAACCGACGGCAGCATGCCGGGGATGATCACGTTCATGACGATACCGCGGAACGGGACATTGAAGCTCTGAGCCATGCGGATCAGGTTGCGCGGCACGTTGTCGACGCCCGCATAGGCGCTGATCGCCATGGGAAAGAACACGCCGAGCGCGATGGTGGCCACCTTGGAGGCTTCGCCGATCCCGAGCCAGAGGATGAGCAGGGGCAGGAGCGCGATCTTCGGAATCGGAAACAGGGCGGAGATGAACGGCAGCCCGGCCGAACGCCACGTCCAGAACAGCCCGATGAGGCCGCCGAGACCAACGCCCGCCGCCGCGCCGATGATCCAGCCGATGCCGATCCGCATCAGCGAGGCGGCGAAATGACGCGCGAGCTCGCCGCTCATGGCAAGCTCCTGCAGCGCCGCCACGATCTGCAGCGGGCTCGGCAGGAACAACGGATCGAGCAGCCCTGCATGGCTCGCCCCCTGCCACGCCGCTATGACCGCGGCAAAGAAGAGCCACGGCACCCATTGGCGCGCAACCGGATCGAAGCCGCCGCCGCGGAACGTCACCGGCGTTTGGTTGCGCGTCTCGAGCGAAACGTCAGCCATCGCTCATCTCCCGGTCGGCCAATTGGGCTTCGTCGCGAATATGCGACCACAGCTGCTCATGCAGGCGGGAAAGGTCGCGCTCCGCCGCTTGGCCACGACGATCGTGGCGCGGGATCGGGACGGGGACGATCTCGCGAATGCGGCCTGGGCGCCGGCGCAAGATCATGATCCGGTCGGCCATGTGCAGCGCTTCTTCGAGGTTGTGAGTGACATAGGCGCCGGTGGTGTTTTCGCGCGCCCAGATTGCCTCGAAGTCCTCCATCAGGAGCTCGCGCGTCTGCGCATCGAGCGAGGACAGCGGCTCGTCCATGAGCAGCACGGCGGGCTTGACCACCAGCGCCCGCGCGATGCCGACTCGCTGGCGCATGCCGCCCGAGAGCTGTTTGGGCAGGGCATGCGCGAATTCGATAAGGCCGGTGCGGCTCAGCGCGTCGGCGACGCGCGCCGCCCGCTCGGCGCGCGACAGCGGGTGATGCTCGAGCGGCAGCCGGACGTTCGCCGCGACCGTGCGCCAGGGCAGGAGCGCGAAATCCTGAAAGATATAGGTGAATGGGTTGAGCGAGTCGGGCGGCATGTCGCCGGCGACCGTGACGGTGCCGTGCGTGGCCTTGAGCAGCCCTCCGACGATGCCGAGCAACGTCGATTTGCCGCAGCCGGAGGGGCCGACGATGGCGACGATCTCGCCCTGACGGATCGTGAAGCTGATGTCTTCGAGAACGGACAAAGATCCATATTGGTGGCTGATGGCGGCGGCGACCAGCTCGAAGGCCATGCATGTCACGCGGATGCGCGTCGTGCGGCCGAGCGCTCCTTGAGGAGAAGGCCGACATTGCCGGCAAGGATCTGCTCACCCCCCGGACCGAGGGCGCGAATGTCCGTAACGAAGTCACGCACGACCTCGCGCGCACGGATCTCCTGCGGATAGTCGGTGGCAAAAACGATGCGCGCGGCCGGGATCTCGACCAGCGCGGCTTTCACGGCTCCGATCGCCCCGCAGAAGCCGGCGGTGTCGAACACCAGGTTATGCGCGAAATAGTGGTCGAAGTCCTTCGCGGGCTTCATGCCGTGACGCGGATTTCCGGCGGTGCCCCAGAACTCCTTGTCCTGATAGCTGCGGATGCGACCCAGCATCGACGCGATGCCGCCGCCGAGATGCGCCATATGCACCGTAAGCTGGGGATGACGATCGAACACGCCGGAGTTGATCAGCCGGATCGTCGCCATGATCAGCGAAAATTCGCGTCCGACCGAGCGCGCGGTGTCATAGCCGTCGAACTGCTGCGGATGGTTGAGCTTGAGCGCCGGGTGTACGAACACGAACATGCCGAGGCGGGCGGCTTCGGTCCAGAACGCCTCGAATTCCCGCGCGTCGAGGAACAAGCCTTCGGCTTCCGACGTGATGACCACGCCGGCAAACCCGAGCTCGTCGCGGCAGCGGGCGAGCTCGCGGAAGGCGGTGGGGCCGCCGAGGGGATGCGCGTGCGCGGCGCCGATGAAGCGGCCGGGGTAGTCGCGCTCGGCCTTGCTGGCCGTATCGTTGCAGAGGCGCGAACGCTCGAGGTCGGCGCACATGCCGGCGGCGCTCGTCAGCAAGGCCGCATCGATCCCGGCGAGGTCCATCATCCTGATGTGCTCGTCGAGATCGTAGAGGAGGCGGTGAACCGTGTAGCTTGGCGCGCCGCTTTCGTCGTAGTGCACGATGAGACGGTCGCCGGGATCCTCCTTGATCAGCTCGCGCGGGGTGAAGTGGTGCTGGAAGTCGACGATCATGGTGGTCAATCCGCATGCGTCGTAGGGTGAGCAAAGGCGCGCGATCTCCGCGTTGAATGGTGGGCAAATTCGCGATCACGCCGTGCCCACCAACCAGCGCCGCGGCAGACGAATTTGCCCACCCTACAATACAACGATACTAAATCCGCGTGGTGTCGAGCACGACTTTGCCGATGCCGGATCGCGCCGCGACGATCTCGTGCGCCAGCACTGCTTGCGAGAGCGGAAGCACTCGGTCGATGACGGCGGCGAAGCGTCCGCTCGCAGCGGCCTCCAGGCTCATTTTCACGTCATCGGGGGTCTCGCCGGTCGCCCCGATGATGGCGATCTGGTTGTGGTAAAGGTGGTTGATGTCGAGCGGGACGACACCGCCG
>JBJMSU010000020.1:0-8748 GCA_045801465.1 Xanthobacteraceae bacterium | reverse complement strand
AACGGTCCGATCGCCGACACTTACGTCGTCTATGCCAAGACCGATCCGGATGCCGGTGCGCGCGGCATGACGGCGTTCCTGGTCGAGCGCGGTTTCAAAGGGTTCACCCAGGCGCAGAAGCTCGACAAGCTCGGCATGCGGGGCTCGGACACGAGCGAACTCGTGTTCGAGGATTGCGAGGTCCCGGAGGAGAACGTGCTTGGCGCGGTCGGCAACGGCGTCAACGTGCTGATGTCCGGCCTCGACTACGAGCGTGTGGTTCTTGCTGCCGGTCCGCTCGGCATCATGCAGGCCTGCATGGACGTGGTGGTGCCCTATCTGCACGACCGCAAGCAGTTCGGCCGCCCCATCGGCACGTTCCAGATGATGCAGGCCAAGCTCGCCGACATGTACGTGACGATGAACGCCGCCAAGTCGTACGTGTACGCGGTCGCGCGCGCTTGCGACGACGGCCGCACCACGCGCGAGGATGCGGCCGGCGCGATCCTTTACGCAGCGGAGCGTGCTACCTGGATGGCGCTCGAAGCGATCCAGTGCCTCGGCGGCAACGGCTACATCAACGAATTTCCCACCGGGCGGCTGTTGCGCGACGCCAAACTCTACGAGATCGGCGCCGGCACCAGCGAGATCCGCCGCATGCTGATCGGCCGCGAGCTGTTCGAAAAAAGCGCTTAGCGCTTTGCAGTACGCGGGCAGGCCCGCCGGCCGAGATGTTCTTATCAATGTGGCTACCTCTCGTTTGCGAGACAGGCTCCTTGAGTCATACCATATAGTACCTGCCGTAACTATCATGAATTGACAATTATCATAACGTTTGCCATATATCCGCAGCTGTGGAGGACTGCGCTCATGACGCAAAAACCAAACAGAATGGAGGAGCTGACCAGGGGGCTGACGACTAAATCGGCCAAGATGCGTGCCTTGGCCAAAGCCGGGTATGCGCGCAGCGAGATCGCCCGGTTCCTCGGCACGAGGTATCAATTCGTTCGCAACGTCCTGGTGCAGGACGAAGCGCGCCAGGGCCATAGCGCCGGGGGAACAACGCCGCACACCACGGCAGCAGGCAATCCGGCAGCAGGGAATAATGCATCAACGCGGGTGCGGCTCGGTCCGGAAGGGCGCGTCGTCATTCCGGCAGCCTTTCGCGAAAGCCTCGGACTGAAAGAAGGCGATGTCCTGTTCGCCCGCCTGGAAGACGGCGAGATCGTCCTGTTGACACCCGAAGCCGCGATGCGTCGCGCGCAGGCCATTGTGCGACAGTTCGTGCCCGAGGGCGTCAGTCTGGTTGACGAGTTGATCGAGGAGCGACGACGGGAAGCGAAGCGCGAGGTCGAGGGTGGCTAAGGCTGTGCTCGACGCGTCGGCCGTGCTCGCATACATCAATGGAGAGCCCGGCGCGGAAATTGTCGCCCCGGTGATTGGGGACGCGCTCGTTTCTGCCGTCAATCTTGCCGAAATCGTTACCAAGCTCGTGGCCCGAACCGGATCCCTCGCGCTCGCCCGGACGACGCTGGGCATTGCCACATTCGATGTCATTGATTTTGACCGCGCGCTGGCCGAACGGGCCGGCGAATTCGTCAGCAGCACACGGCCCAAGGGTCTATCGCTCGGCGACCGGGCCTGCCTCGCCCTCGCTGAGCGTCAGGGACTTCCGGTACTGACGGCGGATCGCGCTTGGGCTTCCCTCAAGGTCGGCATCGACATTCGTCCGATACGTTGAGCGAATCACAGCGCCGGATCTTCCGCATTGGATCCGATTGAGACAGCCAGGGCGGGCCGTCAGTAAAATGGGAACCAGGGCCGCCACGGACGCGTGGCATAGCCCCACGAGGTCGGGCGCCGCACCACCATGCCGCTGCGCAGGACCTTCACGCCGCCGAGCGTAATGGTGCAGGCGCAGGGGTCGGAGGGAAAGCGCGAGGCGTTCCACGGCAGCTCGCAATAGAGGAGATCGTCGGAGGTCACGCCGTAGCGCGCCGGGCCGGGAGTCTTCACCTGGACCTGGCACGCGGGGTACAGGTGCCAGGACCAATCGGGCCACACATAGTGCGGATTGATCATGGGCCGTGCTTCGTCGAATTCTCCCGCCGCGCTCGTCCCACTGGTGCTTGAGACAAGGATCGATGCAAGAAGGAGCGCCTTGAGCGCAGACGTTGCGCCGATCGATCGATGCGTCATGACCGCCTCCCCGCATGCCGCCCAAAGTCACCATTCGAGTGTGACATCCCGATGGCCATCGAAGATAGACCATTTCGTGAGCGGCTTGGTAGCCGGATGCGGGCGAGAGCCGCCGCCGCATCTCACGTCCCGGCCTGAAGGCGATCCGAGGTTGGTGCGGGTCTGGCCCGTGCGCCACGCCCTTCCAAACATGCGCGCAGATCAGATAGGCTCAAGCTCATGGGAAGCGCGGTCGTAACGACCGGCCGCGGATCACTTGGGGAGGACTCCATGAAGCTCGCCATTTCGGCTGCGGCCGTGTTGCTCATTGCCAATGCGGCGTCGGCGCAGACGCTCGACGATCTCAAGAACGACGGCAAGAACACCGACAACGTTCTCACCTATGGCATGGGCTATCACCAGCAGCGCTACAGCCGGCTCAAAGAGATCGACAAGACGACGGTCAAACGCCTGGTGCCGGTCTGGAACCTGAGCCTCGACAACCAATGGGGCGAGCAGGCGCAGCCCATCGTCTACAACGGCGTGATGTACGTCACCAACGCGCGCGCCACCGTCGCCATCGACGTCGGCACCGGCAAGCAGATCTGGCGCACGCCGGTCGACTGGCTGCCGGAAACCACGCGCGTGGTGTGCTGCGGCGTGTCCAACAAGGGCGCCGCCATCTTCAACGGCAAGATCTATCGCACCACCCTCGACGCCCACGTGGTCGCGCTCGATGCCAAGACCGGCAAGGAGGTGTGGAAACAAAAGGCGGCCGAATGGAAGGACGGCTATTCGATGACGGTCGCGCCGCTCGTCGCCGAGGGCGTGCTGATCACCGGCATTTCCGGCGCCGAGTTCGGCATCCGCGGCTTCATCGATGGGTGGGACGCCGAGACCGGCCAGCACCTGTGGCGCCGCCACACGATCCCGGCGCGCGGCGAGAAGGGCAACGAGACCTGGCCGCAGGATAACAATGCGTGGGAGATCGGCGGCGGCTCGACCTGGATCACCGGCTCCTACGACCCCGACCTCGGGCTCACCTATTGGGGCACCGGCAACCCGGCGCCGTGGGCGTCGCAGAGCCGGCCGGGCGACAACCTCTACACCTCCTCGGTGCTGGCGCTGCGACCGAAGACCGGCGAGATCGTCTGGCACTATCAGTTCACGCCCAACGATCCCTACGACTTCGACGCCTGCTGGGAGCTGATCCTCGCCGACATGGACGTCGCCGGCGTGAAGCGCAAGGTGATGATGCAGCTCAACCGCAACGGCTTCCTTTACGTGCTCGACCGCGCCAATGGCGGCCTGATCTCGGCCAAGCCGTTCGAGAAGGTGAACTGGGCGAGCGAAATCAATCCGGAATCGGGCCGTCCGGTGGAAACCGAGATCGGCCAGAAGCTGCGCGCCGGCGAGCAGGTCGAGATGTGGCCGTCCACGCGCGGCGGCAAAAACTGGCCGCACGCCGCCTTCAACCCGGAGACCGGGCTCCTCTATGCCAACACGATGCACCGGGGCGGCATCTACAAGCACCTGCCGACCAAGGAGCGCATCGTCGGCCAGCGCTATCAGTTCATCGAGAACCGGCCGGCGCCGGTCGCCGCCGGTGAGGCGATCGCGCACGTGGACGCGATCGAGCCGCTGACCGGCAACCAGCGCTGGCGCACGCCATTGTTCGATCATCCGCACTGGTCGGCCATCGTCGCCACCGGCAGCGGCCTCCTGTTCACCGGCAAGGAAACCGGCGAGTTCATCGCCATCGACGCCGACACCGGCAAGACGCTGTGGCAGTTCCAGACCGGCTCGGGCATCAATGCCATGCCGATCACCTATACCCACAACGGCCGCCAGTACGTCACCGTGTTATCCGGCATCGGCGGCCTGTGGTGGAACGCGGCGCGCGAGCAGCTCAAGAACGTGCCGCAGGGAGGATCGGTGTGGACCTTCGCCCTCATGCCGGAATGATCGCGGCGAAGGCGGCATGTCGGCCGAAAACGGGCCGGGCGGGAACCGGCCGGCCGTGATAAGGCGTCTGCCAGCATGGGCCGCATGGGCAACCATGCTCGCCTGCGTAGCGGCGGCGGTCGAGAGCGCGCGGCCGGAAAGCGTCACGGCCGAGCAGGTGCAGGCCGGCGCCGATATCTATGAACGCAACTGCTCGCCCTGCCATGGGCCGCGCATGCTCGACCCGCAGAGCGCGTTCAATCTGCGCAACTTCCCGCCCGACCAGCACGACCGCTTCGTGACTTCCGTAACGCGCGGCAAGAACCAGATGCCGCCCTGGGGCGACATGCTCAAGCCGGACGACGTCGAGGCCCTGTGGGCCTATGTGCTCAACGGGGAGAAGTGATGCGTCTGCCCGCATGGCCTGTTGCCGCCGCGATCGGCTTCGTGATCGCCGCTGCAGACGCCGCCGTGGCCGCACCGACCGATCCGGACCCTGCCGACGCCGCCGCGATCCGCGAATGCCTCAGCGGCAAGGCCAACGTGAAGGCGCAGGAAGCGTGCGTCCCGCTGATCGTGAACCGCTGCTTCAAGGAGGTCGGAAACGAGTGGGATATTACCATCCGCGACTGTAATCGCCGCGGCCAGGAGGCATGGGACCGCATCCTCAATGAGGCCTATCAGCACTTGCGCGAAACGCTCGAGGCCCGCCGGTTCGCCGCGCTGCGCGACCTGCAGCGGGCCTGGATCAAGGCCAAGGACAAGCGTTGCAATCGATTCTGGGAGGAGTTCAAAGGGACCATGGCGCACCCGATGATCGCGACCTGCGATCATCGCGAGACCGCGCGGCGCGCGCTGTTCCTGTTGAATTATCGAAGTGCCAAAGGAGCGGACCGCAGATAAGGCTGGGCCAGAGTGAACGACCTTCATCCTTCGAGACGCCCTTCGCGATCGCTGTGGCGATCGCTCGCCCTTCGGGCGCCCTCAGGATGAGGTCTAACCAAGCCATCCTCATGGTGAGGAGCGTCGCGAAGCGACGCGTCTCGAACCATGGAATCGCGGGTACTCCTTAATGTTAGCGGCGCCGCTTTGCCCCAACTACATCAGCGCCTCATCCAGAAGCTGTGCGATCAGCGGGTTGACCACATCCGGCCGCGCGAGCGGCGCCATGTGGCCGCCGCAGGCGATGTCGTGCAGGCGCCAGGACGGATTGGCTTCCGCCAGCAGCGCCGCGATGGCCCAGGTCGGCGCGCGCGAGTCGGCGGCGCGGATGAGATGCGTCGGCGCTGCGATGGCGCTCCACTCGGCGAGCGTGCGCCACGGCTTCATGACCGCCTCCCACTCGTGCACGACGTTCGGCAGGAGTTTTGTCAGACTGCTGCGCAGGTCGTCGCCAAGGCCGGCCCAGGTTCCGGGGCCGGACCAATAGTCGACGAAGAGCCGGCCGACGGTGGGCCAGTCGGCCGCCGCGGCGCGCGCGCAATAGCCGGCCGCGACGTGGGCGATTTCAGCGTAGGCGGCGGCCGGCCCGTGGACCTTGAGCAGAGAGAACAGGATCGGCTCGAAGGCGACGAGGATACGGACGCGGTTGCCGAGCCTGAGCGCGGCCTCGAACGCGACCGCTGCGCCCAGCGAGTGACCCACGAGCGCGATCGGTTCGCCGACCCGATCGGCAACCGCTGCCACCAGATCGGCCGCGTCGCCGAGCGCCAGCTCCTCCTTGGCGGCCCACGGCGTGGTCGCCCCATAGCCGAACAAATTCACGGCGATCAGCCGATAGCGGTCCTTCAATTCGTCGGTCAGGCGGCGCCATTGCCGGTTGCCGCTGGCGGAGGAGTGCAGCAGCACCACCGCCGGGCCTAAGCCGACGTCCTCATAATCGATATCGAACGGTCCGGCTCGCGTGATCGGCATGCCCGCCTTCTACTGAGATCATGGACGGGCTACCATGCAGGTTCCATGGCGGCTTCCTGCAATGGGTCTGCCGCATGGTCGTTCTCGTTCACCCGCCATTCCCCACCGCTCACAAGGACCAAAGACGGAGGCTCGATGCAGACCATTACGGCGAACGGCGCCCAGATTCCCGCCATCGGCCTTGGCGTCATGACCTTGAAAGAGGACACCTGCGTCAAGGCCGTCGATGCCGCTTTGCGCATGGGCTATCGTCATATCGACACCGCCCAGATGTATGGCAACGAACGCGAGGTGGGGGAGGGGCTGCGCGCCTCCGGCGTGCCGCGCGATCAAGTCTTCGTCACCACCAAGGTCTGGCACGATCGCCTCAAGGCCGGCGACTTGGAGCGCTCGGTCGACGAAAGCCTCGGACGGCTCGGCCTGTCCGCCGTCGATCTCCTGCTGATCCACTGGCCCAACAAGGACGTGCCGCTCAAGGAAACGATCGACGTCCTGTGCAAGACCAAGCGGGAGGGAAAGACGCGCCATGTCGGCGTGGCAAACTTCACCGTGGCGCTGATCGAGGAGGCCGTGCAGCTCGCCACCGAGCCGCTCGTCACCAACCAGATCGAGGTGCACCCATTCATCGACCGCTCCAAGGTGATCGCGGCAAGCGGTCGGCACGGGCTGGCGATCACCGCATATTGCCCGATCGGGCGCGGCTCGGTACCGGGCGATGCGGTGCTGGCGCGCATCGGCGCCGCGCACGGCAAGAGCCCCGCCCAGGTGTCGCTGCGCTATCTGGTGCAGCAGGGCATCATCCCGATTCCGCGCAGCGCCAATCCGCAGCATCTCGCCGATAACCTGGCGGTCTTCGACTTCAAGCTGTCGGACGCGGAAATGGCCGATCTGGCGCGGCTGGCGAGCGCCAACAAGCGCATCGTCAGTCCGCCCCATGCCCCGCAATGGGACGGGTGAGGGGACTTTGGTGACGCACGCCGTCGAGGCGCACGGCGCCCGCATTCCCCTGCTCGGGCTCGGGACCTGGGAGCTCAGCGGACGAACCTGCACCCGGATCGTCGAGCAGGCGCTGCGCCTCGGCTATCGCCATCTCGACACGGCACAGATCTACGACAACGAGCGCGAGGTGGGCGATGGCCTGCGGGCGTCCGGCGTCAGGCGCGACGAGGTCTTCGTGACGACGAAGATCTGGCCGAGCCATTTCGCCCCGCACGATCTCGAGCGCTCGGCCAAGGAGCGCCTCACGCGCCTGCGTCTCTCCGAGGTGGACCTCCTGCTGCTGCACTGGCCGAACCCCAACGTGCCGCTCGCCGAGACCTTGCCGGCGCTTGCCAAGGTGAAGCGCGAGGGCCTGGCGCGCCATATCGGCATCTCGAATTTCACCGTTGCGCTCGTCGAGGAGGCGGTGCGGCTGTCGCCCGAGCCGCTCGTCTGCAACCAGATCGAGGTGCATCCATTTCTCGATCAGACCAAGGTGGTTTCCGCCTGCCGTAAGCACGGTTTGGCGGTGGTCGCCTACAGCCCGATCGCCCGCGGCCAGGCGGCGCGCGACCCGACACTGATCGAAATCGGGAAGGCGCACGGCAAGTCGGCCGTGCAGGTGTGCCTGCGCTGGCTGGTGCAGCAGGACATCGTCGTCATCCCGCGCACGGCCAAGATCGAGCGGCTTTCGAGCAACGCGGCGATCTTCGACTTCATGCTGAGCGACGACGAAATGGCCCGCATCGGCAAGCTCGCGCATCCGCGCGGACGCGTCGTCAATTACTCCTTCTCCGGCGCGCCGCAATGGGATTGACGCCTCCCGTCGTTCCCGCGCAAGCGGGAACCTATGACCACCGACAGTACGATACTGTTCCAGTCGGTGATCATGGGGTCCCCGCCTTCGCGGGGACGACCCATCGTCTGGTTCCGGATCGGTTGTCCCAACAGGATTCTCCCATGACATCCTCCGACACCTTCGCCGCACTTGCCGAAGTCTCGACCGCCACGATCACCACCGTCCTGCTCAAGAAGGGCATCCGCAACGGCTATATGCGCGGGCCGAAGCCTCTCGCCGGCGACACCCGGCGCATTGTCGGGCCGGCCTTCACCATGCGCTTCATCCCGGCGCGCGAGGATCTGGCGGTGCCCGAAGCCTGGGCCTCGCCGCGCTCCACGCGCGCCGCCATCGAGGATATGCCGGCAGGAGTCGTGACCGTCGCCGATGCGCGCGGCGTGACCGAAGCCGCCATCTTCGGCGACATCCTGGTGGCGCGGATGAAGAAGCGCGGCGTCACCGCGCTGGTCACCGACGGCACCATGCGCGACGCCGCCGGCGTTCTCGCCACCGGCTTGCCGGTGTGGTGCACGGGCGCCGCGGCGCCGTCTTCGGTGGCCGGCCATATCTTCGTCGGCTGGCAGGAGCCGATCGGATGCGGCGGCGTGGCGATCTTCCCGGGCGACATCGTCGTGGCGGACGGCGACGGCGCGGTGGTGATCCCGGTCGCGCTTGCCGAGGAAGTGGCCAAGCTCGGGGTCGAGCAGGAGCGGTTCGAGGATTGGGCGCTCGCCGAGGTGCAGCGCGGATTGCCGCTGCCCGGCCTCTATCCGCCCGATGCCCAGACCAAGGCGCGCTACGAGGTGGAGAAGAAGCGTTGATGCCGTCATGACGATCGGGCAGACCGTCGCCATCGAGTAGCGTTGATGTTCTTCGTCCTTGCCAAGGTTCTCGGCTTTTTCGCGCTGCCCTCCAAC
>JBJMSU010000013.1:0-17897 GCA_045801465.1 Xanthobacteraceae bacterium | reverse complement strand
ATGCCCACCTAAGCGAGATGCGCGGGCCAACCCTCGCCGCTGTGGCGGCTCGCCCGCGCAAGACGAGCGTGTGGAAGCGGTGTGCCGTTGACGCTACGAGCTGATGGTCACGCCGCCGTCGGCCACGATGATCTGGCCGGTGATGAAGCTCGCGGCCGGCGAGGCTAGGAAGGCCGCCACCGATCCGATCTCCTCAGGCGAGCCGATGCGGCGCAGCGGGGTTGCCGCATTGCGCCGCTTCATCAGCTCCTCGTTCTCCCACAGCGCGCGGGCGAAATCGGTCTTGACGATTCCCGGCGCGATGGCGTTGACGCGCACGTTGCGCGGGCCCCACTCGACCGCGAGATTGCGCACGAGGGCGAAATCCGCCGCCTTGGAGATTCCGTAAATCCCGAGCATGTCGGTGCCGCGCAGGCCGGCAATGGACGAGACGACGATCACGGCGCCGCCGCCGCGCGCCGCCATGCCCGGGATGACGAGGTTGCAGAGCCACAGGTTGCTCTTGACGTTGGCGCCGATGACCTTGTCGAAGGCCTCGTCGGTGAGATGAAGCAACGGCCCGAACACCGGGTTGACGGCGGCGTTGCAGACCAGGATGTCGATGCGGCCGAACCGAGCGTTGGTTTTCTCGACCAGCGCTTCGACCTCGGCCTTGCGCGAGATGTTGCAGGGGATGGCGGCGGCTTCGCCGCCTTTCTCGGCAATCTCGCGGGCGACCGCCTCGCACGCCTCCGCCTTGCGGCTCGAGATCACCACCTTGGCGCCGAGCGCCGCCATGCTCTCGGCGATGGCGCGGCCGATGCCGCGGCTCGATCCGGTGATGACCGCGACCTTGTCGGTGAGATGAAACGGCGTCGTCATGTGCGCTCGCTCACGTCAGAAAGGCGCCGCCGCTCGCATGGATGGTCTGGCCGGTGATGTAGCGCGCGCCGGGGCCGCACAGGAAGCGCACGAGCGTGGCAATATCCTGCGGCGCGCCGCGCTTGCCCGACAGCGTGTGATGGATCGCGTGATGCTGCGGCTCGACGAAATCCTTCGGCCGGGCGGTGGTGACGAGGCCCGGGGCGACGCAGTTCACCGTCACATTGGCGCCGGCGAGATCGCAGGCGAGCGCGCGGGTGAACCCGGCGAGACCGGATTTGGCAGTCAATACGTGGGCGCGATCCTTCGAACCCGCGTGGGCGCTCAAGCCGCCCATGTTGACGATCGCCCCGGCGCCGCTCTGCTTCAAATGCGGCAGACACGCCTTGACGCAGTGGAAGGCGCCGTCGAGGGTGACGTCGAGCACGCTGCGCCATTCCGCATAGGTCATGTCCTGCAGCGGCTTCTCCCCGCGCATGGCGGCGTTGTTGACGAGGTAGTCGATGCGGGAAAACCGCGCGACCGCGGCGTCCACCATGGCGTTGACGGCGGTGGCATCGGCGACATCGCCGGTCACGGCGAGCGCGCGCCCGCCCGCCGCTTCAATCTCGCCCGCCACGGCTTGGGCCTCGGCCATGTTGGCGCGGGCGTTGACGATGATCGCGGCGCCGCCGGCGGCGAGCTCGAGCGCAATGGCGCGGCCGATATTGCGCCCCGCGCCGGTGACGAGCGCGACCTGCCCGTTGAGTTCCTTTTCCCCGTCCATGCTGGTGCCCCGCTTCCGAAGTTCGTAATACGTAGCAGCCCCTTCTGACACGAACTTCGGAAGCGAAGGGGCACCAGCCACTATATGGTTCTAGTGCCGCTTTCGATTTGAAGTTCCTAAACGAACTTGCGGCAAGCACTGTAGGAACGTCAAATCGGCGGCACCAGTGCTTCACCCGCGAAGGCCCGTGAGATCGATACGCCCGCCGAAAAACGTTCGCGTCAGCGCCAGCGCCGCATCGATGCGGCCAGCGGTCCACCCGCCGTGCTGCGCATTGAGCGTGAATTTTTCCTCGAGATCGCGGCGCGTCAGCGGCTCGTGTCCGCCGCCGCGCAGATGCGGCTGGCGTTCTTCGACCACGCGGCCGTCGCGCAGCACGGCGCGGACATGGCCGGTATATTCATTCGGATAGGGATTTTTCGGATCGATCTCGTAGCGCACCTTGGCGGCGAGCGCGAGCACGCCGGCATTGCGCACCGCCGCGTCGGTGAACGCGTCGAGCCCGACGGCGCCGTGCACCAAGCCGGCCGCCAAGCAATAGGGCGTCGAGAACTTGGCGGCATAGCCGTTGGGCGGGCGCTGCTTGTCGGCGAGCGGCTCCCACAGGCGATGCACGGTCCCCTCCGCCACCTCGCACACCAGTTCCTCGATGTCGTCGGCCGCGATCCCACGCGCCGCAAGGCGCCCGGCGCAGTCGATATACGGGTGAGTCATGGTGCCGCATGGATAGGGCTTGAACGCCAGCGTTTCCGTCACCCAGCGAGCGCCGAAATCGCCGGTCAGCGCGGCATAGTCGCCGTCTTTCGTATGGGCGAAGCCGTTGAATAAGCCGTGCACGCCTTCGAACACGGTGCGCGGCCCGACGAAGCCGGCACGGCCGAGCAACGCGGCGCGTAGGCCGGACTGCGCCGCCCACCCGGGATGGAAGCGTTTCGTCCACGCGCCTTCGGCGAGATATTCGATGATGCCGCTTGCCATGCTGCCGACATTGCCCAGCGCGTCGACCAGTTGTCGCTGGTCGAGGCCGAGCGCGGCGCCGACCCCGGCGGCGGCGCCGACCGCGCCAAACACGGCGGTCGGGTGAAAGCCGGCGCGGTGAACCGCCTTGGGCGCCACCAAGCTCAGGCGGCAGGTCGTCTCCACGCCCACCGCGATCCCTAAGAGCGCCGCCGCTCCGTCGGCCTTATAGCGCTCGCATGTGGCGAGCACGGCCGGCACCACGACGGCTCCGGCATGCACCGGGCCGCCCTCGAACGTGTCGTCGAAGTCCTCCCCATGCACCGCCGTGCCGTTGACGAAGGTGGCGCCGGCCGCGCTCATCGTGCGCTCATGCCCGATCGCCGTGCACGGCCCGTCGTCGTCGAACGCCGCCATGGCGCCTTTCACGTAATCCTCATTGCGCGCAGCGATGGCGAGCCCGATGACATCGATCACCAGCTCCTCGCACTTGCGGCGCACCGGCTGCGGAACGCGTGCGGGGTCAAGCGCAACGATGCTGCCGGCGAGCCGTTCGGCGATGGAGAGCGCGGGACGAGATGAACTCACGCGGATCCGTGTCAGTTGTTGCGCAGGCGGACCGTGGCCCCGAAACCCGGGATCCGGTTGACGAAGATCACCACCGCGAAGGTGATCAGCAGCATCGACAGGCCGAGCACCGCAATCGCTCCGAGATCGCCGCTTTCCTTGAGATCGAAGATCAAAACCGAAACGACCTTGGTTTCCGAGGTGAACAGCATGATCGCGGCCGACAGCTCGCGGATCACAGACACGAAGATAAAACACCAGGTGGCGATCACGCTGGTGCGCAGGAGCGGGGCGGTGATGTGGCGCAGCGCCTGCAACTGCGTGGCGCCGAGGATACGGCTTGCGTCCTCGAGCTCGGGATGCACGGCGCGAAAGGCGGACTGCAGCTGCTGATAGGCGGCCGGCAGCTCGATGGTCACGTAGGCGATGAGCAGGATCCACAACGTGCCGTAAAGCACGAAGGGCGGGCGCGTGTAGCTCAGGAACAGCCCCACGCCGAGGACGATTCCGGGGATGGCGATCGGCGCGGTCGCCAGGAACGCGAGCGCCCGGTGGCCGACGATCGTCCGCCGTGCGGTGACGTAGCTGATCACCAGCGCCAGCACGGTGCCGATGGTGGCCGAGAGCGAACCGAGGATCAACGTGTTCTTGAGCGCGACCTGCGTCGAGGATAACTCGAAGAAGGTGAAGTATATGTTGTGCAACGTGAAGCTCGCCGGCGAGATCAGTGTGGTCGCAATGCGCGAAAACGCCGCGTTGAACAGCGCGAAATAGGGCAGGAACACCGGCAGCATCAGGACGCAGAAGACGAAGGCGAGCGCCGGCCACACCATTCGTCCGAGCTTGACCAGCCGCGGATCCCCCGACTTGCCGCCGACCACCGAATATCCCCGCCGGCCGAGAATGAAGTGCTGGGCGCGCAACAGGAACACCGTGACGAGCAGGAGCGGCAGCGAAGCTGCCGCCGCGAGCTCGGGCTTGGGCGGATACTGGAACAGGCTCCAGATTTTCGTCGTCATGGTGTGGAAGCCGGCCGGCAGCGCGAGGATCGCCGGCGAACCGAACAGGATCATTGCCTGCAGGAACGCCACCAGCGCCCCGGCCACCAGCGCCGGCAGGGCGAGCGGGATGGTCACTTTGCGAGCGGTGGTCCAGGTGCCGGCGCCGAGGATCGAGGAGGCGTCTTCGAGATCGCCCGGAATGCGGTCGAGCGCGTTGGCAATCAGCACGAACACGTAGGGGAACGTATAGCAGGAGATGACGAAGATGAGGCCGGGCAGCGAATAGATGTTGAACAGATACTCGTCTTGCGGCGCGCTGGTGAGGGCGCGGTAGGCTTGGTTGAGCAGCCCGCTGTTGGGTGCCGCCAGAATTTCCCAGGCGATGGCGCCGAGGAACGGCGGCGTCACGAACGAAGCCGTTACCAGCGCGCGTATCGTGCCGGTGAGCGGCAAATCGGTGCGCGCGACCAGCCAGCCCATTGGCGCCGCGATCGCGCAGCAGATCACGCTCGATGAGACCGCGATGGTGATCGTCGTGATGAGCGGATCGACGAAGTCCGGGTCGGTGAATAGCGCGCGGAAGTGCTCGAGGGTGACGACACGCGCCTTGCTGACCGGATCGACCGCGGTGAGGCTGTAATAGACCAGCCACGAGACCGGCAGAACGATCAGGACGCACAGCAGCGCCGCGAACGTGATCAGGACCGGCAGCGAGAGGTCGATCCTGGAGGCGCGTCGTTCGCCGAGCTCGGCTGGTAAGGCGATAGCCACGGGGACTCCGCGTTACACCTTGAATATCTGCGCGTAGCGGCGCTTGACCTCTTCCGCCCCCTTCTCCACCCCTTCAGGGTCCTCCTTCATCAATTTGACCTGCGCGAGCGGGCGCACGCCCGGCTTTTGCACGGTCTGGCCATGGGCGGAATATTGGCAGGCGACGTCAACGATGATCTGCTGCGCCTCGCGGCCATGCATCCAGTTCTGGAACAGGCGCGCCGCGTTCGGATTGGGAGCCGCCTTGAACACGGCGCTGGGGCTGGCGGCGAGCGGCGTGCCCTCCTCCGGATAGACGATCTCGACCGGCTGGCCTTCCTCCTTGTAGCGGATGACCAGGTAGCCGGCGCCGTCAACCATCACGGCGCGCTCGCCGAGCGAGATTTTCTTGGGCGTATCGGTCGCCGACTGGACCTGCATCACGCGCTGCCTGGCCAGCTTCTCGAAATACTCCCAGCCGAGATCGCGGGCGATCTGAAACGTCGCGTTCATGATGGTGCCGCTGTAGGCCGGGTGGCCTTTGACCAGCTTGCCGGCCCATTTCGCATCGAGCAGATCGGCAAAGCTCCTCGGCGCCTCCTCGGCTTTCACCAGGTTGGTGTTGTAGGCGAGCGGCGACACCAGGACGCGCGTGGTCACATGGAGCGCGTCGGGGTCGTAGTAGGCCTTATCGAAGTGCTTGGCGACCTCCTCCGGCAGGTACGGCGTGAGCCAGCCGTTGCGCTTCCAGAGGATGCAGTGGGCGGCATCCGCCGTGTTGACCACGTCGACCGCGTGGATATTGGCGCCATATTCCTGGCCGATGCGGGTAAAGATGCGCTCGGCCCCGGATCGCTCCACACGCACGGCGATGCCGGGGAACTTCGCTTCGAACGCCTTGGCCAGCTGCTGCGCAAACGCCAGGTCCATGGCGGTGTAGAAGGCAAGCTTACCCTCCTTCTTGGCCGCCTCGATCAGGGCCGGCGTGATCGCCTCGGCCGCCGGCGGCGCCGCCCGGAGCGGCCAAGCGAACACAGTGGCGGCCAGCGCCGTCGATCCTTTGAGCACGTCGCGGCGCGAGAACGCACGCTTCATCATCTCGCTTCCTCCGGTATCGTCGCGCCTACACTTTGAAGATCTGCGTGTAGCGCTTCTTGATGGCCTCGGTCTCCCTCTCGACCGCGACCGCATCGTCCTTCATGAGCTTGATCTCGCGCAGCGGCTTGCGTCCCGGCTTCTCCTTGGCAAGCGCATGCACCGACCGCAACCCGCCGAAATCGATGCACAGCTGCTGGCACTCCGCCGAGAACATCCAGCTCTGCAGCAGCCGCGCGGCGTTCGGGTTGGGCGCATTCTTGAACACGGCGTTGGGGCCGATGATGAGGGGAGTGCCCTCGTTCGCATAGACGATCTCGATCGGGTCGCCCTTTTCCTTGAGCTGGAAGAGCACGTACTCGACGCCATCGGCCATGATGGCGCGCTCGCCGAGCGCGAGCTTCTTGGGCGGATCGGACGCCGATTGCACCTGCATGACCTTCTGCTGGGCAAGCTTCTCCAAATACGGCCAGCCGATGTCGCGCGCCATCTGATGGGTCGCGGTGAGGATCGTGCCGCTGTAGCCGGGATGCGCCTTGACGATCTTGCCCGTCCATTTCGGATCGAGGAGGTCGGCGTAGCTCTTCGGCGCCTCCTCGGGCTTGACCAGATTGGTGTTGTAGGCGATCGGGCAGAGGAACACGCGAAAGCTCGCGAACGTCCCATCGGCATCCTTGTGCTCCGCCGGATAGTGCTTGGCGACGTCCTCCGGAACGTAGGGAGCGAGCCATCCGTTGCGCTTCCACAAGATCAGGTGGGCAGCGTCGGAGGAGTTGACCACGTCGACGGCATAGATGTTGCTCGAATATTCCTGGCCGATGCGCTGGAAAATACGCTCGGCGCCGGACCGCTCCACCCGCGCCACGACGCCGGGGAACCTGTCCTGGAAGGTTTTGGTGATTCGTTCCGCCAGCGGCAGGTCGACGGACGTGTACCAGACGACCTTGCCTTCCTTCTTTGCCGCCTCGATCAGGGCGGGCGTGATGGCTTCCGGCGGCGGCGCGGCCGCTCGGAGCGGCGAGGCGAAAACCGTCAGCCCGAGAGCGGTCGAGCCTTTGAGAACGTCGCGTCGCGAAATTCGCCTGTCCATGATGGACCTCAGACTTTGAAAATCTGCGTGTACCGCTTCTTCAGGTTCTCGCTCTCGCGTTCGACCGCCGCGGCGTCGTCTTTCATCAGCTTGATCTGCGACAGCGACGTGCGGCCGGGCTTTTCCTTCGTCAGCGGATGGACCGAGTGCATGCCGGCGGAATCGATCATGACCTGCTGGCCCTCGGGCGTGAACATGTAGCTCTGCAACAGCCGCGCGGCGTTCGGGTTTGGCGCATTGCGGAAGATCGCGTTCGGGCCGACGATGAGCGGCGTGCCTTCGGCCGGATAGACGATTTCGATCGGCTCGCCGTTTTCCTTCATTTGCAGCACGACGTACTCGCCGCCGTCGGCCATGATGGCGCGCTCGCCGAGCGCGAGCTTCTTCGGCGGATCGGTGGCGGACTGCACCTGCATGATCTTCTGCTGGGCGAGCTTCTCGAAATACGACCAGCCGACATCGCGTGCGATCTGATACGTCGCCGTCAGGATGGTGCCGCTGTAGCCGGGATGCGCCTTGACGATTTTGCCGATCCATTTCGGATCGAGCAGGTCGGCATAGCTCTTCGGCGCGTCCTCGCGCTTGACCAGGTTGGTGTTGTAGGCGATCGGACACAGCGTGACGCGCACGCTCGCGAAGGTGCCGTCCGGGTCCTTGTGCTCGGCCGGAAAGTGCTTGGCGACGTCCTCGGGCACGTACGGCGCGAGCCACCCGTTGCGCTTCCACGGGATCACGTGCGCGGCGTCCGAGGTATTGACCACGTCCACGGCGTGGATGTTGCTCGAATATTCCTGGCCGATGCGCTGAAACAGCCGCTCGGCGCCGTTGCGCTCGACCCGCACCGGGATGCCGGGAAACTTAGCCTCGAACGCCTTGGCAATGCGCTCCGCCGCCGACAGGTCAATCGAGGTGTACCAGACGACCTTGCCCTCCTTTTTCGCCGCTTCGATCAGAGCGGGCGTGATCGCCTCCGCCGGCGGCGCTGCGGCCCGCAGCGGCGCGGCATAGACCGTCATTGCCAGTGCGCCGGACGCCTTCAGGACGTCGCGCCGCGAGGGCCTTCTCGGCATTGCTGTTCCTCCTCTGCGTTCTTGTTTGGTCTCGCCGAACCTCTTTTAGCCCGTCAACGCCCGGCAACGCTCCGGCGGCAGGTGCAGCCACACGGACGATCCCTCCGGCACGCTCTCCTCCGGCGCCGTGACCACGCGCAGCTGCGTGCCGTCGGCGACCTGCACCATATAGTCCCGGCTGTTTCCCAAAAAGACATGGCGCACGACCGTCGCCGGAACGACGTTCTCGGTCGCGCCGCCCGCGCTCGGCAACAGGCGGATGTCGTGCTGGCGAATCGAGATCGCGGTCTCGCCGCCGGTGCTCAGCCTGGCGCCGTCGCAGCGCAACGGCGTGCCGGCAAAATCGATGCGGTCCTCGCCCAGGTTCTTGCCCCTGACGATATTGCTGGAGCCGATGAAGCGGGCGACGAACTCCGAGCGCGGACGATCGTAGATCTCCTCGGGCGAGCCGGCCTGCTCGATCTTGCCTAGGTTCATCACGGCGATGAGATCGGCCGTGGTCATGGCCTCGGACTGATCGTGGGTGACGTACACGGTAGTGTAGCGGTATGCGTCGTGCAGACGCCGCACTTCGAACCGCATCTCCTCGCGCAGATTGGCGTCGAGGTTGGAGAGCGGCTCGTCGAGCAGCAGCGTTTCCGGCTCGACGATCAGGGCGCGCGCCAGCGCCACGCGTTGCTGCTGGCCGCCCGACAACTCACCCGGATAGCGGTCGGCCAAAGCTTCGAGCCGCGTCGTCGTCAGAATGGATTTGAGCTTGCGGCGGATCGTGTCGTGGTCGAGCTTGCGCAGCTTGAGGCCGTAGGCGACGTTCTCGGCGACAGTCATGTGCGGCCACAAGGCATAGCTCTGGAAAATCATCGACATGTTGCGCCGCTCCGGCGGCAGCGTGCGGCTGGGTGCGGACACGATCCGATCGCCGACCGCGATTTCCCCTGCCGACGGTTCGATGAAGCCGGCAATGAGCCGCAGCGTCGTCGTCTTGCCGCAGCCGGACGGCCCGAGCAGGCACACGAGCAAGCCGTGCTCGATCCGCAGCGATACGTTGTCCACGACGGCCAGCGCATCGTAGCGCTTGGTCAGGCCGCGCAACTCGACAGATGCCACGTCTCCTCCTTAGCCAATGGCCAGTAGCTAATGGCGAATGGAGCACTCGCGGCCCTGCATTCCGCACTCGCTACTCACGCTCACCACTCACCATTCGCTATTCGCTATTCGCTATTCGCCAGATCAGCTTCCGGTGAACACCGGCTTGCGTTTCTCCATGAAGGCGGTGCGACCTTCGACGTAATCCTTGCTCTCGAAGCACTTTTTCACCATCTCGGCCGCCCGCGCCAGGTTGCGCTGGCTTTCGTCCTTCACCACCTGGCCGACGATGTACTTGACGGCATCGACGGTGAGCGGCGCGTTGGCGGCAATCGTATCGGCGTAATTGCGGACGTAGTCCTCGAGCTCGGCGTCCGGCACCACGCGGTTGACGAGACCCATGGCGCGCGCCTCCTCGGCGTCGAACTGCCGCGCCGTGAAGAAGATCTCCTTGGCGAAGGCCGGCCCGACCAGGTCCGACAGCCGCTTGATCCCGGTAAACCCATAACCGAGGCCGAGCTTCGCGGCCGGAACAGCGAAGCGCGAATTGTCGGAGCAGATGCGCAGATCGCAGCACACCGCCAGCCCGACGCCGCCGCCGATGCAGTAGCCGCGAATCATCGCGATGGTCGGCTTGGGGAATTCGTAGAACGTGGTGTTGGCCTTCTCGACCATGGCGTTGTAACGCGCGATCGCCTCCTCGGTTGCGCGCTCGTCGCCGAAGCGCGAAATGTCGGCGCCCGATACGAAGGCCTTGCCGCCGGCGCCGCTCACCACCACCACCCGCACGTTACTGGCGCGCGCGAAGCCGTCGAGGATTTTCGCCGCTGCTTCCCACATGTCCAGCGACACCGCGTTGCGGCGCTCGGGATTGTTGAACATCAGGTGGCCGACGGCGCCTTCCTGGCGCGCCACCACCTTGTCGGTTGCGGTCATGACATCCATCCTTCGCGTCTCCTGCTTAAGCGAGCGGGCGCTCACACCGTATTGGCTTTGCGCAGCGCTGCAATCTCGTTTGCCCTGAATCCGAATTCCTTGAGGATTGCGTCGGTATGCTCGCCGAGGTCGGGCGGCGGCGCCGCGATCCTGCTCGGGGTGCGCGACAGCGCCATCGGCTGACCGGCCATGCGCAGCGCCTTGCCCTTCTTCTTGACGCTCTGCGCCATGCCAAGGTGCGTGACCTGCGGGTCGGCATAGACCTGATCGATCGAGTAGATCGGCCCGCACGGAACGCCGGCCTTGTTGAAGAGCTCCACCCACTCGGCGCTGGTGCGCTTGGCGGTATGCTGGTTGATCTCCGCATTGAGCGCGTGCCGGTTCTGCGAGCGCGCGGCGCTCGTCTTGTACTCGTCACGCTGCATGAGATCCGGCGCCTCCAGCGTGGTGCAGAACCGCTCCCAGATGCGGCCCCCGGTGGTGGCGATGTTGATGTGTCCGTCGGCGGTCTTGAAGACGCCGGTGGGGATGCTGGTGGGATGGTCGTTGCCGGCCTGCTTCGGCACCTCGCCGCCGATCAGCCAGCGCGCCCCCTGGAAATCGAGCATGAAGATCTGCGCCTGCAGCAGCGACGTGGTGACGTGCTGGCCCTTCTTCGATTTTTCCCGTTCGAGCAGCGCCACCAGGATGCCGAGCGCGCAGAACAGTCCGGCCGTGAGGTCGGCGATCGGGATGCCGACGCGCACCGGCCCCTGCCCCGGCAGCCCGGTGATCGACATGAGGCCGCCCATGCCCTGCGCAATCTGGTCGAAGCCCGGGCGATCGCGGTAGGGGCCGGTCTGGCCGAAGCCGGAGATGCTGGCATAGACGAGCTTCGGGTTGATCCGGGCGAGATCGCGGTAGTCGATTTTCAGCCGTTTCTTCACATCGGGCCGAAAATTCTCGACCACCACGTCGGCCTTCTTCACCATGCGCTTGAACGCCGCGAGGCCCTCCGGCGCCTTGACGTTGAGCGTCATGCTCCGCTTGTTGCGGTGGAGATTGTAGAAGTCGGGACCGTCGCGCGGGCCGCCGAGCGGCTCGCCGCCGGCCGGGTCGGGCGGCAGCTCGATCTTGATCACGTTCGCCCCCCAGTCGGCGAGCTGGCGCACGCAGGTGGGACCCGCCCGCACCCGCGTCAGGTCGAGCACGGTGAAACGGGCGAGGGCTTTCGAGGCTTTGGGAACCGGCATATCGGTCAGTCTCGGCAGATAAATCCTAGGCGGGGAAGGGATGCGGCGGATAGGGGGTGCCGACCATCTCCGATATGCGACCAATTGTCTAGAAAGGGCTTTCTCGTTCAGCACGGCGGACGAACGGCGTTGATCGCCGGCGAGCGATCCGCGACACAACGCCTTTCGCGATCGTCATCACCGGGCTTGTCCCGGTGATCCCGCTTATGTAGGCAATGCGGTGCATCCCTAAGCGAGATGGCCGGGCCAAGCCCGGCCATGACGAGGAGAGTGGCTCGACGTCGCTGGGACGTGCCAACCTATGGGAGAAAATGACCATGACCAAGCCGCGCATCAGCTACGTCGACCCCGCCGCCATCGGCGATCCGGCCATGCTGGCCGAGTTCGACCGTTGCGCGCGCGAAGGCACACCGCGGCCGGAGAGCCAGGCGGTGCGCGCCCATGTCCCGGCGGTATTTTGGTCGTTCGCCAACAGCTGGCGCGACGTGTTCAAGAACGGGGTTGCCGATCACGCCATCAAGGAGCTGTGCCGCATCTATGTGTCGCGCTCGGTCAGGTGCGAATATTGCGGCAATCAGCGCTCGATGAAGGCGGCCCGGCAGGGCATCGTCGAAGACGACTATATGGACCTGATCAACTTCGAGAGCTCGTCACGCTATGACGAGCGCCAGAAGGCGGCCCTCTCCTATGCCGAGGCGATCACCTGGGACCTGCCGGTCGACGATGCTTTCTGGGCGCGATTGCACCGCCATTTCAGCGAGCCCGAGCTGGTCGAGATCGGCTATTTCGTCGCTCTCACCATGGGCCAGCAGCGCTGGCTGCGCACGCTCGATATCGAGCACCACCAGATCCTGGCCGGGACCTCGGCTTCCATGGCGCCCGGTTTCGAAACCGCGGATGAGTTGGCGCGCTCCAAGCAGGAGGCCGATTACTGGGCGCGGACGACCGCCAAGCCGGGCTCCCAGGCGGCTGAATGACGGCGGCCGATGCGCGAGACAGGGTCGGTGCGCTCGCCGATCCGGCGGCCGTCCACATCAAGCTCGAGGGCGTGGGAAAGCGCTTCGGCGCGTTCGAGGTCTTTCGCAGCGTCGACATCGAAATCGGCGAGCGGGAAATCGTCGCCCTGGTGGGACCTTCCGGCTGCGGAAAGACCACTCTCCTGCGCTGCGTCGACGGCCTTATTCCGCTCGACGAGGGGGAGATCCGGGTCGACGACGAGCGGGTGACCGAACCCATTGCCGGCATGGCCATGGTGTTCCAGCAGTTCGGGCTGTTCCCCTGGAAGACCGTGTACGACAATGTCGCCTACGGGCTGCGCATGGCGGGCACGCCCAGGGCCGAGATCGCGCGCCGCGTCCCTGATTTCATCAAGCTCGTGGGCCTTGCCGGGTTCGAGACCGCCTATCCCTATCAGATGTCGGGCGGCATGCAGCAGCGTTGCGGTTTGGCGCGGGCGCTGGCCATCGAGCCGCGCGTGCTGCTGATGGACGAGCCGTTCGCCGCCGTCGATGCGCAGACCCGGGAAATCCTGCAGTTCGAGCTGCTGCGCATCTGGGAGCAGCGGCCGACCACGATGCTGTTCGTCACCCACTCGATCGAGGAAGCGGTGCTGCTGGGGCACCGCGTCATCGTGCTCAAGGGGCGTCCGAGCAGCGTCCATGAAACGATCGGGATCGACCTGCCCCGCCCACGTACGCGCGACACGCTGCGCCAGCCGCGTTTCGCCGAGCTGCGCGAGCATGTCTGGAGCACGCTGATGAGCGAAGCGCAGCAGGCGGAATTCCTGCTCGGGCAAGGTTCACGGACGTAAGCGATCGGGAGAATGACATGACACGCAAATTGATGCTTGCGATCGCCGGCGCGGCGTTGTGCGCCGTCGCCGGTGCGGCGCCGAGCGACGCGGTCGCGCAGGGCAGACGGATGGTGATTGCGGCGCCGGGCATTCCGCCGATCTATGCCTCGGTCATCCTTTACGTCGCCGAGAAGGAAGGTCTGTTCAAAAAGCATGGCGTCGACGTCGCGGTGCGGCCGTTCGAGACCGGCACCGCCGCTGCCCGCGCGGTGCTGACCGGCGATATCGAGATCTCGCTGTCGCCCACCAACCTGATCATCAACCAGATTTCCAACGCCAACGCCAACGTGGTGGCGATCTACGGCTTCCCGAGCCCCGACTGGGTGCTGGCCACCACCGACGCCGGGAAGGTCAATTGCAAGGATCTGGTCGGCCAGCCGATCGGCGTCGACGCGGTGGGCGGAGCGCGCTCGATCGCGCTGCGCACGATGCTCGCCGGCGGCTGCCCGGACATCAAGGTCGAGGACGTGCAGCAGGTGGCGTTGTCCTCCAACACGGCGCCGGCCATGGTCGCTGGACGGCTCAGTTTCGGCGTGCTGCACCTCGATGATCTCGCGGTCCTCGAGGCGCAGGGCAAGAAGCCCCACCTGGTCCTGGAAATGAAGAAGACGAATCCGACGGCGCACTACCTCCTGGTCACGGTGCGCCAGGACAAGCTCGCGGAGAACCGGGACGCCTACGTGCGGGTGGTGGCCGGTTTGATCGAGGCCGCGCGCTTCATGCAGGATGCGAAGAATGCCGATCGCGTCGCCGACCACGCCGCGCCGACCGGCCACAGCAAGGAGATCAACAAGCTTGCGCTCAAGCAATTCCTCGACATCGGCTTCTGGGCCGCCGACAACGACGGCATGGACCAGAAGAAGCTCGAAGCCATGATCCAGGTGTCGATCCGCACCGGCGGCATTCAACCCGGCAAGGAGCCGGTCAAATACGACCGGCTGGTGGACCGCAGCGTGTGGAAAGACGCCGAGGCAATGGTGAAGTAGTGCACGTCGCAGACGAGGGGTCGCGAGAGCAACCGCTGCCGCAGCGAGGAGACTGATGCTGGAGCGGCCAACAGACTCGATCCCTCGCCCGAAGGGGGAGGGTGGTGGGCCGGAGGCCGACCGGGTGGGGGGTCATGGCCTATCGCAACCGCCCCCCACCCGGCCTCCGCCGGCACAGGGCCGGCGTCGGCCACCCTCCCCCTTCTGGGGAGGGATAAGAAAGCGCGCGTGGCTCGGCCGGCATGGGCCGTTCTGGCTGAGCCTTGTTGCCGGCATGGCGCTGTGGGAAATCGTCGGGCGCAACACCAGCCCGGCGTTCATGGTGCCGCTGTCCGAGACTCTGGTGCGGCTGTGGGAGCTTGTGCGGTCGGGCCAGCTCGGCATGCAGTTCCTCGACTCGGCCGCGCTGTTCATTACCGGCTTCGTGGTCGCCTTGGCGGTCGGCATGCCGGCCGGGCTGCTGCTCGCGCGCGTGCGCGCGCTGCGGATCGGGCTCGAGCCCTATATCATGATGCTCTACGCCACCCCGATGGTCGCGCTCATTCCTTTCATCCTGTCGCTGATGGGCTTCGGCTTCGCTCCGAAAGTGCTGGTGGTGTTCCTGTTCGCGGTCTTTCCCATCCTCTACAACACGGTCGAGGGCGCGCGCAGCATCCGGCCGGAACTGATCGAGGTGGCGCGCTCGTTCCGCTCCGGCGAATGGGCGCTGTGGCGCGAGGTCATGCTGCCCTACACGCTGCCGTTCACCATGACAGGCGTGCGTCAGGCGATTGGCCGCGGACTGGTCGGCATGGTGGCGGCGGAATTCTTCTTGAGCTCGACCGGTCTCGGCGCGCTGATCATGACCGCCTCGCAAAATTTCGACACTGCGGCGGTGTTCGCCATCATTCTGGTGATCGGCCTGATCGGCGTCGCGCTCATGCGCTTCGGCCAGGCAATCGAAAACCGTTTCGCGCGTTGGCGGGTCTAGGCCATGAGCGAGACCGTCATCCGGGTTCCTGCCGTCCCGCTCGCCACGCGTGCGCTCTCGCGCGCCGCACTGTGGCGGTTCACCAGCGGGCTCGTCATCCTGCTGGTGTGGGAGCTCGTGGTGCGCGGCTTTGCCCCCGCCTATGTGGCCAAGCCGACGGGCGTGATCGCCGCGATTCCGAAGGTCATCGTCGACCCGGCTTTCCTCACTGCCACCGCCATCACGCTCGGAGCGGTCGCCCAGGGCCTGTTGATCGCCGTCGTGTTCGGGACCGTGATCGGGCTGCTGATCGGGCGCAGCACGGTCGCCGACCGCATGCTCCGCCACTACGTCAACGGCTTCTATGCCGTGCCGATGGTCGTCGTCCTGCCGCTGGTGTCCTTGTGGTTCGGCTATACCGGGGCAGCGCGCCTCGCAACCATCGTGTTCGCGGCGGTCTTCGCCATCATCATCAACGTCGCCGATGGCGCCCGCTCGGTTCCGCGCGAATTTATCGAAGTGGCCCGCTCGTTCCGCTCCGATCGTGTGCGCCTGCTGATCGAGATCGTGCTGCCGGCGGCGACGCCATATTTCCTGGCCGGGTTGCGGCTCGCCGCCGGCCGCGCGCTGATCGGCGCAGTGGTTGCCGAGTTCTTCACCGCGATCGGCGGCCTCGGCTATTTCATCTTGTACAAGTCGCGCACCTTTCAGCACGATGACGCCTTTGTCGGCGTGCTGCTGCTCGCCGCCTTCGGCATCGGCTGCGAGCTCCTCGTCGCCGCCAGCACGCGGCGCTTCCTTCCGTGGTACCGCCGCGATGACAAGACAGAGTGACGTTGCCGTCATTCCGGGGCGCGGGCGAAAGCCCGCGAGCCCGGAATCCATAACCACGGTCGGTGGTCATGGATTCCGGCCCTCGCCGCTGATGCGGCTCGGCCGGAATGACAATCGAGAGGATAGACGATGAACGATCTCGCTCCCGCACAAGATGCGCGCGTCCGCTCGGCCATTTCCCATTGGGCGCCGCGCTTCGTCGCCAACGGCGTCACGCTCACGGACTTCGAGGAGGTCACCGCCGCGATCCCGTCCTGGGACGACTGGTGCCGCGCCTGGTCGGAGCGCGCGCAAGTCCACGAGCAGCTCGGCCGCGAGGCGCTGGACAAACAGCGCCTGGTGAGCGCCGGCGAGCACCTGCAACGTGCCGGCGTCTATTACCATTTCGCCGCCTTCCTGTTCGTGCACGACATCCCGCAAATGAAACAGGCGCACATGAAGGGGGTGGCGTGCCGGCAGGCGGCGCTGCCGCATCTTGCGCCGGCCGGCGAGCGGGTGGAGATCCCGTACGAAGGCAAGCACCTCTACGGCATCCTGCGCAAGCCGCCCGGCGTTGAACGGCCGCCGGTCGTCGCCATGGCGGTGGGCCTCGATTCCACCAAGGAGGAGTGCGACGCCTACGAGCAGCCGTTCCTGCAGCGCGGCCTCGCCACGCTGGCCTTCGACGGTCCGGGACAAGGGGAGGGTCAGTACGATTTCGCCATCCGCGGCGACTACGAGGTGGCGGTTGCGGCGGTGCTCGACCTTATCGACCAGCGGCGCGATCTGGACGCCAAGCGCATCGGCGTCTCCGGCGTCAGCCTCGGCGGCTACTACGCGCCGCGCGCCGCCGCTTTCGACAAGCGCATCAAGGCGTGCATGGCGCTGGGCGGTCCGTTCGCGTGGGCCGAATCATGGGACGCCCTGCCCGAGCTCACGCGAGCGGCCTTCCGCGTGCGCAGCCACGCCAAGAACGAGGAAGAGGCGCGCCGCAACGCCGCCACGCTGTCGCTCGAAGGCGTGGCGCAACGCATCACCTGCCCGATCTTCATCATGAACGGTCGGCTCGACCGCATCGTGCCGTGCCAGGACGCCGAGCGGCTGGCGCGCGAGGTCAAAGGGCCGGTGACACTCGTCATCATCGAGGACGGCAACCACGTCGCCAACAACCGCGCCTACCGCTGGCGCCCCTACGGCGCCGACTGGATGGCGGAGCGCTTAAGGGCGGCGTAAACGGTCTCGTAGGGTGGGCAAAGCGGAGCGACGCGAAGCGTGCCCACCATCTGAATCGAGACAAACCATGGTGGGCACGGCGCGTTTCCGTGGCATCGTGCTTTGATACGTGGCGTGGCGCGCCTTTGCCCACCCTACAACGCCGGGCGCGGTTCTATTTCTGTAAGCCCGCGGCCTTGGCGGCCGCGTTCCATTTGACGGTGTCGCGGGCAATGAGCTGGGTGAACTCGTCGGGCGAGCCGCCCAGCGGCTCGAACCCTTGCGCTCGCAGCTTGGCCACGACGTCATCTGACCTGAGCGCCTTGTTGGCGGCGGCGGCAAGCTTGTCGACCACGGCGCGCGGGGTGCCGGCGGGCGCCATCAGGCCGAACCAGACGCTGGCCTCGAAATCCGGCAGCCCAGCCTCCACCATGGTGGGCAGGTTCGGCGCGATGTGCGGGCGCTGGGCCGAGCCCGAGGCGAGCCCCTTGATGCGGCCCGATTCGACATGGGGCATCATCGTCGAAGCCACCCCGAACATCATCGACACCCGTCCGGCGATGAGGTCAGTGACGGCTGGCGGGCTCCCCGGATAGGGCACGTGAACGAGCTTGACGTTCGCGCGCACGCCGATCAGTTCGCTGGAGAGATGGGGAACCGTGCCCACGCCGACC
>JBJMSU010000247.1:0-7247 GCA_045801465.1 Xanthobacteraceae bacterium | reverse complement strand
TCAAGCCGGGCTCGGCACCCTCCCCCTGCGGGGGAGGGATTGAGCAAGTGGCATGGCCTCGTCCTCCACGAGAGCCAGCCTGCTCTTATTCGATTGCCCTGCCGCGCGCGGAGAGAGGTGGAGTGTGCCGCTCAGCATGTGCAGGAGCCCTAAGGCTGTTCGCATTGCTGATGCTCATTGCCGCAGCGGGCGCGGCGCGCGCCGACGGCGATGCGGCGCGCGGCGAAAAGCACTTCGCGGAGTGCGTGGCTTGCCACAAGATCGAACCGGGCGCCAACGCCGTGGGCCCGAGCTTGCACCACGTGTTCGGACGCAAGGCCGGCGAGCTCGGCGACTACCGCTACTCGCCGGCGCTCAAGCGCAGCGGCATCACCTGGACGCCGGAGACCCTCGACACCTTCCTCGCCGATCCGCAGAAGGTGGTGCCGGCGAACCGCATGCCCTACGCCGGGATGCCGGACGCCGCGGAGCGCGCCGACCTGATCGCCTACCTCAAGAAGGCGTCGCAGTGATCGCATTTTGATACGGAAGGCCGGCTCATGACGTCACGCCGCAGCTTCCTCACCGGTGCGCTGGGCGCAAGCCTGGCGCTGGCAACCCAGGGCTCGCAACAGATGGCCGCTCAGACTCCCAGTCGCCGCCGGCTGATCGTCGATGCGCAGGTGCATGTGTGGAAGGCGGAGGCGCCGGACCGCCCATGGGTGCCCGGCCGCGTGGCGCAACTGCCGGAGCCGTTCAGTCATGAGCGGCTGCTCGGCCTGATGAACGAGGCCGGAGTCGAGCGTGTGGTCATCGTGCCGCCGTCGTGGGAAGGCGATCGCAACGACTACGCGCAGGAGGCGATAGAGAAACATCCCGATCGGTTCGCCATGATGGGCCGCATCCCCCTCACGCAGCCGCAAACGGCGGCGCACTTGCCGAAATGGAAGGAACAGCCCGGCATGCTCGGCATCCGGCTCACGTTCCTCGGCCCGCAAGCTGCCTGGCTCTCGGACGGAACGGCGGACTGGTTCTGGTCGGCGGCCGAACAGGCCGGCATTCCCGTGATGTGTCTCGCGCCGGGCCATGCGGCGGCATTGGCCCCCGTTGCCGAGCGCCACCCGCGCCTCGCACTCATCATCGATCACATGAACCTGTCGGTGGACATCGCCAAGGCCGGCAAGGTCAAGGAAGCGATCGACGGCACGGTCGCGCTCGCCCGCCATCCCAACGTGTCGGTGAAGCTGTCCTCGGCGCCGACCTACTCGCAGGAAGCCTATCCGTTCCGCGACATGACCCCTCACCTGCGGCGCTGCTTCGACGCGTTCGGGCGTGAGCGCTGCTATTGGGGCACGGACATGACGAATTCATTCGCCAAGGCTTCCTACCGCCAGCGCATCACCCATTTCACCGAGGAATTGGATTTCCTGTCGGAGGACGACAAGGACTGGATCATGGGACGGGCGATCGTCACGCGGCTGGGGTGGGTGTAGGTCGGCGCCATTGAACGCTGAGTCGTCATGCGCGGGCTTGACCCGCGCATCCATCGCTTATCTTCAATTTTGATGGATTGCCCGGTCAACCCTCGCCGCTGTGGCGGCTCGCCCGGCAATGACGAAACAACCGCATCACCGCAGGTTCGGCACGATCTTCTTGACGGTTTCGATCAGAGCCGGCGGCGTCTCGTAGAGATGGGCGACGAGGCGCTCGAGGTGCTCGGGCGGACGGTAGCTCATGTCGAGCTTGATCCGCTCCGCCTCGGCAACGAGCTCGGGATCTTTCGCAGCCTCGGCGAACGCCTTGCGCATGAGCGCGACGCGGTCTGCCGGCACGTCGGGCGGGAACAGATAGGGCCGGCCGAACTCGGTTGAGGAAAACACGAAGCGCATGAGCTGCCGCTGCTCGTTGTCCTTGGCGTAGTCGAAAATCGACGGTGCGTCGGGAATCTCCGGCATGGCCGCCTCTTCGGCGCGAAAGATGATGCGCAGCTTGCCGTCGCGGAACAGCCGTTCGTGGTTGCGGAACTGACCGAGTGACGCGCAGGCGCCGTGCACCTCGCCGCGCTCGATCGCCAAAATGATGTCCTGCGAGCCGCGATAGCCCTCGACCAGGCGGAACTTGGTGCCGAGCACGCGATTGAGCACGGTCGGCACGATGCTGGTGGACGAGCCGGTACCGACGCTGCCGATCACGAGCTCATGGGTGAACAAGTCCGCAGGCGTCTTCACCGCGGCGGCGGCCGAAGCCACGCAGATGCGGCCTGGGAAGGACGTGGCACCGAGCCAGGTGAAGCGGCGGGGATCGGCCTCGACGTTCGCGTGGCCCATCACGGCCTGGTTGGGGAAATTGCGCGAGAGCGAGGCGATCGCGGTGCCGTCGCGCGGTGCCCGCAGATAAAGATGATTGGCCGCCACGATGCTCTGCGCCTGCGGCATGTTCTGCACGATGATGGCCGGCTGCCCCGGTATGTGCCGGGGAAGATATTTGGCGAGCATGCGCGCGCCGATGTCGTAGTCGTTGCCGGCCTCGTAGCCGACGATCAGGCTGATCTGCTTGCCCTTGTAGAAATCCGGCATGCCTTGCGCCTGCGCGACGACGACGCCGAACGCGAGCGCCAGCGCGGTGACCGACACGCGGATTTTTGTTTCGCCGAGCTGCCACGGATTCCATCCCTCCCCTGCAAGGGGAGGGTGGTCGGCCGAAGGCCGACCGGGTGGGGTCACGACCGACGAACATTCGCTCCGCCGTGGCCGCAACCTCACTACATTACCGGCGGTGGCGGCGTCGTTTACCTCAGCCCCCACCCGGCCTCCCCCGGCACGAGGCCGGGGTCGGCCACCCTCCCCCTGCGGGGGAGGGATGAAGAAGATGCTGCTCGGCACGCGCGCTGACACCGCGGCGCTACTCGGCGGCGCGCTTGTGCACCAGCGCGGCGGCGGCCTGGTCGTAGCTCTCCTCACGCGTCAGCAGCGCCTGCAGGCCGACGAGGTCGTAATAGTCCTCGAGCGGAATGAGATGCTCCTGGGTCGGTGCGAGTGAGTTCTCCCGCTTGAGCAGGCGCACCACGTTGCGCACGGCGTTGGCGGCCGCAAACAGCGCGAGCGACGGGAAGGTCGCGGCAGCGACGCCGGCGGCTTCCAGCTCCGCGAGGCTGCGCGCCTTGGGACCCGCGGCTTGCGACAGCGTCGCCATGTGCGGCCCGCCGACCTCGCGCAGCACCCGCTTGATCTCGGCGATCGTATCGACGCCCATCGGCTTCGCCATGTCGGCGCCGGCTTCCATGAACAGCTGGCAGCGCGCGATCGCGGCGTCCACGCCCTCGACGCCGGCGGCGTCGGTGCGCGCGGCGATGAACAGGTCCGCATCCTGGCGTGCGTCGAGCGCGGCCTTGATCTTGGCGAGCATCTCTTCGATCGGGACGATGCGCTTGCCGGGCAAATAGCCGCAGCGGTTGGGGAACACCTGGTCGCTGATGAACAGGCCGGCGACGCCCGCGGCCTCGAAGGCGCGCACCATCTGCCGCACGTTGTTGACGCCGCCGAAGCCGGTATCGGCGTCGACATAGACCGGGATGTCGACCGCGCCGCAGATGCGCGCATAGTGGTCGGCATAGTCGCGCATGTTGCACTGGCCCATGTCGGCCTGCGCCAGCATGCTGCCGATCGCCGCGTAGCCGCCGGCCACCAGCGCCTCGAAACCTTCCGCCGCGATGATGCGGGCGGAGAGCGCGTCATAGGCTCCCGGCATCAGCACCAGGCGCTTGCCCGCCATGAGGCTTCTGAATTTCTTCCTCGCGTTCATGTTTGCTCCACGCGCTCGATTGTCATCCCGGACGGCTCGCGCAGCGAGCCGATCCGGGATCCAAGTACCCCGGCCTCGGAAATCATTGCACGGCAGGGATACATGGATCCCGGCTCTCGCGCCTGAAGGCGCTCGGCCGGGATGACAGTCGAAAGGCTGTGCGAAGTTGCGGTCATATTTGCCCTGCCTTGGGCGAGGGATTAATCCGATGCACGTTCGATCGCATGCCGGCTGTCGGCTGCGGTCTGCAGCCACGGCTGGGCGGAGGCGATGCGCTGCTCCCACGCCCTGATCTCGTCCACGTGCTTGAGGGTGAGCCCGATATCGTCGAGGCCTTCGATCAGCCGCATGCGGTCGGCCGGCGAAATGTCGAAGGCGACGTCAGGACCACCCGGCCCGCTGATGCGTTGGGTCGTCAGATCCACCGTGAACGGCGCGGCGCCATTCACGGCGACGACGCGGCCCGCGAAGCTCTCAGCCTCGCCGGGCGCCAGCGCGACGGGAAGCAATCCGTTCTGCAGGCAGTTCTCGCGGTAGATGTCGGCGAAGCTCTTGGCGACGATGACGCGGATGCCGTTCGCCAGCATGCCCCACACGGCCGCCTCGCGCGACGAGCCGGCGCCGAAATTGTGGCCGGTGACCAGAATGCCGGGGTTGGCGAACTGCGGCTTGTTGAGCACGAAGTCGGGGTTTGCGCTGCCGTCGTCGCGGCGGCGCGCGCGCATGAACAACAGCGCTTTGTAGTCGGGCTTCAAGCTGCGCATCGCCTGCACCGGCGCGATCTGGTCGGTGTTGATGTCGTCCTTAAGGAGCGGAACGGCGATGCCGGTATGGCTGATGAACGGCTGCATCACGCCGCACCCGATCGCAGCCGCCGCACGTCGGCGATGCGTCCGGCGATCGCAGTCGCGGCGGCGGTCGCCGGGCTCACCAGATGCGTGCGCACCTTCGGCCCCTGGCGGTTCTCGAAAGTGCGGTTGGTGGTCGACACGCAGCGCTCGCCCGGCTCGCCGCGGTCGCCATTGCCGCCGGCGCACATCGAGCAGCCGGACTCGCCCCAGAAGAAGCCGGCGTCGCGGAACACGCGGTCGAGGCCGGCGGCTTCGGCGGCGCGCTTCACGCTCGTCGAGCCGGGCACCACCATGGCGACGACGCTGGCCGCGACGCGGCGCCCGCGCACCACCGCGGCGGCGGCTTCGAGATCCGGCAGGCGGCTGTTGGTGCATGAGCCGATGAACACGCGGTCTACGGGCAAGCCTGCGAGCGCCGTGCCGGGGTTGAGGCCCATATAGGCGAGCGCGCCTTCGACGGCGGCGCGCCGGCTCGCCTCGACGGCGGCCGGATCGGGCACGCGGCCGGAAATGCCGACCACCTGGCTCGGATCGGTGCCCCAGGTGATCTGCGGCTCGAGCGTCGAGCAGTCGAGCACGTGCTCGCGATCGAAGGCGGCGCCGTCGTCGCTCTTCAGCGTGCGCCAATGGGCGAGCGCGCGCTCCCACATCTCGCCCTTGGGGGCGAACGGGCGCCCGGCGATCCAGGCGAACGCGTTCTCGTCCGGCGCGACGAAGCCCGAGCGGCCGCCCATCTCGATGTTGAGATTGCACAACGTCATGCGCTGCTCGATCGACATCGCGCGCACCGCTTCGCCGGCGTATTCGACGACGTGGCCGCGCGCACCGGCGACGCCGATCTCGCCAATGATGCGCAGCGCCACGTCCTTGGCGCTGACATCCGCCGCAAGCCGGCCTTCGAGGCGGATCAGCATCGATTTCGGCCGTTTGAGCGCCATCACCTGCGTGGCGAGGATGTGCGCGAGCTCGCTCGTGCCGCAGCCGAACGCCATGGCGCCGAGCCCGCCGACGGTGCTGGCGTGGCTGTCCGGGACCGCATGGGTGGCGCCCGGCAGCACCATGCCGAGCTCGGGCGCGACCACGTGGGAAATCCCCTGCTCCGGGTCGTCGACGTCGAACAGCCGGATGCCGTTGCGGCGGCTGCCCGCGCGCATCGCCTTGAGAAAGGCTTCGCCCGAAGGATTGGTCGCGTCGTCGCGGCCGGGCTTGGTGGCGACGGTGTGGTCCTGCATCGAGAAGGTGAGATCGGGGCGGCGCACCGGCCGCTCCTGCTTGGCGAGCTGCTCGAAGGCGTGGGGCGCGTGCAGCTCGTGCAGCACGTGGCGATCGATATAGATGAGGTCGCGCCCGTCGGCGCGCTGCGCCACGCGATGCGAATCCCAGATTTTTTCGAACAACGTGCGCATGCGGAGCTTTCGGGAGCCGAACGGCCGGTCGCCGGCAGGCCCATCTTGGGTTAGGACGCCCGTTGAAGGCAAGGCACCAAACGCCGTGGACATAGCATGCATCGGGCAGCGGTGCGGCCTGCAAATAGCCGCCATCGGAGCGACCCCGCAAGAGACATGCTCCGTCTGAGATCTTCTCAGTTTGACCCCAATCTCGAGCTCTCGGCTTTCGGTCGCACCTAGCCCATGGTGATGGCTATTCTTCGCAAGTTCGGGGGCGTTTGGGGTCGACCGACCCACGCCTCAATTCAGAGCAATTCAGGTCTGCCCCAAGGACTTGCCCGCGGCACTTCGGCAGGCTCAGCGGGAGGGAGAACACGCTTGGCTGGCGCCCCTGTGGCATCCGTCACATGGGTTTTCGGCGGGAAATGAGAGAATCTGTACGTCTGCAATTCCGTCGAGCGATAAATCACTGCTCAGAAGGGAAGATGTGTCATGAAGAAGTTGATCGCCGCGGTGGCTCTTGCCACCGTCGTTGCTGCGCCGGCGTTCGCCCAGCGGCCTGCCGCCAAAACCCACTCCGGCAACACCGTCGGCGCGTTCTCTGCGCGCAGTCAGGTTGCGCCGCGTGACAGTCACGGCGTTCGTCAGCCGAGGCCGCATGACGCCTATGGGCAGCGCTGGCCTGGCGCGGCTTATGATGAGAACGGCTACTACATCGATCCAAACTCGCCCGGGCGCTGGTAGCGGACGCAGTGCCCTGACTCTCGCTACATCTTGCCGTGGCCGCGGCCGACGCCGCGCCGCGTGCTCGGGCTCACCACCCGATCGGACACGTGGATGTTCCACACCTCGGCGGTGTCCTGCGCCGCATAGGCGTCGAACAGCGGCTCAAATTGCGCGACGTCGGCGACGTTGGCGCCGCGCAGGCCAAACCCTTTGGCGATCGCGGCGAGATCGGTGCGCCCGAACATGGCGCCGCTGGCGTCGACACCGTCGGCGCGCAGTTTGTGGATCTCCGAGCCGTAGGCGCCGTCGTTGAGGATGCAGAACAGGAGCTTCAAGCCATGGCGCTTGACCGTTTCGAGCTCCTGGATGTGCATCAGGAAGCTGCCGTCGCCGTCGAACAGAACCACTTTCCCGTTGCGCTTGCCCGCCGCCACCCCGATCGCCAGCGAGATGCCGTTGCCGATTGCGCCGAACTCGCGGATGGCATGATAGTTCTCAGGCT
>JBJMSU010000240.1:0-11716 GCA_045801465.1 Xanthobacteraceae bacterium | reverse complement strand
GCCCCGTAGACGACGGCCATGACCATGAGCGGCACCAGCCAGAACTTCTTCCGATGCCTGGCGAAACGCCACAGATCGACCATGATGCGCACGTGATCTCCCCTCGTTCTTTGTTCTGCTCAGTCTTCAGCCGGCGCGTTGCGGGTTTGCCCGTCGAGCGTAATTCGACGTAGCACGGTCATTTTAGCTTTCTTCCCACCATGATGAAGAGGCCGCCGTCCTTTCCCCCGGACACGAGCATTTCCAATTCGCTCGACAGGCGGCCGAGATGCGATCCGACCGGATGCGGTTCGAACAGCGGCTCGTCATCGCGAAAATCGACGTCGCCGATCGACGGAATGCTGGACATGAACTCGACATGGTTGTCCTTGAACCAGCGCAGCACCTCGTCCATGGAATGCTTGCTCTCGTGCGGGTGCTTGTACTGGTCGCGGAACCAGGCGGCCCAGCGGCCGGTATTGAGCGCATTGCCGCGCAGCCGGCTGTCGAGCGCAGCCATGCGGTCGCCGAAAACCTCGATCAGCCGGCGCTGCCACAGGGTCGGCAGCCGGCCGAGCCAATTGTACAGGCCGATGACGATGTGCCCGCCCGGCTTGAGCTTGGCGAGGATCGCGCGGAAACCGCCTTCCGGATCGGCGGTGTGGTGCAGCACGCCGTTGCAAATCACCACGTCCATGCTGGCGTCGGGAAACGGCGGACGGAACAGGTTCATCTGCACGAAGTCGGCGTTGACGACGGCGAAGCGATCGCGAAATCCCTTCCCGAGGCGCAGCGAATTCAGGCACAGATCCGCGCCGATGACGCGCCGGCGCCAGTTCATCCCGAGAAAATTGGTGAGCTGACCGGTCCCGCAGCCGGCTTCCAGCACCAGCGCATCCGGAGATATCTGCTCGTCCAGCAGTCGCGCGAATACGCCGAGCCGCGCCTTCGCCTGCAGGCTTTCCCGGCTGTCGAGATCGTCATAGTTGGGGAACGGCGTTTCTTCGTAGAACGCCTTGACGATATCGGTGACGTCGAGCTTGCCGCCACCCCAATCGTTGGGGATGAAAAGCTGCGGAATCCCGTCGGTGACCGGATAGCTCTGGCCGCAGCCGCGGCAGGCGAGCCTGCCGTCGGTCTCGCCGAGCCGGCCGCCGCACTGCGCGCAGCGCACGACCTCCATGAGCGGCGTCTGTGCGACATTGTGCGGCCGTGTCTCCAGCGTTGGTGAAATCGCGATATTCATACGACTTAATCCGGGCCGAAGGCGTTGCTGTAGTCCAGACGCAGCGAGGGCAGCTGCTCCTCCTTGCGCAGCATGCAATTGCCGATGGCCAGCACGTCCAGCTCCGTTCCCATGAAGCAACGGAAGGCATCTTCAGGCGTGCACACGATTGGTTCGCCGCGCACGTTGAAGCTGGTGTTCACCAATACCGGGCATCCGGTCATGTCGCGGAACTTCGACAACAGCTGATGGAAGCGCGGATTGGTGTCGCGGTGCACGGTCTGCACGCGCGCCGAATAGTCGACGTGGGTCACGGCCGGAATCGTCGAGCGCGGCACGTTGAGCTTGTCGATGCCAAACAACGCCTTCTGTTCGTCGGTCACGGCGACGCGGTGCTTTTCCGCCACATCGGCGACCAGCAGCATATAGGGGCTTGCCTCATCGAGCTCGAACCATTCCGCCACGTCCTCGTGGCGCACTGAAGGCGCGAACGGCCGGAACGATTCCCGATACTTGATCTTGAGGTTCAAGCGCTTCTGCATGTCGGGCGCGCGCGGGTCGCCGAGGATCGAACGGGAACCGAGCGCGCGCGGGCCGAACTCCATGCGCCCCTGAAACCAGCCGATGGCTTTCTGCGCGACCAGCGCCTGCGCGGTTTCGTCGATGATCGCGTCCTCGGCGAGCACCTCGTACCGCGCCCCGGCGGCACGCAGCCGGCCCTCGATCTCTCCTTGCGCGAATTCGGGGCCGAGCAGGCTGCCCGACATGCCGTCGAGACTGTTATGCGACAGACGCGGCTTGTCGAGATAGAGATGGTAGGCGGCAAGCGCCGCCCCCAGGGCGCCGCCGGCATCGCCGGCCGCCGGCTGGATCCAAAGCCGGTCGACCTTGCCGGAACGCAGCACCTTGCCATTGGCGACGCAGTTGAGAGCGACGCCGCCGGCCAGACAGAGGTCGCGCGTACCGAAGCGCGCGACCACGCTGTCGACGAGCTGCGCCACTGCGTCCTCGGTCACGCTCTGGATCGAGGCAGCAATATCCATATGGCGCTGCGTCAACCATTCTTCCGGCTTGCGCGGCGGACCGCCCATCAGTGTATCGAACTTCTCATTGGTCATCCGCAAAGCGGTGCAATAATCGAAATAGCTCAGATCGAGGTTGAACGAACCATCCGGCTTGATGTCGATCAGATGATCGCGGATCAAGCTCGCGTATTTGGGCTCGCCGTAGGGCGCGAGCCCCATCACCTTGTACTCGCCGGAATTGACCTTGAAGCCGAGATAGTAAGTGAACGCGGAGTACAGCAGCCCGAGCGAATGGGGAAAGTGGATCTCGCGATGGATGCTCAGCGCCTTTTCTTCGCCGAAGCCGACCGAGGTCGTGGTCCACTCGCCGACACCGTCCATCGTCAGGATCGCTGCCGAGCGGAACGGCGAGGGATAGAAGGCGCTTGCCGCGTGCGCCTGATGATGTTCGGTGAACATCAATTTGCTTTCGATATCGACGTCGCTCATGCGGCGCGAGAGCTCGTCGCGCAGGATGTCCTTCTGGAACAGCTTTTCGCGCGACCACACCGGAATGGCTTTGGCGAACGAACGAAATCCGCGCGGCGCGAACGCCAGATAGGTTTCGAGCAGGCGCTCGAACTTGAGGAAAGGCTTGTCGTAAAAAACGATATGGTCCAGGTCCTTAACCGTGATGCCGCCCGCGGCGAGGCAGTAGTCGACCGCGTGGGCGGGAAAATCGGAATCGTGCCGTTTGCGCGAAAATCGTTCTTCCTGGGCCGCCGCAACGACCTCGCCGTCGCGCACCAGGGCGGCGGCGCTGTCATGATAGAAGGCTGAGAGGCCGAGAATATTCATGATTCAAACCACGTCGCCGGAAATTTTCGGCATGCGAGATCAGGATGGCTGTCAGTAGACTTCGGTCATCGTGCGCGGCTCGGGCCCCGGCGGCTCGCGCTCGACCCAATACGTCGCCTGATTGCGCTTGAGGCGGAGCGGGTCCATCCCAAACAGCTGCATGCACAGGCCGATCGGGGTGACGGCCGTATAGTAGAACAAAGCCAGGAGAACCGGCGAAACCACCACATGCAGCAACCCGCCGAACTTGAGCCACAGATTTTTCACCGGTTCCAGCACGCGCGGCACCGTCAGCGTGATCGCAGCGAGAATCGCCGCCGCGATCAGCCAGCCGGTATGTCCCGAGCCGGACCAAAGCCCCCATCCATAGACGAGGGCGCATGCTGCGACCAGCACCAGACCGAAGCGTGTGTTGCTCCCCATCAGGACCTCGTGCCCGTTCTGATGACGGTGAAAAGGCGACGGCACCAATTATCGCTCTGCGCCATCTCCTGGATCGGCAGGGAGTTTTGCGCCGCCTTTGAGACCACCGATTAGAATGGACGTACGCCAAAAGCAAGGCCGAGCGGTTTTGGCCGGTCGCCGGAACATGCGAGCAACCGACGCGATCAGGAGGTCTTGTTGATGCCGAGTCGGCGCCGGACAGCCGGTCCGATTTGCCGAACCAGGGTGCGCGCGAGGAACCTGACCGATGTGAGCTTCTGCTCGAGCTCCGTCCGGCTTTGCTCGAGCAGCGCGAGTTTGTCCCTGCTTTCGAACATCTGTCTGCGCAGTTCGGCGATCATCGCCATCGCGCTGGTGATCTCGGCGGTATTGCGCGTGTAGGGCGGCCTGTGCAGCAGATGCTTGATCGCAAGATCGACGTCGAGGCGTTGCGCCAGTACGGGACGGAAATGCTCGGCGATGTCGACGGCGCAGTCCATGAGCCCGTGCAGCTCGAAGTTGATCATGTTTTTGATGAGCTTGTCGACGGTCGGTTTGGTCACGGCATTCTCCGCCGCCATGTAGACCTGAGGACTGGTGTGCTCCTGGACGAAATCGCGACAGAAGACGAAGTCGAACGTGGCGGGTTGACCGACGTCGAGGTCCGGAGAGTCGTGCATGGCATCGGCGGCCGGCCATGGGTGGGCCGCGCGTGCGGCCGTATAGCTGGGCCGTGCCGCACGCAAGAAGTTCAGATCGAAGACAAGCAGCCGGTGGGCGACCAGGACATCGTTGATCTCGGCGAAGGGCGTGCGCAGATAGAACGGCGAGACGCCGAAGTTGGTTTCGACCGTGACGCACAAGACGTTGGACTTCGCCAGATAGGAACGCGCGCCACGCAACACTTCCGGGTCGAAGCCTTCGCAATCAATCTTGATGTAATCGGCGGGCGGGAGCTCGCCCGCGGCAAACAGGCTGTCGAGGCGGCGGATCTCCACGTCTCTGCTGCCGAGCAAAATCCCCTTGTGTTCTCCCGTTTGCGGCGGGCCGCCAGAGAAGAACGAGCTGCCGTAAGTGTCGGCGGAAACGTGGAATGCACGCTTGCCGTCTTCATTGCCGATAGCCAGGCAGCGATACGATCGGTTCGCTCTGCCGCGTTGGGCGGCATTCAAGTCGGCAATGACCTCGTCGATCGGGTCGAATCCATAGACCTGGGCGAATTCGCCGAGATATTTCCACCGCGGGTGTTCGCCGCCTTGCACGCCCACATCGACGATGACGAAAGGCTCTCCCAAGAGCTTGTTAGTGACGACCCACTCGGTGAATACCGACGCTTCGTTATTATAGAGGTCCATGCCGCATCCTTACGCGTGACGTCTCAGTCCATGCTGGTTGGAAGGTCAGCGTCGGTAAACGCCGGCCGTCATGCCGGAGGCGTGGCGTCACAGTTCCGGCTCTTTTCCGGGCGGCTGTCCGGGAATTCCGACCGCGCCGGGAACTCCGGAAAGCCCGGGGATTCCGGGCACTCCGGGTATTGCCGGAATGCCGGGAAGGCCGGGGACCGGGGGGAGCCCCCCGCCAGGGTCGGTGGGTGCCGGAAGCGCCATGAGGACCGTTTGGCGGTCCTTCTGCATCGTCGCCTCGCGGCCTCTGACCGAGCGAAGTGTCCAGCCCAGGTGGTTTTCTCCGGTCCGCAGCCGGACGATGCCGCGTGTCGTCTCGTCAACAAAAATCGCGATCCCCTCGGCATCCCCGGCAACCGCGCCGACGAGGGCGAGGCGAGGACGGTCCGGCTCGGCGGGCGCGGGTGACGGAGGCCGCACCGGCTCCGCGGGCGGCGGCCCAGCAACCGCCGGGGCGGGCGCACGGCGCGACGGCAGGAAAATCGGCCGCTCACGGGTGGCGTTGAGCGATTTCAAAGGGATAGCCCACAATGGATTGCCGCGCGGCTCGCGGGCAGCGCGGGCCGGACGTGGCCGCCTCATGACCTCCGGGGCAGGCTCGACCGGTCCCGGCGCGATTTCCCCGGGAGCGAGTTCGGGGGAGGAGGACGAGAAAGCGCCACTCGGCAGGCTGTTGGTGTCGAGCGCCGCCTGCGCGGTCGGAAAGCCGGATTGCGCCGCTGCTTCGCCGGCGAGAGCGACACACACGGCCAGCCCGAAGCAGCGGATCGCATGAGGCAGGCTCATTTTCCACCCGGCCATAGTCCCGACACCGCCAGCAGCACGCGTGTCCGTCCGCCTTCGCTGGTCGAGACCGGCGCCTGCGCGACGAGCTGGTCGACGAACAGGAACGGCATTCCCGCCTCGAGATCGTACAGCAGCGGTTGCAGCGATGCGTGATCGATTTCGCAGCTGGCGATCAGGTTGACGAAACCGTCTTTCGATTGTGTACCCTGCAGTTCGACTTGTGAAGAGAGAACGCTGCCCCCGACCTGGGTCACCGCGCTGGCGACGCGCTGCAGCAGGGCCGCTCCGGCGATCGTGACCGTCTGCCCTTCGAGGAACGGCGATCCGGCCGGGGCAGGACCCGCGGCGGTGACACCGCCATCCGGCTGCGAGCTTGGCGCACGCCCTTCCAGCCGCGCGAGCATGTCGGCGGCGGCGGTGACCGCCTGGCGGCGATCGAGAATATCGCCGATCGCAGCCCAGATGACGAACACGAGCAGTGCGACCACCGCCACATAGGCGCATGCCGCGGCCGCAGGAAACCGCGCGAGATACGAGTCGATCGGATGGCCGTTGGTCATGAGCGTGGCGCGAAACTTGGTTCGATTCTGGCTTCGATGTGAAAGCGCTCGCCGCTCTCGTTCGGCGATCGCGTCGTCGGGGCAAAGAACGTGGCCCGCGAGAAGTGCTGCGTCTGCTCGATCAAGCCGATCAATGACGGCGCATCGCGAGTGACTCCAATCAGTCGCAGCTTATCACCTTCGACACGCAATTCGGTGACATAGGTGTGATCCGGCAGGACCTGGGAGAGCTGCTCCAGCACGATGACCACCGACGGACCGTCGTGCTTGCGCCGCTCGAGCGCGCGCAAGCCCGCGGTGGCGGCATCGAGCGACCCCTCGCGACCGCCCAGCGCGGCGGCTCGGCGGCTCGCGATCCGACGCGCCAGCTGGTCCTGCTCCGCCTGCAGGCTGCTCCCGATGACGGAATCGGCGATCACCGCCACGGCAGCGCCCAGGCCGGCGATCAGCAGGACCGTAAGCAGCACGCGGCGAACGCGCCCGGCGTCGAACGTGCTGTGTCCCTTCTCGTCGAGGACTTTGACCGGGACTGGTTCAGGCCCGGGGAGCAGCGTCGAGACGGCGATCGATTTGATGCCGAGACTCGTCAGCGCCTGAACGTAAGGGGTGACCAGCGCGCGTGCCGTGGCTGCCACGGTGACCAGCATGCGGTCGCTGCCGGCCTGTTGCGGCTTGGCCCAACCGAACACCGAGTCGTTCGCGCTCCACGGCGTCAGTCGGTCGATTTGCGACCGCACGATACCTTCGAGGAATTCGCCAGCCCGTGTCGGTAATTCGAGCGGCCGGAACAGGAACCGGTCGGGATTGAGCACGAGCTCCGCCCGGCTGCCGCGCAGCATGGCGGCGACCTTCTCCGGCACGGTGCCGACGACCTGTCCGTCCACGATCCGGATGTCGCTGCCGGCGAGAGATCGCTCCGCGCGTCCGCTCCCCTTCAGCGCGAAGGTGCCATGCTCCTGCTCCACCAGGTTGACGGAATAGTGCGACGTCAGCCAGCCGGCGGCCGCGATGATGGTGACCGCGACGGAGTCGATCCATCGCAGAAAGCCATCGATGATCTGCCGCAACGCCGCCATTGTCTACGTGCCTCGGGCCGGAGCATGCTCCAGCATTCGTTATAGTGGCGCATGTTCTTGACGGCGAACCGGTACCTTCGCCGGAACGTGCGCTAACCCTCCAGTCCGTCGCGCCAGGACAGGACGCGATAGGGCTCGGTATCGTTCTCGCTCACGAAAATGACTACCTCCGAGCTGATCTGGCGGCCATTGTCGAAGCTGACGCGCACCGTCACGCGCATCGTCTTAGTGGGTTCCACCGTCGCATGCGACGCCGATTGACCGAGTAGCGCCAAGAGAATTTGTCCATTCTGCGGCGTGACCTGCCTCTGAGCCAGAAAGGCATGCAGGCGATCCGGCGTCATCCCCGGCAGAGCGGCGATCACATCCGGCGGGGCGTCGAGGACATTGACCTGGGCAACCCCATTATAGACCGTCACCAGCGGCATTGCGCGCTCAACCAGCGCCTCGGACAAGCCATGCACGAGCCACAGCTCGCCCGGGTGCTGAAACGGGCCTCCGCGCGGGGCATACCGGCGACCGGCCGTCTGATAGAGGGACGCCTCCAGATCCTGGCCGGGCGGCGGTTTGGTGCGCCAGCCGACGATCCGCTCGGCATAGGCGAGAGCATCGTCAGGACGCGCGCCAAGGCCGAGAAACAAGCCGGCCAACAGCTCTTTAGGGGCGCCGTTGAGGTCGATACGGGCGGCCTCGGAGCGGAATTGCGCGGTGACCGAGGCGCTTCGCATGCGAAAACTGAAGCCGCCGCTGCTCGGCTGCGTTACCTGCGGTCGTGCCGTCCCCTGCTGCCCGGCTCCCGGCGGTACGGTCGCCTGCGGCGGGGTGGCGTCCGGTGGCGGTGCCTGCTGGGCTGCCGCCCGCTGTGCCGATACCTGCAGCGCCGTCAGTTCCAGTGCCGCCGACACCAGTCCTTCCGCCTCGACCTGGTCATCGTGCGCCCGGAACGCGGTCGCGGTGTCGATGACGTAGACCGCATAGATCGACGCCAGCGTGGCCATTGCGCCGAGGATCCACAGGACCGCAACGATGACGAAGCCGTCGGGAGCGCGGCGCGCCGGGTTGCGGCTGCTGCAAGCCGGGAGGAGGGGAGTGACGTTACAGCGCACGCGAGCCCCTCCGGTTCGTCGGGGCGCCTGCGGCCGGAGTGGGCGCAGCCGATGGGTTGCCGAACTGGATGAGGCAGTCGCGCATGACTTCGCTGGTCAGGCATTCCACCGGAACCTCGGCATGAACCAAGGTCGCGGTGGTGGTCGCCAATGTCTGGCCCGTGGTGGAATCCCGCACCGTCGCGCGAATCGCCCGTGGCAGCAGCGGGGCACCGCGCCAGGTGTTCTTCCACGCGCGATCAGGGCCCGCATAGGAGAAGAGAACGCGGAAAGGCGCGCGCACGAGTACGACCGGCTCGGCAAAATTCGTGGGAATGCTGCCCTCGGCGACGGGGAAGAAGGGCGCCCGCGTCCGAACAAGCGCCGGCCCGCGGTCGCTGCCCACTTCGGCAATGCGCAGGATGTCCAACCCGCCGCGCGCGTTGGGGCCGATGGCGGTGCGCACCAGCGTCACCGATTGCTCTGCGCCGTCGAACAAAGGCGTAACCGTCCCGCGGCCGGGCGACACGAACTCCGCAGCGGCAAGATCGGCGACGAGGCGCTCGAGCCCGAGCCCCAACTGCTCGCTGCGTTGGACGCGCGCAAAGCCGCGATTCCAGTTCGGCAACCATTGCGCGGTCACGGTTGCCAATGCGGCCAGGATCGCCCCCATGAGGGCGGTCGCCATCAGCACTTCGATCAGCGTGAAGCCTGCCGTCCGGGTTCGTCGCTGCCGCCTCATTGGGCCTCCCGCCGACGCAACCGCACGGTATTGACCTGAAGGATGGGTCCGCTCGGCGACTGAATTCTGATCACGACGGTCTGTGGCACCCACGGGGTTGGAATTTGCGGGTCCACGCCGGTGAAGGTGAAGGGCAGGACATCGACCCGCCAACGATGGCCGGCCAGCTCCCCGGAAAAGTTGCCCGCCTTGAATTGATCGCGGTCCGGCAGGGCGGTCGCGATCATGCGCGCGGTCTCGGCCAGCATCAGATGCGTGTCCAGCGACCGCGCCCCGCGCACGGTCGTCGCGATCAAGGAGCCAATGGCCGCCAGCGCCACGGCAACAACCGCCAGCGCTACGAGCACCTCGATCAGCATGAAGCCGGCCGTGCCGCGACGGCATCTAATGCCCCGCTTCCGAAGTTCGTGATACATCGCAGCACCAGCGGCACTAACGCGCGTTCCGCTGAAAGTGACGCGCGGCGGTGGCGCGAGTTCACCTCTCCCCGGCGGGGAGAGGTCGCCCGCGCTTAGCGCGGGCGGGTGAGGGGGTCTGAGTGTATCGAGAGATCCACGCCCTCTCACCCCACCGCTCTCCCCAACGGGGAGAGGGAGCGCGCCGAGCTCGCTGCGAGCGCGGGCATGAATTCCGCCGGAACAGGCACTAGAGACGGCTGAGCGGGGCAACCTCCACACCTCCCGTGAGCCAGTTGACGCGGACCTCGTATCCGGTGCCCAGCCGCGTCAGCGCAATCACGCCGCCACACGACATGCCGCTGGCAAAGAACCGGATCGTCGGACCGGCCGGCCGTTGATTGCAGCGGGCGGCGAGCACCGCATCGAACCCGACGTCGTCGGGGAAACGCACGCTGCGGCCGGTCGCGCCGGATTTGATCGTCCGCCCGACCGCGTCGATCTGGGTGGTAATCGGCGTGCGGCGTCGCAGCGCCGCGTTACGGTCGGCTTTGAGCAGGGCGGCCGCCTCGATGGCATAGGACTCGAGGCGCGCGCGCGACGTGCCGCGCGGAAACGCCGGCAACAGGATGGCCGCAAGAATCGCCAGGATGGCGACGATGCATACGATCTCGAGAAGGGTGAAGCCGTCCTCCCCGGCACTGGTGCCCCGCTTCCGAAGTTCGTGATACATCGCAGCATCCTTCGGACACGAACTTCGGAAGCAAAGGGGCAGCAGCAAGTCCATGGTTTTAGTGCCGCTTTTCGATTTGAAGTTCCTATACGAGTTTGCCGCAGGTGGTGTAGGAACTTCAACTCGGCGGCACTCGCGTCATCGCGACCAGCTGACGATATCGGTTGCCGATCCGGCTCCACCTTCCTGACCATCCGCACCATAGGACACGATATCGTAAGTGCCGTGCTGCCCTGGCGCGCGATACTGATAAGGGTTGCCCCAGGGATCGTTGGGCACGACCGCGCCCTTCAGGTACGGTCCGTTCCAGGTCATCGTGCTGCCCGGACGTTGCACCAGCGCAGTCAAGCCTTCCGAGCTCGACGGGTAGCGGCCATTATCCAGGAAGTAGAGATCGAGCGCGCTGGAAAAGCTCTCGATCTGAATCTTGGCGGCCTTCGCCTTCGACTCGGTCAGGTAATTGAGCACTCGCGGACCGACCAGACCCATGATCAAGCCGATGATGGTGATGACCACCAGGATCTCCACCAAGGTAAAGCCACGTTCGCCGTGGCGCGCGGAACGGCGGCGTCGCAAACCCCTTAGGCGTGCAGCACGATAGCTCATCTTGATGCGCCCTGCTTTCATCCCACGATTTGGCTGACCGACAACAGCGACGTCATCACCGACACGATCAGGCCGCCGACCACGATGCTTATCGTGATGATTGCGGCCGGGCCGGCGATTCCGACGACGCGGTCGAGGCTGCGGTGCAGCTTGGCCTCATAGAACTCGGCCACGCGCCCGGCGAGCATCGGCAGTTGTCCCGTCTCCTCGCCCAATCGTAGCATGCGCACGGCCATGGGCGGAAGTACGGCGGTATCGCCGAGCGCGTCGGAAAGTTTGCCCCCGTGGCGCACCCGCTCCACCGCCTTGCTCCAGACGGCCGGGTTGCTGGTCGTCGCCATCATGTCGACGAGGATGCGCAGCGTGGTGGTGAGCGGGACGGCGGCGCCGAGCAGCACGCCGAGATTGCGGCTGAACAGGGCGGTGCGATGAAACATCATCACCGAGCGGATGAGCGGCAGCCGTCCCAATTGCGTCATGATGGCGGCGCGCACCTTGGGCCGACGAAACACGAGCCAGCCCAGGATGAGCACCACGGCCACCGTGCCGAGGATCACGTCCTTGTTGTGCTGCATGAAGTCGGACAGGCTGAGGAACGTCGCCACCATGGGGTCGAGCTTGGCGCCGAAATCGCGCAGCACGGCGGCGAATTGCGGCAGCACGAACATGAGAAAGAAGAACAGCACGCAGACAGCGGCGAGAAACACGAAGGCCGGGTAACGCAGCGCGTCGGCAAGCTTGCGCCGCAATGCCTCGGCGCGCGCGCGTTCGGCGGCCAGGACTTCCAGGATATGATCGAGCGCTCCCGACGCTTCGCCGACCCGTACCAGCGCGACATACA
>JBJMSU010000164.1:0-37672 GCA_045801465.1 Xanthobacteraceae bacterium | reverse complement strand
TGGACTGATGGACTGACGGGAGGCACAGGCAGAGGCCGCGCGCCTGGTGCCTGGGAGATGTCCGTTATGGGGCCACCCAGCAAATTGGAGCCGGAGCGGACGTTCGAGGCGTTTCATTCAGAACGATTCAGGTCTGGCCTAAGGACTTCTCAGCGGCTCTGTGCCAGACTGGAGCGGACGGGAGGTGTTCCCAATGCCGAACCTCAGGCGGCGTGAGTTCGTCACGCTTTTCGGCGGTACGGTGGCCGGGTGGCCGCTCATGGCGCGCACGCAGCAGCCCCTGGCAGAGGTGCCGCGGGTAGGATGGTTAGTGACTGGTTCTCCGCTGTCGTACCGAGCTTCCCTGGCGGCCTTTCGCGAAGGATTGAAGGATCTTGGCCATGCTGAAGGACAGAGCATTCGCATCGAGTACCGATGGGCCGAAGGAAATGTCGGTCGTCTTGCGGAATTGGCAGACGATCTGGTTCAGCAGAAGGTAAATGTTATTCTGGCGGGAGGAACAGTTGGCGCCGAAGCTGCAAAGCGTGCCACCTCACTTATTCCCATCGTGGCGGCAGGTGTTGGGGACCTCGTCGAGGTCGGACTTGTAAAGAACCTCGCGCGGCCGGATGGCAATCTGACCGGATTTGTCGCAGCTGCGCCGGAGACCGCAGCAAAGCGCTTTCAGATCATAAAGGAAATTAGGCCAGAAGCGAGGCGTGCGGCCCTTCTATTGAATTCCGCTAGTTCCAACGCCAATCTTGAAGGGAATTTCGCAAAGGAATTTGCTGCCTCAAATGGTATTGTCGTCACACTCCACGTTGCCCGTGATGTCGGGGAATTGAAGAATGTGTTGGATAGTATTCCGGACTCAACTCCTGACATGCTGGTTGTTCTGAATGATCCTTTTATGTTTACGTACCGGAAAATCGTTGCCGATGCCGCTCGTCAATTGCGGCTCCCGGCGGTGTACGGATATCGCGAGTATGTCGATGATGGCGGATTGATCAGTTACGGAGCGAACATCACTGATACGTATCGTCGTGCAGCCGGTTATGTGCAGAACATTCTTCGGGGCGCCCAGCCCGCCGATCTTCCCGTTCAGCTGCCCACCAAGTTTGAGCTGGTGATCAACCTGAAGACCGCCAATGCACTCGGCCTTGAAATCCCAGCCACCCTGCTCGCGCGCGCCGACGAGGTGATCGAATGACCCCGCTACCGCGCCTGCGGTTTGCTGCGGTGCATGAGTCCGTAGTTGGCACTTCACGTCGGAACGGGCAGCTTGATTTTATGTCCGGTTCCGGCGAAGTTCGGCAGCAGGTAGACGTGGCCGTCTTGCCCGCCCCGACGCGAATGACCCAAGGCAGACATCGGCCGACGCTCCACGAGCTGTGCCTGACGGGGGAACTTGACCCATCCAGAATGTGCTAGGTTTGGCCTGAACGATACCTTGTCCTGGGCCTAGCCCGGATATCTCACGCAACTAAGTGCATCGGGGCGCCGAATCAGTGAAAGTTGTTGTGCTGCAACGACTTTCCGAGGATTCGAGGAGCGCCCCGATGCGAACAGAGTGTAACCTGGATTTGTTCGGATTTGCACCCGTCGAAGGGCGCGAGGTTATTGCGGGTTTCGACGGTGGCGCGATCACGTCGGATGCCGGAGCGCTGCTTCTCGGGGCGACCGATCGTGCGATCGGGATGATGGAGCGGTTTGCTGAATGTTTTAACGACCGGCGGCGGTCGGATCGGATCGAGCATGAGGTTGTGACGCTTGTCGGGCAGCGGGTGTTCGGCATCGCGCTCGGCTATGAGGACCTCAATGACCACGATGACTTGCGCCATGATCCGATGATGGCGGTGCTGGCGGGCAAGCTGGCGGCGCGGCGTGAGGATTGCGCTCCGGTTGCCGGCAAGTCGACGCTGAACCGGCTGGAGCTGAGCCGGTTGCAGCCGACGCGGTATCACAAGATCAGCCACAATCCGCTGGCGATCAAGCGGCTTCTGGTCGATCTCTTTGTGGACGCGCACGATCGCGCGCCGAACGAGATCATTCTCGACCTTGATGCGACCGATGATCCGGTGCACGGGGAGCAGGAGGGGCGGTTCTTCCACGGCTATTACGACTGCTACTGCTATCTGCCGCTTTACATCTTCTGCGGGCGCCATCTTTTGGCCGCCAAGCTGCGGAGGGCGAGCAAAGATGCGGCGGACGGCGCCGTGAAGGAGGTGGCGGGCATTGTTGCGCAAATCCGTCGGCGCTGGCCGAACGTGCGCATTCTGCTGCGCGCCGACAGCGGCTTTGCACGCGACGATCTGATGGCGTGGTGCGAGGCGAACGGCGTGCACTTCCTGTTCGGCATGCAGCAGAATGGACGGCTGGTTGCCGAGATCGGCGACGAGCTTGCGCGGGCCGAGGCGAAGAGCCGGCGAAGCGGCAAGCCGGCGCGCTCCTTCAAGGAGTTCAGATGGAGAACGCGCAGCAGCTGGAGCCGCGAACGACGGGTCATCGCCAAGGCGGAGTTTACCGGCGGCGAAGCCAACCCGCGCTTCGTCGTCACCTCGCTCCAGCGCGGCGAATGCAAGCCAAGATACCTCTACGAGAAGCTCTACTGCGCCCGCGGCGATATGGAGAACCGGATCAAGGAGTGCCAGCTCGACCTCTATGCCGACCGCACCTCGACCGCCACGATGCGCGCCAACCAGCTGCGGCTATGGTTCGCCTCGATGGCCTACGTGCTGCTGTGCGCGCTGCGCCGGATCGGGCTGACGCACACGCCATTTATCGACGCAAGCTGCGGCACCATTCGCCTCAAGCTGCTCAAGATCGGCGCGACCGTGCGCATAAGTGTCCGCCGCATCAAGATCGCGATGGCGTCAGGCTGTCCCGCAGCCCTTGCCTGGAGCAGCGCCGCCGTCAGTCTCAATGCCGCGGCCAGCGCGCGTGGCTCTCCCGTCTGACACGCGGCGCCGCAACGCCTCAAACCCGCGGCATCACCCAAAGGCCCACCGAGGACCCTTTATCTGCTATCTGCTGCCGCCGCAGCCCCGCAAAAAGTCCCACCCGCTCTCGCGTCCTCCGGCGCCAGGGGACAGTGCGTCCGCACGAAACCAGCACCCCCCTCGCGCCAAACCAAATCATTGTGCAAACATGGCGTGAGATATCCGGGCTAGAACCAATCGGCAATTGCCGCGCGACCGCGGCGCCGGCGCTTTTCGCTGATGCGGCAAGCGCCGGCGAACGCGCGCAAGGCTTTACCTGCACTGCGCAAAGCGGCGGATAACCGGCGGGGAAAGTTTCCGCTGCCGGCGCGCTTTCGGTATGCTGGCCGGCCATGGGACGCCATCTCGGCCTGCCGCTGTTTCATCTCTACGGCGATCCGCCCGACGATTCCGCGTTCGACTTCATCCATGTCGAGACGATCACGTCGCGCGCCCCGATCCATGACTGGACCATCCGGGCGCACCGCCACCGCAACCTGTTCCAGATCCTGGCGATCGAGCGCGGCGGCGGCGATATGCTCTACGAAGCGGCAACGATTCCCTTCGCGGCACCGGCCGCGATCCTGATTCCGCCCACTGCCGCGCACGGCTTTCGCTTCACGCCCGAGGCCACCGAAGGCTGGGTGGTGAGCTTCACCGAAGACGTGGCCGAAGCGCTTGGGGAGCGCTCCGGCGAGGGGCTCGCGCGTCTGCGCGCACTCGCCGTGCAGCCGGTCGTGCCGCTCGCCGCTGACGCGGAACTCAAGCGCCTGTCCACGCTGTGCGGCGAGCTGCACGAGGAGCGGTTCCTGGCGCGCCAGGGTTTTCGCCTCGCCATGCGCGGTCTCCTCGCATTGATCGCCATCGAGGTGGGGCGGCTGGCGCTCAGTCGCGCGCGCTCCGGGAGCGTGACGCTGGAGCCGACCGACGCCACCGTGAGCGCGCTGCGCCGGCTCGTCGAGGAGCATTTCCGCAGACAACGGCTGCTCGGCTTCTATGCTGAAAAACTCGCCATGACGCCCGACCGGCTCAACGATCACGTCAAACGCGCGACCGGCGTGACCGCCGGGCACCTCATCCGCCAGCGGGTGCTGACCGAGGCCAAGCGCCAGCTCGTCTTCACCACCGAGCCGATCCACGAGATCGCCGGCGAGCTTGCCTTCTCCGATCCGTCGCACTTTGCCCGCTTCTTCCGCAAGCAGACCGGAATGACCCCCCAGGAGTTCCGCGCCGGACGCGGCGGCTGACGCCGGAACGCGAAAAGAATCAATCGTCTGGGTGCCGTTAACGATCTATCAACCTTGTTCTTGCCGCCCTGCACCGGCCGTGATTGGCTCTGCACATGCAGGGCGAGAGACGCCGTTGGGACGTATTTCTGGATGTGCTGCGGCCGCTGGCGCGCACCACGGCCTATGGCATTGCCCTCTTGCTCTCGGCCGTGTGGGTCACGAGTGCAACCGCCTCGTTCATGCAGCCCCTGTTCGATCTCGGCAAGGCGCGCGTCGGCGATTCGATCATCGCGTTCGGCGGCCTCTTGCACCTCTCACCGCGGGCGATCTTCGAGCTTGCGCACATGCTGGTCGCTCTCAAGCTGTTGCTCGGCACCTACCTGCTGGTCGTCGTGATCTTCGCCGCCTACGAACGTCTGCGCTGGCGCAGGAGCGGCGACGAGATGCTGGACATCGGTCTGCTCGCGGCCGCCATCGCCTCCATCATCGCGTCAGGGCCGCTCGTCATCGGCGGGGAAGGGATTCGCGTATTGGTCGGCGAGTTGATGTTGTGCGTCATCGCCAGCGGGTTTGCGACTTTCGCGCGCGGTTCGCCGATGCCCGAGCCGGCGACCGTCATACCTATTTCCGCCATGCCTATTTCGGCCGAGCCGGCTGAAGTCCAGCGTCAGGCTGCTTGAGCTCCCCGCGGCGGCCGGAGCTTCTCTTCGCCCCACCACAGATGCCCGTGCGGAAAGCGCGCCGGCAGGCCGCGTGTCAGCCTCGGCCGGCCTTCTTTCCCGTCTCGGCGACAATCTCCGCCGCTTCCTTGAAGGCGTGGTTGGCGGCCGGCACGCCGCAATAGACCGCCTGCTGCAGGATGATCTCCTTGATATCGTCGGCGGAAAAGCCGCCTTCGGTCAGCGCCGCCCGCACGTGCATGCGAAACTCTTCCCAGCGGCCGAGCGCCACCATGGTGCCGATCACCAGGATGCGGCGTGTGCGCTCGTCGAAATGCGGGCGCGTCCACACTTCGCCCCAGGCGCAGCGGGTAATGAAGTCCTGAAACTCCGCCGTGAAGGCATCGTTGCGCGCGCTGGCGCGGTCGACCCAGGCATCGCCCAGCACCTTGCGGCGCACGGCCATGCCGCGCTCATAACGCTCCCGGTCGTCCATTGCCGCCTCCGCTATGTCTGCAGCAGAAAGCCGAGCACCGTGTCGGCATAGTCGTGCGGCTGCTCGACATTGGAAATATGCGCCGCGTCGATCACGGTGAGGGCCGCGCCGGGAATGCGGCTGCGGATGAACTCGGCCGCCTCGATCGTGGTGGCCGGGTCGTAGCGGCCGGCGATGACCAGGGTCCGCGCCGTGATGCTGCGGATGATGTCGCGCTGATCCATGTCGCGCACCGCTTCGCAGCAGCCGATATATCCTTCGCGCGGCGTGGACACGAACATCTCGGCCATCCGCGCAATCGCCCGCGGGGCGCGCTCGCGAAAATCCTTGGTGAACCAGCGCTCCATGTTGGCCCCGACGATCGCGTCGAGACCCTTCTCGCGCACCGTGCTGATGCGGTCGTTCCACAGCGCCTTGTCGGCAAAATAAGCCGAGGTGTTCGACAGGATCAGCTTGTCGATGCGCTCGGGCGCATGCGCGCCGAGCCACATGCCGACCATGCCGCCCATGGAAAGCCCGCACCAGTTGACCTTCTCGATGCCGAGCGCATCCAGGATGGCCAGCACGTCGCGGCCGAGCCGCTCCATCGTGTACGGCCCCTTGGGACAGCCGGATTGGCCGTGGCCGCGCCGGTCATAGCGGACCAGGCGGAAAGCTTCCGTGAACGGCTTCACCTGGTCGTCCCACATGCGGTGGGTGGTGCCCAGCGAGTTCGACAGCATCAGCACGGGAGCATCCTCGCTGCCCTGCACCTCGACATGGATCGGGCAGCCCTCGACGTCGACGACCGGCATGGTGCGTTCCCCCCACGATGAGCTTCGCCCCGCGCGTCGAGGCGATCGGGCGATCCATAGCGCACGACGCCGCGCGCCAACAGCGGGCGAGGCGGAGAGGGCATATCGGCTGCGAACGCTGGTCCGGCCGCTGGCGCTCCCGCCGATCCGCTGCAAAATGTCCTTTCCAGTTTCCGTCCGGGGCAGTAAGCCCAATGGCCGGCCGGCATTCCGGCAACGAGGAGAGTTCCCGATGGCGATGACGATGACCGGCGAGGTTCAGCTCCCGGCGGCCCAGGACGTTGTCTGGGCGAAGCTGATCGACCCGGAGGTGCTCAAAGCGTGCATCCCGGGTTGCGAGTCGCTGGAGAAGCTGTCCGACACCGAGTTTCAGGCGGTCGCCACCAACAAGATCGGGCCCGTGAAGGCGCGCTTCAAAGGCAAGGTCAAGCTCACGGATCTTGACCCGCCCAACGGCTATAAGATTTCCGGCGAAGGGGATGGCGGGGTAGCGGGCTTCGCCAAAGGCGGCGCGACGGTGAGCTTGCAGCCCAAGGATGGCGGCACGCTGTTGAGCTACAACGTGGAAGCCCAGATCGGCGGCAAGCTTGCCCAAATCGGCCAGCGGCTCGTCAACGGCGCGGCCAAGAAGCTCGCCGACCAGTTCTTCGCCAAATTCGCCGGCGCCGTTGCCGGGAACCAGCCTGCACCCGGATAGCCTGGCGGTGTAGGGCCCCGGGATTTGAGCATCATCACAGTCACTCGTCGACTGCTTCGCGCAGCCGTTCCTTGACCCAGCCGTTGATGCTTTTTCCCTGGCGCTCGGCTGCCGTCGCGATGGCGCGGTGAAGCGAGGGCTCGAGCCGAACGACGAACTTGCCGGATAGCGGCTTTTCCGGTTCCTCACCGCGTTCGCGGCAGAAATCGAGATAGTCCTCGACCGAGTCCGCCAATGCTTGTTTGAGCTCGTCGATGGAACGGCCGGCGAAGGTGATCACGTCGCGCAGTCCGACCACACGGCCGTGGAACAGGTCCGCCTCTTCGTCGTAGGCGAAGATTCCGACATAGTCTTTGTAGTCGAGCGAGTTCACGGTTCGACTCCAGCTTCGGTCAAGAAGTCCCGCAACGCTTCAACGGCTCCCTTCACCATCTCGGGCCGGGGATGAGGCTGATGGAATACGGCGCGTCTGCCATTCAGGAAGAATCGCACGCGTGAACCGCGTCCTTCCGACATCTCGCCTCCCAAGGCACGGATGAGAGCAACGACTGCATTCCAACGCACATCGGATCGCGTTGGACGTTCGAAGACCTCCGCCAACGTTTTCCCGTGGCGGCCGCCAATCGGATGAGGCATTCGCCTCTCCATGCTTCGGTCATGAGGGCCTTCGATTGAGTTGCGTGATATCGTTATATGATACCATTTTGGTTCATGAAAGACGAATTCGCAAGCAAGAACGACGACTCGGGCCTTGACCGTGCGGCGATGGCCGGTTCACACTCGTCTTGTTCCAGAATATGAAATCGGGGCAAAATCGGCACGAATCCGCCCCGAATGCCCGCCAGCTTCGCTGATCGGCGCAGAATCGAGGCCATTTAGCGTCTGTTTTCGAGGGAGGAAGCCCCCATGCCCACCGTGTCGCTTACGGTGAACGGGAAGCCCGTCACCGCCGACATCGACCCGCGCACGCTGCTGGTGCAGTTCCTGCGCGAGAACCTCCGCCTGACCGGTACGCACGTGGGTTGCGACACGTCCCAGTGCGGCGCCTGCGTGGTGCATGTGAACGGCATCGCCATGAAATCATGCACGATGCTGACGCTGTCGCTCGACGGCACCAATGTCCTGACCATCGAAGGGCTGGCTACCGGCGACAAGCTCCATCCGATGCAGGAAGCGTTCCGGGAAAACCACGGTTTGCAGTGCGGCTTCTGCACGCCGGGCATGATCATGTCGGCGCTCGACATCGTGCGCCGCAAGGGCAATGAGCTCGACGAGAAGACCATTCGTCACGAGCTCGACGGCAATCTCTGCCGCTGCACCGGCTACCACAACATCGTCAAGGCGATCGGCGCCGGCGCCCGTGCGATGGCCGGCGGCGGCACGACGCAACAGGCTGCCGAGTAGAAGAACTTCGAATGCACATGTGCCTGGCGAGCCGGTGCATGCGCTGAACCGAAGTCGGGAGGAATGCCATGAGCGCGACCGGGATCGGCGCGGCCGTGCGCCGCAGGGAAGACCTCCGTTTCATCACCGGGCGGGGCCATTACACCGACGACTTCAGCCGGCCGGGGCAGGGCCACGCTCATTTCATTCGCTCAGCTCATGCGCACGCAAAAATCGTCAAGGTGGACGCCTCGGCGGCGGAGGGCCGGCCCGGCGTCCACGTGCTGACCGGCGCGGATCTCGCCGCCGACAAGATCGGCAACCTCATCTGCGGCTGGATGATCCATTCCAAGGACGGCTCGCCGATGAAGATGGCGCCGCATCCGGCGCTTGCCAAGGACAAGGTGTGCCACGTCGGCGATCCGGTTGCCGTCGTCATCGCCGACAGCCTGGCTGAGGCTCGGGATGCGGCCGAGCAGGTCAATGTGGAATATGAGGTGCTGCCGGCGGTCGCCGATCCCGCTCAGGCGAAACGCACCGGGGCGCCGCAGATCCACGAAGTCGCGCCCAACAACACCATTTACGAATGGCATCTCGGCGACAAGCAGAAGACGGACGCCGCCTTTGCGTCGGCCAAGCATGTCGCCAGTCTCGACTTGACCAACAATCGTCTGGTGCCGAACGCGATCGAGCCGCGCGCGGCCATCGCCGAATACGACGCCGGCACCGACAGCTTCACGCTGTGGAACACGACGCAGAATCCGCACGTGGCACGCCTCGTCATCGCCGCCTTCGTCGGCATGGCGCCCGAGCACAAGCTGCGCGTCATCGCGCCCGATGTGGGCGGCGGGTTCGGCTCCAAGATCTTCATCTATCCCGAGGAGGTCGTGGCGCTGTGGGCGTCACGGCGCGTCGGGCGGCCGGTGAAATGGGTCGCCCAGCGCACGGAGGCCTTCATCTCCGACGCGCATGGCCGCGACCATGTCACTCATGCCGAAATGGCATTTGACGAGAACGGCAAGATCTTGGGGCTACGGGCGAGCACCATTGCCAACCTCGGCGCCTACATGTCGACGTTCTCGTCGTCGGTGCCGACCTATCTCTATGCCACGCTGCTGTCGGGCCAATACGACGTCCCGACGATCTATTGCGAGGTCGACGCCGTCTACACCAATACGGTTCCGGTCGACGCCTATCGCGGCGCCGGGCGCCCGGAGGCCACCTTCGTGGTCGAGCGGCTGGTGGAAATCGGCGCCCGCGCCATGGGCATCGATCCTGCCGAATTGCGCCGGCGCAACTTCATCAAGAGCTTCCCGCACCAGACGCCGGTCATCATGACCTACGATGCCGGCGATTATCACGCCTCGCTGAAGAAGGCGCTGGAAGCGGCCGACTACAAGAACTTCGCCAAGCGCAAGCGCGAGTCGGCGCGCGATGGCAAGCTGCGCGGCATCGGCCTGTCGGCCTATATCGAAGCGTGCGGGATCGCGCCCTCGCAGGCGGTCGGATCGCTCGGCTGCGGGGTGGGCTTATGGGAATCCGCCGAGGTGCGGGTCAATCCGACCGGCTCGGTCGAAATCCTGACCGGCACGCACAGCCACGGCCAAGGCCACGAGACCACCTTTGCCCAGCTCGTGTCCGAGCGGCTCGGCATCCCGATCGATACCATCAGCATCGTGCATGGCGACACCGACAAGGTGCAGTTCGGGATGGGCACCTACGGCTCGCGTTCGGGCGCGGTCGGCATGTCGGCGGTCGTCAAGGCGCTGGATAAGGTCGAGGCCAAGGCCAAGAAGGTCGCCGCGCACCTGCTCGAGGCCGCCGAGGGCGACATCGAGTTCAAGGACGGCAAGTTCACCGTCAGTGGCACCGACAAGTCGGCGGCCTGGGGCGAGGTTGCGCTCAATGCCTATATCGCCCACCGCTTTGCCGGTCAGGAGCTGGAGCCGGGGCTGAAGGAGGGCGCCTTCTACGATCCGACTAATTTCACCTTTCCGGCCGGATGCCACGTTTGCGAGGTCGAGGTCGATCCCAGCACCGGCAAGACCGACATCGTGGGCTGGACCGCAGTGGACGATTTCGGCGTGGTGGTCAATCCGATGATCGTGGAGGGGCAGGTCCACGGCGGCATTGCCCAGGGGGTCGGCCAGGCGCTGCTCGAGCACACCGTCTACAACAGCGACGGTCAGCTCGTGAGCGGCTCGTTCATGGACTACACGATGCCCAAGGCCGACGACTTCCCGCCATTTCAGGTTGACATGACGGTGACGAAATGCCCGTCGAACCCGCTCGGCATCAAGGGATGCGGCGAGGCCGGCGCCATCGCGGCGCCCGCCGCCGTGATCAATGCCATTACGCACGCGATCGGCAGCGAAGACCTTGCCATGCCGGCGACGCCGCAAGCCGTGTGGGCGGCGCTGCAGAAGGTGAACGCCAAGGCGGCGGCATAAAACTTCAAGGCCTCATCCTGAGGAGCCGGCGAAGCCGGCGTCTCGAAGGATGAGGGGCCGCTCACCCTTCGAGACGGGCCCCGCGGGCCCTCCTCAGGGTGAGGCGGCGAGGGCGGACTGAAAGTTATTGGAGGACAAGGGATGTACAGCTTCACCTATCATCGTCCGACCACGGTGCGCCAGGCGGTGAGCCTGCTCGCCAAGAACGAAGAGGCGAAACTTTTAGCCGGCGGCCATTCGTTGATCCCGGTGATGAAGCTCCGGCTGGCGCGGCCTTCGGCCATCATCGATCTGTCGCGGGTGGAAGGGTTGTCCGGCGTCGAGCTCAAGGGCCGCTCCATCGTGATCGGCGCGATGACGCGGCATGGCGAGGTTGCCAACTCGACCGTCGTGCAGCAGGCGATGCCGGCGCTCGCCTCGGTGCCGAACTCGATCGGCGATCCACAGGTGCGCAACGTCGGCACCGTCGGCGGCTCGATCGCCAACAACGATCCCAACGCCGACTATCCGGCGGCCTGCCTCGGTCTCGGCGCCACCATCATCACCAATAAGCGCCGCATCCCGGCCGATGAATTCTTCCAAGGCCTGTTCGAAACCGCGCTCGAGCCGGACGAGATCATCACCAAGGTGCAGTTCCCGATCGCCAAGAAGGCGGCCTACCAAAAGTTCAAGCACCCGGCGTCCGGCTTTGCCCTGGTCGGCGTGTTCGTTTCCAAGCGCGGGCCGGACATCCGCGTCGCCGTCACCGGCGCGGGCGCCAACGGCGTGTTCCGCGTCACCGCCTTCGAAGAGGCGCTGAAGAAGCGGTTCGCGGCAAAGTCGCTCGAGGGCCTCACCGTGCCGCCCGATGGAATGGGCAGCGACATCCATGCCGGCGCGGAATATCGCGCCCACCTCGTGGGCGTATTGGCACGCCGCGCTCTTGCGGCGGCAAACGCGTGACCGCTGACCGAACTCTGATTGATTAACCTATCGCTTGTCATCCCGGCCGAGCGCCATCAGGCGCGAGAGCCGGGACCTATGTGCCCCTGTTTTGCCGGTTGATTTTAAATGCCGGGGTACTTAGGTCCCGGATCGGCTCGCTTCCGCGAGCCGTCCGGGACGACAAAGATTGGCTGAGTTGTTGCTGACTTTGATGGATTGCCGCTTGGTCGGGACGGGATAGATTGCCGCATGAACAGCCCATCCCGATCGCTTCCAACCTCGATCGATGAGACGCTTTCGCTGCTGGCGGCGGCCGACTATCTGGCCGACCGGTCGCTGGCGACCGTGCTGTTTCTGGCGCTGCGCATGGGTCGGCCGCTGTTCCTCGAAGGTGAAGCCGGCGTCGGCAAGACCGAGATCGCCAAGGTGTTGAGCCAGACGCTGGGCCGGCGGCTGATCCGCCTGCAGTGCTACGAAGGCCTCGATGTGGCGGCAGCCGTGTACGAGTGGAACTACGGCGCGCAGATGATCGCCATCCGCATCGCCGAGGCCGAAGGGGAGGGCGACCGCGACCGGCTTTCGCACGACGTCTTCTCCGAGCGGTTTTTGATCAAGCGCCCGTTGCTGCAGGCGCTGGAACCCGATCCGGCCGGCGCGCCGGTGCTCCTGATCGACGAGCTCGACCGCAGCGACGAGGCGTTCGAGGCATTCCTCCTGGAAGTGCTGGCCGATTTCCAGGTCACCGTGCCGGAGCTCGGAACCTTCAAGGCGGCAGCGCCGCCGATCGTGGTCATCACCTCCAACCGCACGCGCGAGATCCACGATGCCCTCAAGCGTCGCTGCCTCTACCACTGGGTCGGCTATCCGAGCGCCGAGCGCGAGCTCGCCATCGTGCGCGCCAAGGTGCCCGGCATCGGCAAGACGCTGTCCGAGCAGGTGGTGCTGTTCGTGCAAGCGCTGCGCCAGCTCGATCTGTTCAAGGCGCCCGGCGTTGCCGAGACGCTCGACTGGGCGGCAGCGCTCTCCGAGCTCGATGCCGTCGCGCTCGATCCGGCGACGGTGTCGGATACGCTCGGCGTTCTCCTCAAATACCAGGACGACATCGCCCGCCTCGAAGGCAGCAAGGTCAAGGAGCTGCTCGACGAGGTGAAGGCCGACCTGCGCGCCGCGGAGTGAGCGCCGCATGACTGACGGGAAAAATCGCGCCGCGAGTCCGGGTCGGCTGGCCGAGAACATCCTGTATTTCGCCCGCGCGCTGCGCGCGGCGGGAATTCCGGTCGGCCCGGGCGCAGTGCTCGATGCGCTCGCAGCCGTGCAGGCGGCGCGGATCGGCACGCGCGAGGATTTCTATTGGACGCTGCACGCGGTGTTCGTGAAGCGGCACGAGCACTCGGTTCTGTTCGATCAGGCGTTCCGCATCTTTTTCCGCCGGCGCGGGCTGCTCGAGCGGCTCCTCGCCATCACCATGCCGCAGATCGCCGTGCCGCGCGAACAGGAAAAACCGCCCCTGCAGCGGATCCAGGAGGCGCTGTTCTCCGGCGCGGCCGAGCGCCGTGAGGAGAAGCCCGAGATCGAAGTCGATGCGCGACTTACCGTCTCCGATCGCGAGGTGCTGCAGAAGAAGGACTTCGGCCAGATGAGCGCCGCCGAGATCGCGGCCGCCAAGGAGGCGATCAGGAAACTCGTCCTGCCGCTCGACGAGCGGCGCACGCGGCGGCTCACCCCCGACCGCCACGGCCATATCATCGACATCCGCCGCACCTTGCGGGCGAGCATGAAGGCGGGCGGCGCCTTCATCGACCTCAAATATCTCGGGCCTAAGACCAAGGCACCGCCGATCGTCGCCTTGCTCGACATATCGGGTTCGATGAGCCAGTACACGCGGGTCTTCCTGCATTTCCTTCACGCGCTCACTGAAAATCGCAAGCACGTCTCGACATTTCTGTTCGGTACCCGCCTCACCAATGTCACGCGTGCGCTCAAGGAAAGGGACGCCGACGAGGCGCTGGCCGCGTGCAGCGTGAATGTGGCCGACTGGTCGGGCGGCACCCGCATCGCGAGCTCGCTCCACGCGTTCAACAAGCTGTGGGGACGGCGCGTGCTTGGCGAGGGCGCCGTCGTCCTCATGATCACGGACGGGCTCGAACGCGACGGCGACGAGACACTGGCCTTCGAAATCGACCGGCTGCACCGCTCATGTCGCCGCCTGATCTGGCTCAATCCCTTGCTGCGGTTCGACCGTTTCGAGGCCAAGGCGCGCGGCATCAGGACCATGCTGCCGCACGTCGACGAATTCCGCGCGATCCACAACCTCGATTCCATGGCGGCGCTGGTCGCGGCGCTGTCGCACGCGGGAGCCCGTGGTGCCGACCCGAAGTCGTGGCTGAAGAAGGTGGCGTGACGCGGGGGTGTACAGGCGATCACCAGCGCGCCGCGAGTTTGGCCCTCATCCTGAGGAGCCGCCGAAGGCGGCGTCTCGAAGGATGAGGCCGTCCCCATCCTTCGAGACGGCCGCTTGCGCGGCCTCCTCAGGATGAGGCGGAAGAACCGCTGTGTGGATGGTTAGCATCATTGCCCCGCGCACTCCGGCAATCCATATTTCAGGCCAATGCGTTGGAGGACCCCATGCTGGCACGTGACGACGACATTCTGAAAGCTGCCGAAAATTGGCGCCGCGAGGGGCGCGAGGTGGCGCTTGCCACCGTGGTGGAGACCTGGGGCTCGGCACCGCGGCCGGTCGGCTCGAATCTGGTCATCGACAGCGAAGGCAATTTTCTCGGCTCCGTCTCGGGCGGCTGCGTCGAGGGCGCGGTGGTCACCGAGGCAATCGACGTCATCGACAGCGGCAAGCCGAAGATGCTGGAGTTCGGCGTCGCCGACGAGACCGCCTGGAAGGTGGGACTTTCTTGCGGCGGTACCATCCGGGTGTTCGTGGAAAAGGTGGAATAAAGTGGGCGAATGGCGCGTGGCGAACGGATAGAACAATGATGGCTCTCTTCACCATTCGCTATTTGCCGTTCGCCATTCGCCTTCTTGAGAGGTCGTCGTGAAGCTCGATGTGCTCAGCCAGCTCAACGCCGAGCGCGCGGCGCGGCGCGGCGCCATCGTCGTCACCGACGTGGCGAGCGGCGCCGAGCGGCTGGTCAAGGCCGGGGAGGTCGATCGCGACCCGCTGAAGGACGTCCTCAAGGAGCGACTGCGCACCGGCAAGAGCGGCATGGCGGAGACGCCGCAAGGCCGCGTGTTTCTCACCGTGCACGTACCGCCGCCGCGCCTCGTCATCACCGGCGCGGTGCATATCTCGCAGGCACTGGCGCCGATCGCGCGCGTGGTCGGCTACGACGTCACCATTGTCGATCCGCGCACCGCCTTCGCCAGCATCGAGCGCTTCCCCGACGTCAAAGTCATCGCCGAATGGCCCGACAGCGCGCTGCCGCCGTTGAACATCGATCGCTACACCGCCTTCGTGGCGCTCACCCATGATCCCAAGATCGACGATCCGGCGCTGACCCATGCGCTGGAACGCGAGTGCTTCTATATCGGCGCGCTGGGTTCCAAGAAGACGCATGCGCGCCGGGTCGAGCGGCTCAAGAGCGCGGGTCTCAACGAGGATGCCATCGCCCGCATTCACGCGCCGATCGGGCTTCCCATCGGCGCCGTGTCGCCGCCGGAGATCGCGGTCGCCATCATGGGCGAGATCACGGCGCGGCTGCGCCAGACCGAGGCAGCCGCATGAAATTCGGTTCACTTCCCGTCAGCGAAGCCGCCGGCGGCATCGCGGTGCATTCGATCCGCAAGAACGGTTTCGTGCTCAAGAAAGGAACCCGCATCGGGGCGTCCGAGATTGCGGCCATGAAGGTCGCCGGAATCGCCGAGGTGACGGTGGCGAAACTCGAGCCGGGCGACGTCTCCGAGGATCAGGCCGCCGCCGAGATCGCCGCCGGGTTGGCAGGGGAGGGCGTGCGCATCGAGGACGCGTTCACCGGCCGAGCCAATCTGTTCGCTGAAGCTCCGGGCGTGCTGGTGGTGGATCGCGCCGCCGTCGATCGTCTCAACCGCGTCGACGAGGCGATCACCTTTGCGACGCTCCCCGCCTATGCGCCCGTGGTGGAAGGCGAGATGGTGGCGACCGTGAAGATCATTCCGTTTGCGGTGACGGCGGCGGCGCGGGATGCGGCGGTCGCGGCCGCGCGGACGGCCGCGCCGCTGATCCGCGTTGCGCCTTACGTCATCCGCAAGATCGGCGTCATCTCGACTTTGCTGCCGGGGCTTGCCGACAAGGTGGTCGCCAAGACCTTGAAGGTGACCACCGAACGCCTGGCGCCGGCGGGCGCCGCGATCATCGCCGAGCGGCGCGTTCCGCACGAGGCTCCCGCACTCGCGGCGGCGCTCAAGGAGATGCGAGATGCCGGCGCCGAGCTCGTCCTGGTGTTCGGAGCCTCGGCCATTGCCGACCGCCGCGACGTCATCCCGGCGGCGATCGAAACGGTGGGTGGACGCATCGAGCATTTCGGCATGCCGGTCGATCCCGGCAACCTCATGCTGGTCGGCAGCATCGCCGGGCGGCCGGTGCTCGGCGCGCCGGGCTGCGCCCGCTCGCCCAAGGAGAACGGCTTCGACTGGATCCTGGCGCGGCTGCTCGCCGGATTGCCGGTCACGCGCGAGGACATCACCGGCATGGGCGTGGGCGGGCTGTTGATGGAGATCGTGACGCGGCCGCAGCCGCGCGAGGCGCCGCAACCGGACGGCCGCCGCGTCGCCGCAATCGTGCTCGCGGCCGGTCGCTCGACCCGGATGGGCGGGCCGAACAAGCTCATGGCCGAGATCAAGGGCAAGCCGCTCGTGCGCATCGCCGCCGAGGAGGCGCTGGCCTCGCGCGCCGACCCCGTCATCGTGGTGACCGGCCACGAGCGCGAACGCGTCGAGGCCGCGCTCGCCGGCCTCGATGTGCGTTGCGTGCACAACCCCGATTTTGCTCAAGGCCTGTCCACCTCGCTTAGGACCGGGATTGCCGCGGTGCCGCCGCAGGCGGACGGGGTCATCGTCTGCCTCGGCGACATGCCGCAGGTGCGCGCCAAGCTGATCGACCGGCTGATCGCCGCCTTCGATCCGGCGGGTGGCGGGCTGATCGTCGTGCCGACCATTGCCGGCAAGCGCGGCAATCCGGTCGTGTGGTCGCGCCGGTTCTTCCCCGAGCTGGTCGCGCTCGAAGGCGACGTCGGGGCGCGCCACGTGATCGCCAACTATGGGGAAGCCGTCGTGGAAATCCCGGCCGAGACGGCCGTTCTCGTCGACGTGGATACGCCGGAAGCGCTCTCGGCGGTCAAAGCCGAAATCGAAGATTTGGCCAATAGCGAGTAGCGAATGGCGAATTGAGTGCTCTTTGCCCGATTTACTTCCCCATTCGCTACTCGCCATTCGCACCCTTCCGCACCTTCACTTCGCCAAGCACGCCATCTAAGATGCGTGCAAACATGCATCGGAGGCCCGATTCTGCATGCGCTGGACGCTAGCCGCTGCGGCCGTTGCCGGGGTGTTGCTCTCCAGCACGCCGGCCCACGCCAGCGACCTGAGGGGCTTGGTTGGGAACGACACCGGCGGGATCATTCCGTGGTCGCCTGTGGCCGAGCGCTATCGCGTCGCGATCGCCTCCGACCATTGCGCGCTGTATGGCAAGATCGCGCGCATCACCAGCGTGCACCGGCAATACGGCGACTATATCGGCTTCCGCTGCCTGTTCGGTCCGCCGCGCGTCGTCGTGGTGGTCACGCGATACTGACAGACGGCTAAAGCGCGATCGCCGTGACAAGCAGGATCTGACTGGCGAGCCCGAGCACCGCACGAACGATGTGTGAATATTCCCATTGGTCTCGCAAGTTACGCCAATCGGGTGCACCGTCTCGCGCATCCATTCCGTGAGCTCCGAAAAAGCGCGCGGCGGCTTTGCTCATGTCCACGCCTTCCACCCAGAAATTATTGACCGGGTGGGTCAGCAGCCAATAGACGCCATGCATCGCCGCCAGCGCGACGAATGACGCGAGCGTGAGCCAGAACGCAGCGCTGCTCCTGGGCGTGAGGAAGACGAGTCCCAGCAACGAGATCAGTCCTAAGGGTTCAGCTAATCCTCCCAGGGAGAAGCCGGGATAGTAGATCGTTTGCACCGCGCGATAGGTTTGCTCGGTGAGCCGCAGCTTGCCCGGCAGCTCCAGCGCATGTGCGAGCGCCAATGCCATTGCAATCGACACCAGCATGGCGGTGACGATCTGCAGGACGAGGAGCATCACGGATCTTCCCTCCCGTCGGCCCCGCGAAGGCGGGGACCCATGAACACCGTCACGCACGCGCTAGAGCTCCAACAAAACCTTGAAGCCGCCGAAGATCATGCGTTTGCCGTCGAACGGCATCGCCTTCGGATTCATCATCTGCGCGAGCCGCGCATCCTTCATGACCTTCGCGTTGACGCGGTCGCGGTGGGCGCGCGACTTGTATGTGATCCAGGAGAAGACCACCGTTTCGCCCTGCTTGAGCTTGACGCTGCGCGGGAACGACGTCCACTTGCCCGGCTTGACGTCGTCGGCGACGCATTCGCGATACTCGAGCGCGCCGTGCTCCCGCCAGATCTTGCCGGCCTTCTGCGCCATGCGGCGGTAGTCCTCGAGATTCTTGGTCGGCACCGGGACGATAAATCCGTCGACATAGGGCATGGTTCTACTCCTTCTCGGCAAGAGCCTTGAGCTTGGCGAGTCCTTCTTCGAACTGACTGCCCACCATCTTGTCGGGATCCATGAACATGCACATGACCTTCGCCATGTACGGCTGGTTCCCATGCATCGCCCATGTGACGCTCGTGGTGTTGCCCTGAGGCTCGAGCGAAAACTCCACAATGTTGTGGGCCGCGAACGGCCGGAACATGTCCAGTGCCATGGTGACTCGGGACGGCGGCTTGGATTCGGTGATGGCGATGCGCCCGGCGCCGACCTGACGGTTGCCCTCCCATTCGTATACGGCACCCTCGCCGCGCGGCGCGCCGCTGTGGGTCCGCTTCATGGCCGGGTCCTTTTCGAACGGCGACCAGGAGGTGTGGGCGTGCAGGTCGTCGATCAGCGGGAAGATCTTGTCCGGGGGCGCCTTGATGCTGGTCGTGCGCTGGATGCGGAAGTTGTCGGGCCGGGTTGCCGCATAGACGAGCACGGCGGCGACGCCGAGGACGATGACGATCGCGACGATGGCAAGAATATCGAGCATCGGTCTGGCCTTCGTGCTGTTGAAATCACGTAGTCCCATCACAGCGGCGCTTGCGCGCAGCGTTCGCGCCGCCTTTTTTCAGGCCGGGTTCTCGCAGTTGACCATCCACGGGATGCCGAAGCGGTCGACGCACATGCCGAAGCGGGCGGCAAAGAAGGTCTGCTGCAGCGGCAGCCGCACCGTTCCATCTTGCGCCAGGCCGGCGAAGATGCGTTCCGCTTCGGCCGGCTCGGCGACGCCGACGTTCACGGAAAAGCCCTTGGGCTGGTCGAAACGGTCGGGCGGCGCGTCGGATCCCATCAGCACCATGTCCCCGACCTGGAGGCGGGCATGGATGATCTTGTTGCGCCATTCCGGCGGCACGTGACCCTCGGCCGGCGTACCGGCGTGCGGAAGCATGGCCTCGATCTTGCCGCCGAGCAGCTCGGCATAGAACTTGAACGCGGCTTCGCACCGGCCGTCGAAAAAGAGGTAGGGATTGAGTTGCTTTGCATTGGCTCTGGCTGGCATCGGAGGCTCCTTGTCGTTGCATCACCTCGAGGACGCGCGGACTGGCCGCGCTCCGACAGCACTGAGGACTTTTTTGCTCAGAGATTGGCGGTTCCGCGGGCAGGGCTGCGGCTCACGCCTGGGAGCAGGCATGGGCGGGTTGGTCGTATTCGTCGTGGAGACGGACCCAGCTCATGGTGCCGGTCTCGTTGCGGCCCTTGGGCGTCAGGTCGAGCCAATTGAGCGCACCCAGCAGGAGCTCGCCGCCGCGCGCGTAGCTCGAATAGGTGTGGAACACCTGGCCGGTCTCGTCCTTGGTGAAAATGCTGGTACCGGGGAGATCGGGATTGGCGTACGGCGTGGTGCCGTAATTGTAGCCGGTCTCACGCTTGTCGACCTGGTCGTCGGTGAACGACACGCCATAATCGTAATTGAAGTCGCTGCCGAACGACGACACCCATTTGAACCGCCATCCCATGCGGGTCTTGACCTGCTCGATCTGGGCGAGCGGCGCACGCGAGACGGCGGCGAACGAGAGATCGGCGTGCTCGAAATGCAGACGCGCCGCATCGATGTGATCGGCCATGAAGGCGCAACCGTCGCAGATGTGGCTCGAACCCGGCGCCAGCATGAAATGATAGATGGCGAGCTGACTGCGGCCATCGAACAGATCTGCCAGGGTCTTCCTCCCGTCCGGTGTATCGAACGCGTAGACCTTCTCGACCTTGACCCAGGGTAGCGCCCGCCGCGCTGCGCTCAGGCGATCGCGGGCATGCGTCAGTTCTCTTTCCTTGGCAAGCAGCGCCTTGCGGGCGGCCAGCCAATCTTCGCGGGAGACGACACGGTGTGGCATCGCTCGGTCCTCCGTCGTTTACGCACCAAGGACGAACGGCATTGGGCCATTCCGACAGAGGGCAATATTTTTCTCAAAAATGCCGATTGCGGCTACCTGGCCTGGGCGGTGAGAACGTCCGGCTTGCAGCGCGTATAGACCTGGCTGCCGCGCTCGCTCGTCCACGTCAACCGACTGTCGTTGACCGTCAGGCGGACGTTGGCGGTCCAGCGTTCGCGCGGGCTCGAGCACTTCGCGACGAGCCTCCAGCCCGCCTCGGTCTGCTTCTTTTTGGTGAACATGCAGAAGGTCTCGCCCGCCCAGGCCCCGTCGGTGCTGATGACGGTCGGCAGGTCGCCGTCGCGAAAATTGCGTGCCGAGCAGGTCCCGGCGTCGGGAGCCCAAACGCCGACGATCACGTCGTTCTTGGTGTCGGAACCGGGCTGATCCGCGTAAGGCTGCGTGGCCGGCTCGGCCAATCCGGCATGTTCGCGCGACGGCCTACCGTCGGTTTCGCCTGCATCCTTTGCGGTCGCCGGAGGGGACATCCACGGCGTCACATCGACTGAAATGGATGCCGTTTGGATCAAGTCTCTGAGCGGCTCGGAGATATTCTCCGCAGTGCGCGGGGACGAACTCCATACGTCCGGCTGTTCGATGACGGTGCGGGCTGCTGGGTGGTCGGTGGGCACACCAGAAGTCTTTTGCGCTTTGGCGAATTGGCCCACATTGAAAACCACGGCGATACAGGTGAGCATGGCGCCGGCGGCCGCCAATCCATGCATATGAAAACTGCGGGGAAGGAGAGCGGATCCCAATAGCCTTACGTTGTCGAACAAAGGCATTTCGTTCCCCCTTTTGGCTCGCTTGCAGTGGACGCTCGCGCGCTGACTCCGCAAATCGCGACTCGCAAAGCCTGGGCAGATTGTGGATGCCGCAGTGCCGGCTCACGTGAAGGTGAAGTGAATCGACGCGGCGATTGTCGTTTTTCGCCACGGCGCAAAAGTGGCCGAGGCTCGACTGTTTTGTGGCGACCGATGCGAACGCGGCCGCGATGAAGAGCCCCGGTCGGTTGCCTCATTCGACCGGGGCTCACCTTCCACAACATGTCGAAGACTCACGACTAACACACTGCCTACTCATCTCCATGTTGTCGAAGAGGGGGTGCCGGCGCCCGCGGCGCCAGCGGTGCTTCAGGCGTGGCGACGCCGGCTCAGCACGAGACCACCAAGTCGTGCGAATGGCCGAGCGCCGCGCTCGCCTTGAGCGCGCCCAGATCTGCTGCAGTCGCCCTCGGCGCCGTTTGGCCGAAATGATTGAGCTTCATCCGCAGAGATCGGACGGAAATGTCGAGGAACCTGGCGGTAAGGGTGCGATTGCCGTCACAGCACGCGAGCGTCTCCAGGATGTGCTCGCGTTCCACGTCCGCCAACGTGGATCCGAATCTGTTCAATGCCATTACGCCACCTCTCAACTGAACATCAAGGCAGCCCCACGCCGATCGTGGGATCGGGATGGTTAACATTCGGTTAACCGCGTAGAGCTGGCGCCTCGATGGGCAAAATGCTGCGTCACGTGCTGTCGCCGGCGAAATGCAGAACCGCGCGCTCAGTCCATCCCACGCAGCCGTTTCAACTCGGCCTCCAGCATCTCGATTCGGCTGTCGCGCTCGGCGAGCGCGGCAGCGACGTCGGCAGCTTCGAAACGCTGCGGGATGTGCTGCGGACAATTCGCGTTCCAGGCAGCCACCGTGAAGAGGATCGCCTGTTCGGCGCGCGCCTTGTAGCCGTCGGGCATCAGCCTTGCCGTCAGGGCCGGGTCTTCGATGATGCGCGCTTCGCCCCAAATCTTGACGCGCTGTCGATGCGCATAGTCGATCAGGAAGAGATGGGCCTTGGGATTGTCCGCGAGATTGCCCTGCGTAATGTATTGCCGATTGCCGGAAAAATCCGCAAATCCGAGCGTTGTTTCGTCGAGCACCCGCAGGAACCCTGCCGATCCGCCGCGGTGCTGGATATACGGCTGCCCGGCTGCGTTCGCGGTGGCGAGGAAGATACTCGTCTGTGCCTCGATGAAGGTGGCAAGATCGGGAGTGATGCGCGTCGTCCAGGAGCCTCGTTCCTCCATGAGACCGTAAGAGCGGCGCGAGCCCTTGCGGGCCTGCACCGCCTTGACGGACGGCGTAAACGCGATGTCGCTCGCATAGGTGACGTCGTTCATTCGCTCCTCGGGGTCCTCAAAAGTCTTGCGCTTGCGCAGCCCGTGCGCGCTGCTCCTATTTCTTTCGCGGATCATCCTCGGGATTGACGTAGGTGACGGACCACGGTCCGGTGCTGTGCACCTGCCCGATCGTCTCCTCGCTCGTCCACACGAAGTGCGGAGTCCCGGGCGGCATGATCGCGACGCTGCCCTGTGTCAAGGCATGCGTCTTCGTCGTGTCGAACACCTCACCCATTCCGATGTTCAACGTGCCGGAAATGATCGTGATGTGTTCGATGCCCGGATGCCGATGCGGCGGGACCTTGTAGTTCGCCGGAAACTTCAGCCGGAACATGATCGGCACGGCCTCGGTCAGCGGCCCCTCGATTACCGCGATCTTCACGCCCGGCAATGCCGGGAGGTCGCTCCAGGTGAGCTCCGCCGGAGATTTGATGACGTGGGTGCCGGCGTGCTGTGCGGAACCGGCGGAGAGGGCAAATGTGGCGAAACCTGCGATGACGGCAACGGCGGCAGCAATGCGTTTCATCGTGTCCTCCTCTGTGTGCGCAGGTGTGGCGTCGTCAGTTTGCGCCGCCGGGGCTTTAGTCGCCAGCCCCGGCGGCCCAGCGTGTCAGCGTGTTGCGTCGGCGACGGCCGCCGGCTGCATGATCTTCTCGGCGACGAACCGGCCGATCTTGCGTCCCATATCCTGGCCGACGCGGGTCGAGAACCGATAGTGGAATCCGGCCCAGATGCGGGCGAGCGCCACTTCGTCGGCGTAGACCCACAGGTTGGTCCAGCGGTGTGTGACGCCGGGTGCGGTCGGGCTCGTCATGACGAGTTCCGGCACGTCGGCGCTGCCGAGCAGCGCCTCTGCCACCGCGGCGACCGCCGCGCTGGTGATGCAGTGGGCGCAGGGATACTCAGGGTGCATCGGCGTGTTGTCGATCGGCTGCCAGGTCGCGTCGCGCTCGGTCGCCGGGTTGTCGTCGGTGTCGCCGTTGCGAATAGCCGTGATCGGCCGCCAGAAATCGTAGTGGTATTTCGCATCGAACACCGCGATGAAAGCGTCGGCTGTGGCGACCGAGGTGAGCGCCATGAATCGCGCGCTGTCGACGAGGTTCATCTGCTTCGCCGCAACGAGCTGGCGCACGATCGGGTAATAGCTCGCCGGACCCGTGACCAGCCAGAAGCGGCCGTCTTCGCTCTGCCGGGTCGAGCGTGTGGTGCTGGTCTTGACGCCCAGGCTCTTGATCTCGTTGTAGTCGCGCGCCCATTCCTCGCCGTTGAGGGGGATCGGCGGCTGCGGCCGGAATTGCGCCGGGCCGGTCATGGCAAACGGGGCCACGTTCGGCCACATCGACGATGCGGTGATGGGCGTCGGAACGTAGACGCCGGGCTTTGTCTTCGGCCGGTAAGAGTCCGATGCGCTCGCGCCGTCCTTGGCGCGCTCCGCGGCAATCTTTGCCGCTACTGCCTCACCGAGCTTAATGCCATCGTCCTTGGCAGGCCCCCCCGGCATCGGCGCCAGGTAGGCGGCCAGTGCGGCCTTCATCTCATCGGCCGCGTTCGGGAGCAGCGCAGCCAGGACGGCGGCGGCAGCCGCGGCAGCCGCGGCCTCTTTCGACGTTTCCTTGGCGGCCGGGAGCTGCGCCCGGTAGGGCAGATAGCGGCGCTCGATCGAATTGACAGCGTCGAACATCGCGACGTGGACCGTGGCCACGACCCGCTCCGCCTGCGGCGGCAGCATCGTACGCGCCGTCACGATGGCGATGGTCTTCTCATTCCAGTCGGTGATGACGTCGGCGCAAACCGGGCCCGCCAGCCCGATCAGCATCATGGCCGGCAGGACACAGCGCAGGTTCGGCAACATGGCAATCTCCGTGAGCGAGAGGGGGCGCCGCGTCGACGACGACACGGTCCGGACCGGAGATCCCTTGAGCTGGTCCAGCCTCGAGAGCCCCGGCGCGGCGACGGTCAGGCTCACTGATTTCGCGAATGAAATAAATGGGCGGGGTGGCAATAGACTGTTGCAAAAAACGAAGTAATAATCGCGCCATGGACAAACTCGTGGCGATGACGACGTTCGTGCGGATCGTGGAGGCGGGGAGCCTGACTGCCGCGGCCGATACGCTCGACGCCTCGCTGCCGACGGTGGTGCGCACCTTGGCGGCGCTCGAGCGACATCTCGGGGTATCGCTGCTCAAGCGCACGACCCGCCGCATCCATCTGACCGACGAAGGCGCGCAATATCTCGAGCGCTGCCGCGTTATCCTGTCGGCGCTGCAGGACGCCGAGGAGGCGCTGGTCTCCCGCCGCAGCGAGCCGGCGGGGAAGCTCACCGTGACCGCGTCGGCGCTGTTCGGACGACGTTACGTGGCCCCGACCGTCTGCGACTTCGTCCGCCGCCATCCGAAGGTCACCGCCGAGATGCTGTTCCTCGACCGCGTCGTCAACATGATCGAGGAAGGGGTCGATGTCGGGGTTCGCATTGCCCATCTCAAGGATTCGTCCATGGTGGCGATTCCGGTCGGCCACACCCGACGCGTCGTGTGCGCAAGCGAGCGTTATCTGCGCCGTCACGGCGTGCCGCAAACACCGAATGACGTGCGCAACCATGCCTGCATCCGGCACACCGGATTGGTGCCCCGCAGCGAGTGGCAGTTTCGCGTCGGCAGCCGGCACGTGTCCGTCCCGATCACCAGCGCGATCACCTGCAACGACATCGACAGCGCCGTGAACGCGTGCGTCGACGGCCTCGGCCTGGGCATGTTCCTGTCCTACATGGTTGCGCCGAACCGCGAGCAGGGGCAGCTCAAATACGTGCTGGAAAAATTCGAAACCCAGCCGACGCCGGTGCAAGTCGTCTATCCGCAGTCCAAGCTCTTGTCGAACAAGGTGCGCGCGTTCATCGATCAATCCGTCGCTACGCTGCGCGGCCTGCGTTTCGATTGACGAGATCGAGAGCCGCCATGGTCGCCAGCCGAAAACCATTGGGGCCGCGGCAGCACTGCACCAGCCCGCTGCAATGCTTGACGTGAGTCAGTCCATATTCGCTCGTTGCGGCTGGAGGCCGTTGGCGAGGATTTCCGCCGTAAATCTGGGTCGCAATGCTGGCGTTTTTGAATAATGAATTCGCAATGCCACGGATGCTGAACGCCTCCCAGTCGTTCTGCTGTGCTTCATATATTCGCCAAGGTCGCAAAGGAAGCTTCGCAATGCTCGATCATGTTGGCTTCTCGGTATCGCATTACGAAGGCGCCAAGGCGTTTTACCTCAAGGCGCTGGCGCCCCTTGGATATGCGTTGGTGATGGAGGTTCGCCAGTCGGAGAGCGATATTCCCGCCGCGGGCTTCGGTATTGGCAGCAAGCCGGATTTTTGGATCGGCGGGGAAGGCGGGCTGAACCATCCGCTTCACATTGCGTTGGCGGCGAAGAACCGGCCCAGTGTCGATGCCTTTTATCGTGCCGCCATCGCGGCGGGGGCTAAGGACAATGGCCCACCGGGACTGAGGCCGCACTACCATCCGAACTATTACGCCGCGTTCGTCCTCGATCCCGACGGTCACAATATCGAGGCGGTGTGTCACGCGCCGGCATGAGAGCGCGATGACCGTGCGAGTTGGATCAGATCATCGGCGCGGCTTTCAGCCCGCGTCGCGGCGTTCAGTCGATCCATGGTGCCGTCTTTGTGGCGTATTGGGGGTCGCCGTTGAGACTCAAATCGGCAAACCGAACGTCGACAAGATCGTCGTCAACTGGTCTGCCGCCGCGGCGATCAAGCTTTCGTAGCTCGTTTGACCTTCGGCAGCCGCCTTCAAAATACACTGAGCCAAATGGGTTTTGATTTCAGGCGTCGCTCGCTCCAAGGGGACCTTGGTCATTGCCTCTTCGAGCGCCGCCCTCATCATTTGGACAAGTTCTGGACTGAATGCCGGCATGATGCTTCTCCTGATCGGCTGCCGAAAAGCTCGCGCAGTTCGCCCGCATCGACCAGACACAAACCCGCGAGCAGCTTCACACGCGCGTGAATGCCGCGCGATCTTGCGTCGGGATGTCGCAAGGCTGTCACAATCGCCACCTTCAGTCCGTGGTTGGTAGCTCGTAGTAGGATGCGTTGAGCCGAACGCGAAAACCAATCGCCGCGGTTCATCGCGATTGTTCGCTGACGCTCAACCCGTCCTAGGGTGATGGAACCGATCGCAGTCTCAACATGGGTCGCGCGTCTTCGCTGCTAGCGCGTTGTCCGAGGAGGAAAAGGCGATGACAAAATTTGCGCTGTACGTTCCGCTGCAGGCGAAGCCCGGCAAGGAAAAAGAGGTCGCGGATTTTCTTCGCTCCGCCCTGCCTCTGGTGAACGCCGAACCGGGGACGATCACCTGGTTCGCCATTCAAGAGGGGCCGTCCTCCTTCGCCATCTTCGATACGTTCGACGACGAGGCCGCGCGCGACGCCCATCTCAACGGCAAGGTGGCGGCGGCTTTGATGGAGAAAGCCAAAGCCGGCGACCTGTTTGCCAAGGCGCCCGAGATCTACAAGCTCGAAATCCTGGCGGACAAGCTGCCGAAATAGCGGTCAGGAGCGCGGCAGGGAACGTCGATTACGAGGTGCTCGGGCAAGCCGTGGGATTGTGTTACGCCGGCGCCAGCGCCGCCCGCGTCGTCGGCTTTTCGACGATCGGCAGATTGACGACGGCCGAGAACATGCCCAGCAGGATCGACAACATCCAGATCGCGTCATAGGAGCCGGTACGCTCGAACAGCAGGCCGCCCAACCACACGCCCAGGAAGCCGCCGACCTGATGGCTGAAAAACGCAACGCCGAACAGCGTGGTGAGCCACCTGGTGCCGAACATGATCGCGACCAGCGCCGAGGTCGGCGGCACGGTCGAAAGCCATAGCAATCCCGTGACGGCGCCGAACACCAGGGTCGCAGCCGGGCTCGCCGGCAGCGCGATGAATATCGCAATCGCCAGCGCGCGGGCAAAATAGATGGCCGAGAGGATGAAGCGATTGGGCACGATGCCGCTGAGCCAGCCCGCGCCGATCGCCCCGATGATATTGAACAGCCCGATGATGGCGATCGTCCAGCCGCCGAGCTCGACCGGCAGACCGCGATCGATCAGATAGGCCGGAAGGTGCACGGCGATGAAGAAGAGCTGGAACCCGCAGGTAAAGAAGCCGAGCACCAGGAGCAGGTAGCTGCGATTGCGGAAGGCCTCGCCCAGCGCCTGCACCAGCGACTGATCGGCCTCGGCCATGCCGGACCGCTGCGGCCCGCGCATGGGCGTTGCCAGCGCGAGCGAAAGCGGTGCGATGAGCAGCACGACGCCGGCGAATAGTCCCAGCGTCATGAGCCAGCCGAAATTTTCGATCAAGGCCACGGCAAGCGGCGAAAACAGGAACTGTCCGAACGAGCCGGCCGCGGTTCCGGCCCCGAAGGCCAGTGAGCGCCACTCCTTGGGCATCAGCGTCCCGAATGCGCCGATCACCAGGGTGAAGGAAGAGCCGGCGAGGCCGAACCCGATCAAGACACCGGCCGACAGAGTGAGCATGTTGGGCGTCGCCGCGTAGGCCATCGTCACGAGGCCGAGCGCATAGAGCAGGGCGCCGACGCTGAGCACCGGGGCTGCGCCAAAGCGGTCGGCGACGGCGCCGGCAAAGGGTTGCGCCGCGCCCCACACCAGCATCTGGACTGCAAGCGCAAACGCGAACACGTCGCGGCCCCAGCCATGCACGCTCGACATGGGCGAGAGGAAAAACCCGAACGTCGAGCGTGGTCCGAAGCCGAGCAGGCTGATCAAGCAGCCGCACGCCAGAATGACGATCGGCGTGCGCCAGGAGGCAAGCGTGGCAACCATGACCTGTTCCTTCTTGTGCGGCATCCGTTGTCGATCCCTTGTATTGCCATCGGTCAACTTGGTCTCAGCTCGGCGTATCCCCGTTTACTATCCGGCGGTGAAAAGTTCGTGATCAACTGCATCAATCTCGCGTCGCCGATGGGTGTCGCGACGCCGAATCCGATCTTTCGCGCCAGCGCCATCATGGCATGGTTGGAGTGCAGGACATCGGCCATGACGCAATCTACCCCGAGGCTTCGGGCTTGGCGGACGAGGATTCCGAGCAGTTGCGTGCCGAGCGTCTTGCGCCGCCAAGTCTCGGCCACCGAAAGCGCGACTTCGACGGAAAGGCCATCGGGAGCCAGCGCGCCGCGCGCTTCGCCGATCATGGTGCAAGCGCCGTCCACGACGGTCTGGGCGATCAGTGTGAGTTGGCGCCGAGACTCCGAATGCGTCATGCGATAGAGCTCGGCCGCCGACAACTCGTTCAGTGCGCCGAGAAACCGATTGCGGCGCGAACTCGGCGAAAGCCCGCGTATGTAGGACTGGATGATGTCGCCATCGCCGGGACCGGCCGGGCGGACCGTCACGACAGCGCCGCCGCGCAATCGCAACGTCTCAACCGACGGGAGCGCGTCGTGTGCAATGAAGGCGCCCATAGGATTCGGATCAATCATGCCGCTCGTGTGGCCGGCCAACGATGTCCCGTCGATCGGGCGCGATCGACCGCGGTCGGCTCGGTCGTGATCACGACGTCGGCTGGCCCGACCGGCGCGCTGACCAACGCGAGCCCCGGCCGGTCGAGCATGAAGGACTGGCCGTCCTCGAGGACGATGTCGTCGCTGTCGTTTGCTTGCGTGATCCACAGGACGCCGCGCAGACATCGCACCAGCAGGCCGGCGCCGTCATGGATGTTGACCATCTCGCGGCTTGCCAGGTGGAGCGGCATCTCGAGCGGGTGGGCCGGCATGACCATCTCCTCTTGAATGAGTCCCACGCATGCGGTTTCATGCGGGCGGCAGCGCCACAGGCGCCGCTTTCAACCAAGTTGCGCGTGGCCCGGCCCGGCCGCAAACGATCAATTCTCACGCGATGCATGAGTTTCGGGAATGTCAAACCGGCGCTATAGCCTGCCGCACGTGGGGTTCTTCCAGGGGTTCGAGGCGGCGGCGCGGACTTTGAGCTTCACCAAGGCGGCGGAGGAGCTGTTCATCACCCAGTCCGCCGTCAGCCGGCAGATCAAGGCGCTCGAGGACCACCTCGGCGTGACGCTGTTCGAGCGGCGGCCGCGTGCGCTGGTTCTCACCGAACACGGGCAGGCACTCTACGCGGTCGCGGCGGATGCGCTCGATCGGTTGCAAACCGCGGTCGATCGGTTACGGATGGACGGCCGAACGGGTCAGCTCTCGATCACCACCACGACGGGGTTTGCCTCGCTGTGGCTCATCCCGCGGTTACGGCGATTCACCAGCTTGCATCCGGAGATCGATGTGCGCATCTCGGCCACCACCGAAATGCTCAACCTGGAGCGCAGCCTGGTGGACTTGGCGATCCGCTACTGCCCGCCCGACGCCGTGCCGGAGGGAGCGACGCGGCTGTTCGGCGAGGGAGTACTTCCGGTCTGCGCCCGATCGCTGCTGCGCGACCGTTCGCGGCCGCTCAAGCGACCGCACGACTTGCGGTGTCATACATTGCTGCACTTCGACTATCCCGGTGCGATGAGATCCTTCATGGATTGGGGCACGTGGCTCACCGCCTTGGGCATCGGCGAGCTCAAACCGGCCGGAGCATTGCACTTCACCCAGTACGAGCAGATGATTCAGGCGGCAGTCGACGGGCAGGGCGTCGCGCTCGGTCGCCAGCCCTTGGTGAACGACCTGATTGCGTCGGGCGTGCTGGTTGCGCCGTTCAAGAACGCCGTCGCCGGGTCGCGGGCGTATTTCCTGATCGAGCAACCGGCGGCGCGTGGCAAGGTCCAGGTTCGGCAGTTCGCGGCGTGGCTCCTCGACGAGGTCAAACGGGATTCGGAATCGGATGCTAGACGATGAGGTCGCCCGACGACGGGTCTGCCATCGTGCTTCAGGTTCGCCGTATCACAGCGTGATCGCCATCGCGTCCTTGGCGAGTACGAGGTCGCCCTTCCAGGTCTCGCGGACGCCGTCGATCCAGTGTTGATCGGTGACGTTGGGCGCGTCGGCGGGAACGAAATGGCTCAGCACCAGCGTCTTCACGCCCGCCTCCGTGGCGATGCGGCCGACGTCGTCGACCGTGGTGTGACTGGCCTTGAGGTGGGCGAGCAGGGTCGGGGCGTTGGGGTTGGCACGCACGATGAACTCGATCGCGGGAAGCAGCATGACCTCGTGCACCAGGATATCGGCGCCCTTGGCAAACTGGGCGAGCGGCGGGTGATAGGCGGTGTCGCCGGAGAACACGACGGTCCTGCCCGGGAATTCGAACTTCAGCGCGAAGCTTTCCGTGATCGGCGGATGCACGTTGCGCAGCGCCGTGACCCTGACCTTGTCGGTCTTGAGCACTTCGCCCTCGGTGTATTCGTGGGCATTGACGAGCTTGCGCAGGTCGGGCCGTCCTTCGTCGGCCATGCGCGTCTCGATGTCGAACCGGTAGGCCTGCCAGAAGCCTGACGCCAAGGCGTTCATGCCGGCCGGTCCATAGGCGTCGACCGGCGTCTTCAGCCCCATCGCCCAGGCGTTATAGGCGAGCAGCCCGAACTCGGCGTTGTGGTCGGAATGATGATGCGTAATGAAGACGTAGCGCAACTGCGGCAGCGGGAACTTCGACTGCACCAGCTTGCCGCTCACCCCGTAGCCGGTGTCGATCACGTAGGGCACGTTGTCGAACACGATGAGATTGGCCGACGGGCTCGGCGTAAAGCCGGTGCGGATGGCCGGCCCGCCGCGCGTGCCGAGCGTCACGAGGCGGTTGGGACCGAGGTTCGGTGGCGCCGCAGACGGCTGCTGCGCAAAGGACGACGAGACGCATGCGAACGGCTCGCCCAGTGTCGCGGCGGCGACAAGGCCGCTTCCGGTCCTCAGAAATCGCCGGCGCGTGAACATTCTCGGCCCTCTCGCTGCTGTTGTCGATCCTGGCGCCGACTCTACTGGCCTATGCCGACGCAAACTGCGTGAAAAATTGGGTAGCTTCACAACGATTGGATTGCCGTCTCGATCTTGGCCAGCAAGGCAGTTGCATGCTGCGCCGACGCGGCCAAGCGGGCCCGCATCAGGTGGTCGCGTGCCAAATCTTTTTGGTTAAGCAGCTTCTGAAGCAAGCCCATATCAAGCTCTATTCTGGAGCGCATCACGCCTTGCTCGTGGAATTGCTCGTTGCGAAGCGCGCTCTTCAACAGCGCCGCCACTCTTTTGGGCGCGACTCGTCTTACCGTTGCCAAAAATCGCAGGTTTGTCAGGAGAACGCGCAGCGGGGGCTTGGCTCGAGACTGGAGGAGCGCGAGGTAGATTTCGGCGAGGTATAGGCGGGTGAGGTCGGCATAGACGCGATAGCCGTACTCTCCTTCGCAGCGCTCAATCAGAGCCTCCATCCAGCGGACGCTTTTCGCGAGCTTGCCGGTCATCGCCATCGCCACGCCGAGGGGAGCCTCCGTCCCCAGCGCGCTGAAATACCAGCCGTTCTCCAAAGCTTCTTCCCTATGGATCTGCACCGCTTTGACACCATCCGCTATCTGTCCAGACAATATCTTGGCGATCCCGGTGACTTGGTTTCCGACCATCCGATCAAAGGGTGTGAGCGCTGTGCGTGCACACTCCTCGCCGTGCTTGACCGCGATGGCATAGTTTTCCGCGATGATGTCGAGCCAACCGAACAGCCACAGCGCCATAGCCGATGAGCGCGGGTCTTGCCGCTCCTGTCCGAACGTCTCCAACCGGCGCGCCCAATCTCCGGCTTTGACGACAAGGCCCCGGTGCATATAGCTCCACGCAATGACGAACATCGTATGGCCGGTGAGATAGTAGTCATTGACCCGCTGCGCCTGGGCGAATGCGGTTGCGGCGAACGTCTCGAAGTCGGCAAGCGACATCGGCTCGACATAGGTCGTCAGCAGCATGACGCCGCACCGGGCATAGGCTGTCGCTCGGTCGTGTCCGCGCCCGATCGCGAACGCCAGCGCTTTGTCCTGAACCGGTTTTGCCTCGCGGAACCTGCACATCGCCGCCATCGCAAAACCAAAATAGTACAGGAGGAGCGGGACCTGCTCGCTGTCGCCGAGCGCCTGGATCCTGTCGAGTTCCGGCTCGAGCAGAGCGACCACTTCCTTTCGTTTGGACTTGAGGGTCAAAATCTGAACGAGGTCGGCCATGATCCCGGCCACTTGCACGTCCATGCGTTGCCCGTCCTGGGCGCGCGCGAGAGCGAGAGCAGCCCTGGTAAATCGCTCCGCCTCATCGAGCGAATAGATCCGCAGGCTCTTGGCGCCCGCCATAGCCAGGTATTCAGCGGCCTTGTCCGCCTGTTTGGTACAAGAATAGTGATGCGCGAGCACCTCCGCGACCTCGACCAATCTGTCAGCGCTGCGACGTTCGATCTCTTCGGCGATTCTCAGATGGAGTGCGGTCCGCGGAGCCGTCAGCAGGCTCCCATAGAGCACGTCGCGCAGGAGCGCGTGCTTGAAGAGGAATTCTCCCGATCGCGGATCGACGCGGACCAGATCCAGCGTCTCCATTGCGCGGAGCCGGCTGTGAACGTCCTCGAAGCCACCGCTCACCGCCGCCTCCAAGAGGCGCGGATCGAAGCGCCGGCCGATCACTGACGCCACCTGCAGCAACGCCCGATCACGGGGCGCCAGGCGGTCGACGCGGGCGGACAAAAGCGACTGCACGCTCGCCGGTAGTGCGGTCGCGACGGCGCCGACATCGTATTCCGGTGCGGTGGTGCCGAACCGCGAAATCAAGTGCTCGACGAGGAAATTCGCGATCTCCTCCGCAAATAGGGGATTGCCCTCCGCCCTGTCTGCTACCAGCCGATCCAGGGATGCGTCGACCATTGAGAGGCCAAGGCGCGTCTGCACGATCTGCGCGGTCTCTCTTGCCGAGAGCGGCGCGAGTCGCAGCCGCATCACTCCAGCTTTGCGCGACCACGGCGGTTCGTATTCCGGCCGGAACGTGCCGAGGATCAACAGTGCAAGGTCGTCCTCGGTGGTGATGATCCGCAGCAGGAGCTCCTCGGACGCGTGATCGATCCAGTGCAGATCTTCGAGCAGCATCACAACCGGCTTCGTCCGGCAGCGCTCGCGCAACACCCGCAGCAGCAGGTCGCGCGTGCGCAATCCGATCAGCACGCCGTCCAGTCCCTCCAACGTTCCGGTTGGGGGCTTGAGCCCGAACAGGTTCAGCAACAACGCGAGGTTCTCCTTCCCGGCGAGCGCAAGGATTGCCAGGCCGTCCTCGAGCTTTCGCGCCACCTCCTCTTGCGCTTCACCGGCGCTCACCTGAAAGGATCGGCGCATCACTTCGATAAAGGTACGAAAGGGCGTCGATTGGCTGTCCGGCCAGCTGCTGCCGGATAGGACAACGATGTCGCGCTCCGCCAACCCCCGACGGAACTCATGCAGCAGCCGCGACTTGCCGATGCCGGGCTCGCCGACAATGTCGACTACGCGGACGCGCCCGGCCACCTCGGCCAGCGCGTGCTCGAGCATCTCAAGCTCGTCGGCGCGACCGACGTAGGGCGTGAGGCTTCTTCTTGGCGTCGCCGCGAACGGCGCATCGACCCGCGCGAATGCGCCGGCGCGCCAGGTTTGTTTTGGCGCGCCGTCGGTCTCACGCGACGCCTCGAAGCGGCTGTCTAACTGGGTGGGCCGCAGCACCTGCCAAGCCTGCACAGGTTGGCCAAAACCTTTCAGGGCCAAAGGTCCGAGATCGTGGTACTCGAAAAGTCCGCCAGTGAGCCCGCGCGTGCTCGACGCGATCACCACCTGACTCGGCTCGGCGAAGGCTTGCAGGCGAGCGGCAAGATTCGGCGTCTCGCCGACCACCCCCTGCTCCTGCGCAGCGCCCTCGCCGATCAGGTCTCCAACGATAACAAGCCCGGTGGCGATGCCGACACGCACCTGCAACGATTGTTGAAAGCCAGTATCGAGCCCAGGCACGGCCTCGACGAGAGTCAAACTCGCCCGGACCGCGCGCTCGGCATCGTCCTCACGTACTTGCGGGTAGCCGTAATAGGCCAGCACGCCGTCACCCAGGTATTTCGCCACGAATCCGCCGGAGTGAGCAATGATGCCGGTGGCGCAGCGGTGGTAGGCGCCGATGATCTCACGCAGGTCCTCCGGATCGCAGCGCGACGCGATTTCCGTCGAACCGACGAGGTCGCAAAACATGACCGTGAGCTGCCGCCGTTCGGCACGCGCGGTCGACGATGTGGTCGACGGCGCCAATGCATCCTGCGGCAAGGAGCGGATGGCCTCAAGCAATCTGCGGCGGTCACCGACCGACGCGATCCCGAGGTCTTTCAGGTCCTCAGCCGTCAATTTGAGCAGTATTTCGCTGTCGATATCGTTCTGGCGGAATGCCGGCTCATATCCTTCAAGCCCCAGCTTCCGCAGCCAGTTGCCGACATCCATTCTCGCCACCAGCGACGTGAGCGCCGCTGTGCCAGCATGCTCCGCACCCAACCGCCTGTCCAGAGCAATCGAGCCACGTCTTCAGAGGGCGCCGGGCGTGGCGCGTGTTTTCGTGTCATTGATCTTTGGGAAGGTAAAATGGACCGCGCTCTGGCGTGACACGTCACTTACAGTTGGGACCGAGATGCGGCGGCTGCTGTGCGAAGGAAGAGGGGACGCGCGCGAACGGCTCGCCCAGAGCCGCCGCGGCGGCAAAGCCGCTCGCGGTCGTCAGCAATTGCCTGCGCGTGAATATTTTTCTGCCTCGTCGCCCCTGGCGATGACCCTACTACGTTAGACCACTGCCCCGAACCCGAAGTTCGCACACACCGTGCCCCGAGTCCGATTGCGAACTTCGGGTTCAAAGGGGCACTGGCACCATATACTTGCTAGATAATTGCTAGTGTCCCTTTGATTCCGAAGTTCGCATGAGAGTGTGCCGCAACTGCTTGCGAACTTCGGAATCGGGACACTAGCGGCATTTGATCCTGGCCTATCCTCCTCGTCATGGCCGGGCTATCCCGGCCAAAAAGTGATTCGGCTCGCGACGTGTAAAGGATTGCAACGATGCGCCAGGTGACCTTGGTTGCCTTTCTGCAAGCGCAGAACTGCACGAATCTGGCGAGTTCCTGGCGCCACCCGCAGTCGCGAACGGACACCTGGTCGCCGGACTACTACCGGCACATTGGCCGGGTGCTCGAGGAAGGAAAATTCCATCTTGGCTTCTTCGATGACCGTTTGTCCATGCCCGACATGTACGGACGCAACCATGCGCATACGGTCCGGCACGGCATCCGCTGCGTGAAGATGGATGCGGTGACCGTGCTCACGGTCATGGGCATGGCGACCGAGCGGCTCGGCCTGGGCGCCACCTATTCGACGAGTTACTACGAGCCATTTCATGTGGCGCGCCTGTTCGCCACGCTGGACCTGATGACGGAGGGGCGCGCCGCCTGGAACGTCGTCACCTCCCTCAATGACGGCGAAGCCCAGAACATGGGCTACGACGAAGTGGTCGAGCACGACCTGCGCTATGACCGAGCCGACGAATTCATGGAGGTCGTGTTCGGCCATTGGGATACCTGGGAGGACGACGCCATCGTTCAGGACAAGGCGATAGGCCTCTTCGCCCAGCCGGAGAAGGTCCATCGCCTCGATCACAAGGGCCGCTTTTTTCGCTCGCGCGGGCCGTTCACCGTACCGCGCTCCGCGCAGGGCCATCCCGTGATCATTCAGGCCGGCCAGAGCGGACGCGGCATTCGCTTCGGAGCGCAATGGGGCGACTTGATCTTCGCCGTCTACCCGAACATCGCGGTCGCACAGCGCGAGTATGCGAACTTCAAGGAGGTCGTCGCCGGCTATGGCCGCAGCCCGGAGCACGTCACGATCACGCAATTGATCAACGCCGTGTCCGCCGCCACCAGGATGGAGGCCGAGGACAAATGGGCCGTGATCGCCGGGCTGCCGCTCGAGGTCGATGCGCTGTCGTTGTTGTCGGAGGCGCTCAACTTCGATTTCGCGACCAAGGGGATGGACGAGGCGTTCACCGACGAGGAGCTGGCAAGTATCTCCGGTCTGCAGACGATTCGCGACCGCGTCGTGCGCGCGAGCGGCATCAAGAATCCGACCGTGCGCGACTTCATCCACTTCAGCGGCCGCGGCCGGGTGCATGACCCTCTCGTCGGCGGCCCCCAGGAGATCGCCGACCGGCTCGAACAATGGTTCGTCGAGCGCGCCTGCGACGGGTTCGTCGTGTCTGCAACCCACGTTCCCGGCGCCTACGAGGATTTCGTCTGTTTCGTCGTGCCGGAGCTGCAACGACGCGGCTTGTTCCGCAAGGACTATGCAGGCAAGACCTTGCGCCAGAACTTAGGCCTGCCCGTCCCGCAGGTTGGCGCCTGGCGTCGCACGCGCGCAACGGCACGATGAGCCGCCATTGGCCGACCCGGTCATGTCGGTGCTGGCGGTTTATACCAACGGCGCTGATTTTGACTCGTCATGCGCCGGCTTGACCCGCGCATCCATCAGAAAACAATGATTCAACTCAATGCGATGGATTGCGGGTCAAGCCCGGCAATGACGAAAGTGCCTGCGTCGAGGCCAAGTGGAAAACGCTGTAACGCCTGACGCTGTGGGCGAAGGACGGAATAAAGCGGACATTAACGGCCTGCGGGGCAAATCATCCTCATGTCCTCATCGTCCGTTAGCAGCGTCGCCGTTCGCAAGCGGCGAGGAGGCTGGAACGCCGTGCTCCGCATCCTTCACGGCTGGCGCCAGCGCGCCGGTTGGCCGCTCGAGAAGCTCGCTGCGGCACCGAAGACGGTTCGCATCGTTGTCGCGGTGACGATGGTGCTTGTGGTCGTCGCAGTCGCAAACCTCGTCTATCAGGTGGCGCGCAAGCCGACCGAGATGCTGTTTCCGGTAAGCGGCGCGCTCAGCAAGGTGCCGGCGGAGACCTGGCGCCAGTATGGATCGCTGTTCCGCGCGTATTCGACCGGCACGATCACGCCCGAGCTCTTGGCGGCGCTCGCGCAGATGGAAAGCGCCGGCAATCCGGTGGCGCGCACTTATTGGAGCTGGCGGCTGACGTTAAATCCTTTCGCGATCTACGCGCCGGCCTCGAGCGCCGTCGGCATGTACCAGATGACCGACGCGGCATTCAGCGAGGCGCGGCGCGCTTGCATCCGCCGGCACGCCATCGTCGCCGACGCGTGCGGGTTCAACAGCCTCTATTTTCGTGTTGTGCCGAGCCACGCCGTCGAGCTTACGGCGGTGTATCTGGACCGCAACGTCGCGGCGGTTCTCGCCCGCCAGCCCGGCACGGCCGCGAGTCCGCAGCAGA
>JBJMSU010000139.1:0-9206 GCA_045801465.1 Xanthobacteraceae bacterium | reverse complement strand
CTTGAAATAGGTCGCCGCAACCGGATGGTTCTCGGTCGGATTGGCGCCGATGACGATGACGTTGAGCATGGCGTTGAGCATGGCCACGTCGGTGCCGTTCTTGAACTGCATCATCTTCCAGGCGTGGCGCTTCATCGCGGTGCCGCGCGGATCCATAATGACGAGCTTGGCGCCGCGCTTGGTTGCCTGCTTGAAGAAGGTCGCCGCAACCGGATGGTTCTCGGTCGGATTGGCGCCGATGACGATGATGACGTCGGAATTCTTGCACTCGTTGATGGTCGCGGTCACCGCGGCCGAACCGACGCCTTCCAGCAGCGCCGCCACCGACGAGGCGTGGCAGAGCCGGGTGCAGTGATCGACGTTGTTGGTGCCGAAGCCGGTGCGCACCAGCTTCTGGAACAGGTAGGCCTCCTCGTTCGACCCCTTGGCGGAGCCGAACCCGGCGAGCGCCTTCGGCCCGTGCTCGTCGCGGATGCGCTTGAGGCCGAAGGCGGCGCGGTCGAGCGCCTCCTCCCACGTCGCGGTGCGGAAGTGCGTCCACGGGTTGGCCGGATCGACCACGTCGTCGGCATGCTTGGCGACACCGTCCTTGCGGATCAGCGGCTGCATGAGGCGGTGCCGGTGATGCACGTAGTCGAAGCCGAACCGGCCCTTGACGCACAGCCGGTTCTCGTTGGCCGGGCCGTCCTTGCCGGTCACATACAGAAGCTTGTCATTCTTGATATGGTAGATGAGCTGGCAGCCCACGCCGCAATAGGGGCACACGCTGTCGACCGAGCGGTCGGGGAACTCGGTGCGCACGTTGCGCTCATCCACCAGCGAGGACGGCATCAGCGCGCCGGTCGGGCAGGCCTGCACGCACTCGCCGCAGGCCACGCAGGTGGAAGCCCCCATCGGATCGTCGAAGTCGAACACGATCTTCTCGGTAAAGCCGCGGCCGGCCATCCCGATCACGTCATTGACCTGCACCTCGCGGCAGGCGCGGACGCACAGATTGCACTGGATGCAGGCATCGAGGTTGACCGCCATGGCCGGATGGCTGCGGTCGGGCGGCGGCGCGCCGCGCGGAGGGAAGCGGCTCGTCTCGACCTTCTGGCGCGCGGCGGTCTTCCAGAATTCCGACTCCGGATCGTGCGCCACGTCCAGCGCCGGCTGGTCGGTGAGCAACAGCTCGACCACCATGCGCCGCGCCGTCTTGGCGCGGTCGGTCTGCGTCTTCACCTTCATGCCCGGCGTGGGGGTGCGGATACAGCTCGCGGCGAGCACGCGCTCGCCCTCGATCTCCACCATGCAGACGCGGCAATTGCCGTCCGGCCGATAGCCCGGCTTGGGCAAATAGCACAGGTGCGGCAGCTTGATGCCGTAGCGCCGCGCGGTGCGGAAGATGGTCTCACCCTCCGGCGCCTCCACCTCCTGGCCGTCGAGCGTGAACTTGATCATCGTCCGGCCGTCGGCGCCATCGGCCGGCTGATGCGCGACGGTGGGACGCCCTTCGTTCTTGGCCTCGCCCATGGCGGCGCCCTTGCGATCGTGGCCGTATCCGACCGGCTCGTTGCCGTTTCCGTTCGTCGTCATCGCATCACCCTTGCCAGTCGTCCCCGCGAAGGCGGGGACCCATGGCCCCTACCCATGCAAGTTTGGCACATCGCAGCCCTACACATCCGAGCCGCCGTGGTTATGGGTCCCCGCCTTCGCGGGGACGACCGGAGATACTTCACCAACGCGCCAGCGGCTTCGTCAGGTCCTCGCGAAAGTACTTGAACACGCTCGCGAGCGGGTTGGGCGCCGCTTGCCCGAGGCCGCAGATCGAGGCATCGCGCATGGCGTCGGAGAGCTCGTTCAGCAGCGCCTCGTCCCATGGCGCCTTTTCCATGAGCTTGACCGCCTTCTCGGTGCCGACCCGGCATGGCGTGCACTGGCCGCAGCTCTCGTCCTCGAAAAAGCGCATGAGATTCAATGCCACCGCCTTCATATCATCCTTGTCGGACAGGACGACAACCGCGTGCGACCCGACGAAGCAACCGTGCGGCTCGAGCGTGCCGAAATCGAGCGGCAGGTCGGCCATGGCGGCGGGCAATATCCCACCCGAGGCGCCGCCCGGCAGATAGGCCTTGAACGCGTGGCCCTCCGCCATGCCGCCGCACAATTCGTCGATCAGCTCGCGCGCCGTGATGCCGGCGGGCGCGAGCTTGACGCCCGGATCCTTCACCCGGCCCGACACCGAGAAGCTGCGCAAGCCTTTGCGCTCGCGCCGGCCATGGGAGGCGAACCATGCCGGTCCCTTCTCGACGATGTCGCGCACCCAATAGAGCGTCTCGACGTTCTGCTCCAGCGTCGGCCGCCCGAACAGCCCGACCTGTGCCACGTAAGGCGGCCGATGACGCGGCAGGCCGCGCTTGCCTTCGATCGATTCGATCATCGCCGACTCTTAGCCGCAGATATAATCCCCCGCGCCGCGCCGCAGATGAATCCGCGCGTGCGGGCTCAAGCCTGCCTCGCCGAGCTTGGCGATCTCGTCGGCCAGCATCAGCCGGATCTCGGGATACTCGTCGCGAATGTAGAGATAGATGTCGCGCGCCTCGACCACCCAGGCGGCGATCAGCATGCCTTCCAGGAAGCGGTGCGGATCACGTTCGAGGTAGTGGCGGTCCTTGAACGTGCCGGGCTCGCCTTCGTCGGCGTTGACGGCCATCAGGCGCGGAGCCGGCTCCTGGCGCACCAACTGCCATTTGCGCCCGGTAGGAAAGCCGGCGCCGCCGAGGCCGCGTAGATTGGCATCGCTCACGGCGGCAATGATCTCCTCGCGCGTGCGCCTGCCGTTCAGGCACTCGCCCAACAGCGCGTAGCCCTTCTCCAGCCGGTAGGTCGCAAGATCGCGGCCGGGGGTGAATGGATGCGCATGAGTTCCGTGCGCGAGCGCAGCGACGATGCGCTCGGCGCTCGCGTGCGGCACCTGCACATGCCCGACCGCGCACACCGGAGCGCGGTCGCAAGCCCCCATGCACGGCGCCCGCAGCACCCGCACGCCTGCCCCGAGCTTGCCCGGCAACTCTCCAAGCAGGCGCTCGGCGCCGGCCATGACGCAGCTGAGGCTGTCGCACACGCGCACCGTCACGGCCGGCGGCGCCGTCTCACCCTCCTTCACGACGTCGAAGTGCGCGTAAAAGGTCGCGACCTCGTAGACCTCGGTGAGCGCGAGCTTCATCTCCAACGCCAGCGCGGCGAGATGCGCGGCGGACAGGTGCCCATAATGATCCTGGATGAGGTGCAGGTGCTCGATCAAAAGGTCGCGCCGCCGCTCGCGCTCGCCCAACAGCGCACGCACCTCCGCGAGCGCCTGCGGCTCGACCTGACGACCTTTCGGCGTCTTCGGCGGCCGGCGGCGGCTCGTTTGCGGCGGCGGCGTCAATGCGTTCACGGCCGCGCCTCCTGCTTAATCCCTCCCCTGAAAGGGGAGGGTGCCGAGCGAAGCGAGGCGGGTTGGGTCGTTTGCAGAGCTGCGCTGACCCCCGACCCGGCGCGCTGCGCGCGCCACCCTCCCCCTTCGGGGGAGGGATTGGGAGAGCCTCGCGAGCTCATCCGGATTATCGCGTGCACGAGGGTCATCAGCGGCGACCTCAGAACAGTCCCGCGATGCGGCCGTCGGGTCCGACGTCGATGGAGTCGGCGGCCGGCACCTTGGGCAAGCCCGGCATGGTCATGATCTCTCCGCAGATCGCCACCACGAACTCAGCGCCGGCCGAGAGCCGCACCTCGCGGACGGGGATTACGTGGTCGCTCGGCGTTCCCTTGGAGTCCGGATTGGTCGAGAAGCTGTATTGCGTCTTGGCGATGCAGACCGGGAATTTGCCGGCGCCGATCGCCTCGAACGCGGCGAGCTGGTCGCGCACCGGTTTCGGCGCATCGATGTCTTTGGCGCGATAGATCTCCTTGGCGATGGTGCGGATCTTGTCGATCAGCGGCATGTCGTCGGGATAGAGGAGCTTGAGCTTGCTCTTGCCGCTGTCGGCGGCCTTGACGACCGCGCGCGCGACGTCGACCGCGCCGGCACCGCCCTCCGCCCAATGGTCGGCCATGAAGGCTTCCACACCGAGCTTGGCGCACGACTTCGTCACCAGATCGATCTCGGCATCGGTATCGGAGCTGAACCGGTTGATCGACACGATCGGGATGATGCCGAATTTCTGCACGTTCTCGACGTGACGCTGGAGATTTCCCAGACCGGCTTCGAGTGCCTTCAGGTTCTCGGTCTTGAGCTCGTCCTTCTTGACGCCGCCATGCATCTTGAGCGCCCGGATGGTGGCGACCAGAACGACGCAATCGGGCGCGAGACCGGTCTTGCGGCACTTGATGTCGATGAACTTCTCGCCGCCGAGATCGGCGCCGAATCCCGCCTCCGTCACCACGTAGTCGGCGAGCTTGAGCGCCGTCGTGGTCGCCAGCACCGAGTTGCAGCCGTGCGCGATATTGGCAAACGGCCCGCCATGCACGAAGGCAGGCGTGCCCTCGAGCGTCTGCACCAGGTTGGGGGCCAGCGCCTCCTTGAGCAGCGCCGTCATGGCGCCGTGGGCCTTGAGGTCGCGCGCGCGCACCGGCTTGCGGTCGCGCGTATAGGCGACGACGATGTTGCCCAGGCGGTTCTTCAGGTCGTCGAGATCCTTGGCGAGACAGAAGATCGCCATGACCTCGGAGGCGACCGTGATGTCGAACCCATCCTCGCGCGGGAACCCGTTGGCGACCCCGCCCAGCGAGGACACGATCGAGCGCAATGCCCGGTCGTTCATGTCGAGCACGCGGCGCCACACCACGCGCCGGCTGTCGACGCCGAGCGCGTTGCCCCAATAGATGTGGTTGTCGATCATCGCCGCGAGCAGGTTGTTCGCCGACGTGATGGCGTGGAAGTCGCCGGTGAAATGGAGGTTGATGTCCTCCATCGGCACGACCTGGGCATAGCCGCCGCCGGCCGCCCCGCCCTTCATGCCGAACGAGGGACCGAGACTCGGCTCGCGCAGGCACAGCATCGCCTTCTTGCCGATCTGGTTGAGCGCGTCGGTGAGGCCGACCGTGGTGGTGGTTTTGCCTTCGCCGGCCGGCGTCGGGGTGATCGCCGAGACCAGGATCAGCTTGCCGTTCGGCCGGTTCTGCAGCGACTTGACGTAGTCCATCGACACCTTGGCCTTGTAGTGGCCGTAAGGATCGAGGTTTTCGGCCGGGATGCCGAGCTTGTCGCGCGCGATCTCGATGATCGGCCGCTTCCTGGCGGCTTGCGAAATCTCGATGTCGGACTTCGGATTGGTGTGCTGCGAAGCGGCCGTCTCACGTTTCTGGGCTGGAGCTTGCATCGGGTTCGTTCCTAATCTGCAGGCAAGAAGCGGCAATCAGGTGAGGCGCGTGCCCACCGCAAGCTTGGCGGCGGCGGCGAATTCGCCGGCGCCGGTCTTCGGTCCGTCGGCAGGCTTGACCCGCATCACGCGGATGCGACCGTCCGCACACACCACCGTGAAGCCATCGCCATCGACCGCGACGATCTCGCCCATCTTGCCGCCGATGCCCTTGGGATCGCGCGCCGGCAGGGGCTTGGACTCGAAAATCTGCAGCTTCTGGCCGTTGCAGCTTGCCCATGCGCCCGGCGCGGGATTGCAGCCGCGGATCAGATCGTAGATCTGGCGCCACGGCTTGCCCCAGTCGATATGGGCGTTGTCGGGGCCGCAGCGGCCTTCGTAAGTCGCCTGCTTGTCGTCCTGCTTGATGCGCGGCGCCTTGCCGGCCTTCACGAGATCGACGGATTCCAGCATCGCCTCGACCCCCATCGGGAACAGCCGGTCGAAATACACCGAGCCGAGCGTATCCTCCGGCCCGATATGCGTCTTCTTCTGCAGCAGCACGGCGCCGGTATCGAGGCCGTTGTCAGGCCAGAAGATCGACAGGCCGGTCTCGGTTTCGCCCTGGATGATCGGCCAGTTGATCGCGCTCGGACCGCGATAGCGCGGCAGCAACGACGGGTGGTACTGAATCGAGCCATAGGTCGGGATGTTGAGGAAGTCCTCCGGCACGAACAGGGTGACGAAGGCCATCACCTGCAGATCGGGCTTTAGCTCTTTGAACTGCTCCCACACTTCCGGCTTGCGGTAGGAGGCGGGCTGATAGACCGGGAGCCCGGCTGCCTGCGCCGCCTCTTTCAACGGATCGGCCTTCTGTCCCGGCTTTTCCGGCGCGGCGTACACGGCGACCACGTTCTCGCCGCGCTTGATGAGCGCTTCCAGCACGGCCTTGCCGAAAGCCTGTTGGCCGTGGACCACGATACGCATCTAAACTCCTTTCCCCCCGCTCGCGTCATCCCGGCCGAGCGCCAGTGGCGCGAGAGCCGGGATCCATGAACTCCGACCGTACGATGATTGCACCATCGGTGTTCATGGGTCCCGGGTCTGCAGCGCAGCGCCAAGCGCTGCGCTGCGCCCGGGACGACAGGCTAGTTACGCCGCTTCCGCGCGCGCCTTCTCGGCCGCCGTCACGGCGCCCGACGTCTTGATGTCGGCGATTTCGCCGTCCGAGTAGCCGAGCACCTGCTTGAGGATCTCCTCGGTATGCTCGCCGAGCAGCGGCGAGCGCTTCACCTCCGAGACCGAGTCCGACATCTTGATGGGGTTGCCGACCGTCAGGTACTTGCCGCGCGTCGGATGGTCGACCTCGACTACGGTGCCGGTCTCGCGCAGCGACGGCTCGTCGGCGAGTTCCTTCATCGACAGGATCGGGCCGACTGGAATGTCGAGCGGATTGCAGATCTCCATGACCTCGAACTTGGTCTTGGTCTTGGTCCACTCCTCGATCGTGTTGAAGATGTGCTTGAGGCGCGGCAGCCGCGCCGGCGGGGTGGCGTAGTCCGGATCGCTCTTCCATTCGGGCTTGCCGATCAGGTCGCAGATCTTCTCCCATACCGGCGCCTGGGTGATGAAGTACACGTAGGCGTCGGGATCGGTCTCAAAACCTTTGCACTTGAGAATCCATCCCGGCTGGCCGCCGCCCGAGTCGTTGCCGGCGCGCGGCACCGCGTCGCCGAACGGAATGCCTTCGCCATACTGGCTGTATTCCTTGAGCGGACCGTGCTTGAGCCGCTGCTGGTCGCGCAGCTTCACGCGGCACAGATTGAGCACGCCGTCCTGCATGGCGGCGAGCACCCGCTGGCCGCGGCCGGTGCGGTTGCGCTGGTAGAGCGCACAGACGATGCCGAGCGCGAGGTGCAGGCCGGTGCCCGAATCCCCGATCTGCGCGCCGGAGACGAGCGGCGGGCCCTCGCGGAACCCGGTGGTCGAGGCGCCGCCGCCCGCGCATTGCGCCACGTTCTCGTAGACCTTGCAATCCTCGTACGGCCCGGGCCCGAAGCCCTTGACCGAGGCGACGACCATGCGCGGATTGAGCTCATGAATACGCTCGAACGTGAAACCCATGCGGTCGAGCGCGCCGGGCGCGAAGTTCTCGACCAGGACGTCGCACTGCTTGATCAGGCGCTCGATGACCTCCTTGCCCCGCGGGTTCTTCGAGTCGACCGTAATCGAGCGCTTGTTGTGGTTCAGCATCGTGAAATAGAGGCTGTCCACGTTGGGAACGTCGCGCAACTGGCCGCGGGTGATGTCGCCGACGCCCGGACGCTCGATCTTGATCACGTCGGCGCCGAACCAGGCGAGGAGCTGGGTGCAGGTCGGACCCGACTGCACGTGGGTGAAATCGAGGATGCGCACGCCGTCGAGCGCCTTGCCGGCCTGTCCCCACGGCTGAGCGCTGGGCTTCGGCAGCCCATTTCCGGCGCCCCTGCGTGCTCCGTTGGCGGCCGGCTTCTTAGCTCGCCTGGCCGATGCGGTCGTGGCGCTCGGCCGCAGCGTCACGACCTTCTTGGCCGTGGCGCGGCGACTTGCCTTGCGCGTTGCCGCAATCTTGGCCTGCGCGGCTTTGCCCGCGGTCTTGCTCTTCTTCGCCTTCCTGCGCGTTGCCATCGTAGTCCTTCCTCTATTGTTCCGCGCGAGCGAGGCTCGCTTCCCGTGCATTCATCGCGTGCTCCTTCATTTTTTGCGGATCACGCTCTGCGGATTGAGGTTGCCGATGCGGCCGCTCTCGGTGCCTGCCGCTGGGTCGATCGCGGCGTTGATGAGCGTCGGTTTGCCGGAGTCCATCGCCTCGTTGACGGCGCGGCTCAGCTCGTCGGGCGTCGTCACGTGCACGCCAACGCCGCCGAATGCTTCCATCATCTTGTCGTAGCGCGCGTCTTTGACGAAGACGGTCGGCGCAGGGTCGGGGCCGCCGGCGGGATTGACGTTCGTTCCCCGGTAGATGCCGTTGTTGTTGAAGACGACGACGCAGACCGGAAGGTCGTACCGGCAGATCGTTTCCACTTCCATGCCGGAAAAGCCAAAGGCGCTGTCGCCTTCGACCGCGAGCACGGGTTTACCGGTCTCCACCGCGGCCGCGATGGCAAAGCCCATGCCGATGCCCATGACGCCCCAGGTGCCGACGTCGAGCCGCTTGCGGGGCTTGTACATGTCGATCACGCCACGAGCGAGATCGAGAGTGTTGGCGCCTTCATTCACCAGGATCGCATCCGGGCGCTCTTTTATGACCGTGCGCAGCGCACCGAGCGCGCCGTGATAGTCCATCGGCGATTTGTTGTTCATCAGCCGCGGCGCCATCTTTGCGATGTTATCTTCCCGCTTCGAGTTGACGGCACCGACCCAGTCGGCGGGCGCAGCCGGCCAGTTGCCGCCCATGCCCGCGATAAGGGCTGCCACGCATGATCCTATGTCGCCCACCACGGGAGCTGCTATCTCGATGTTCGAGTCCATCTCCCTGGGCTCGATATCGATCTGGATGAACTTCTTCGGGGCCTCTCCCCAGGTCTTGCCCTTGCCGTGCGACAGCAGCCAATTGAGCCGGGCGCCAATCAGCATCACCACATCGGCTTCTTTGAGCACCGTGGAACGCGCCGCTCCGGCGCACTGCGGATGGGTATCGGGCAGCAGTCCCTTTGCCATGCTCATGGGCAGGAACGGAATTCCGCTTTTTTCGATCAGGGTACGGATATCGTCGTCGGCCTGCGCGTAGGCTGCCCCCTTGCCCAGAATGATCAGGGGACGTTTTGCGTTTTTTAACACGTCGAGCGCGCGCTTGACCGCGCTGGCGGCTGGAATCTGGGCCGGCGCGGCATCGATCACCTTGAC
>JBJMSU010000118.1:0-18116 GCA_045801465.1 Xanthobacteraceae bacterium | reverse complement strand
CGTAATCACGCTGTCCTTCACGAGGTTGCGCGACTTCTGCCATTGCTCATGCGTGAAATATGTGACCGCTCATTCCAATCATCTCAGTGCTGCGGCTTGTTTGCCCAAACGGTACCATAGGCTCCAATCCCTCCCCCGAAGGGGGAGGGTGGACGCGAGCGCAGCGAGCGGCCGGGTGGGGGTCGCGAACATGAAGAACGAAACGCGCGCAGGACCGGAAGCATGAAAACCACACGCATGAACTATGCCGCCGCCATGGCCGAGGCGATCCGCCTGTGCTTTCGCGACGACCCGCATTTCACCGTGATCGGCAACGAGGTGTTCGGCATCGGCCCGCAGCGCGTGCAGTTCGAGGCGCTGCAGCAGGAATTCGCCGACCGCATCTATTTCCCGCCCACAGCGGAAGCGGCCTTCACGGCGCTGGCGGCCGGCGCCGCCATGTGCGGGCACCGTACGTTCGCGCATCTCGGCGTCGCCAGCTTCACCTATCCGGCGGTCTCCTCGATCGCCAACGAGGTCGCCACCATCCGGCTCTCGTCGGGCGGCCGCATCAAGGCGCCGTTCATCATGCACCTCAATCATGGGATCGTGATGGGCACGTCGAGCCAGCACAGCGAGAGCCCGCAATGCATGTACTGGAACGTGCCCGGCATCGAGATCGCGCTGCCATCGAGCGGGCGCGACTTCAAGGGCCTCATGCGCACGGCGTTCAAGAGCGACAATCCGGTGATGATCTTCACCCACGGCCTGCTCTACGGGGCCGAGAGCGACGTGCCGGACGGCGACTATGCGATTCCCTTCGGCCGCGCCGAGATCAAGCGCGCCGGCAAGGATGCGACCGTGGTGGCGACCTCGCTCACCGTGTCGGTCGCGCTCGAAGCTGCCGATCGGCTCGCCGCCGAGGGAATCGACGTGGAGGTGATCGACCCGCGCACGCTGGTGCCGCTCGACCGCGATGCGATCCTTGCCTCCGTCGCCAAGACCGGGCGGCTGGTCGTCGCCGACGAGACGCGCCTCTCCTGCGGCGTGGCGTCGGAAATCTCCGCGATCGCGGCGGAGCACGGATTCCACACGCTGAAGGCCCCGATCGTCCGCGTCGCCCGCCCCGACGCGCCGGTCTCCGCCGCGCCGACTCATGAAGCCTTCGTCAAGCCGACGGCGGACAAAATCGTTGGCGCGGTCAAGAAAGTGATGGCGTCGGCGACGGGATGACAAGCCGCCCGGAGACCGGCACACTGGCTGCGCATCCCAACCCGTGAGTTCGCCGATGTCTCATCGCACTGCCTTTGTCCTCTGCGCCTTTCTCGCGGTGCCGCCATGGGCGCAGGCGCAATCCTATCCCAGCCGGCCGATCACCATGGTGGTGCCGCTTCCAGCCGGCGGCACCGCCGATCTTCTCTGTCGGTTTGCCGGCGAGAAGGCGGGCGCCATCCTCGGCCAGCAGGTGGTGATCGAGAACCGTCCGGGCGGCGCCGGTGGACGCATCGGCACCGAAGCCGTGCTGCGGGCCACCCCGGATGGCCACACGCTCTTATGCGCGCCGCAGCTCGGCTACAGCATCACCCACCTGGTGTTCGCCAAGGCGTCATTCGACACGCGCGGCCTGGAGCCGGTGAGTGTACTTGCGGCCTATCCGCTGATCGTGCTGGCGCGCGCCAATCTTCCAGCGAACAGTCTGGCCGAGTTGATCACGCTCGCGCGCGCTGATCCCGGCAAGATCACCTACGGGCATCAGGGCAAGGGCAACACCGGGCATCTGCTCGGCGAGCTCATGATGCTCAAGGGCAATTTCCGCATGACCGAGGTCCCGTACCGCGGCTCGGCCCCGGCCATCAATGATCTCCTCGCCGCCAACATCGACATCGTTCCGGATTACCTGCTCGCCAACAAGCAGAACATCGACGCCGGCAAGCTCAAGCTCATCGCCACCGGCAGCCGCGAGCGGCTCAAGGATTATCCCGCCGTGCCGACGATCGCCGAGACGCTGCCGGGCGTCTACGCCGACACCTGGATGGCGGTGGCGGCTCCTCCAGGCACGCCCAAGGAGATCGCCGCCAAAGTGTCGGACGCGATCGGCCAGGGTTTCCGCGACCCCGATCTCAAAGCCAAAATCCTTCGCCTCGAGGCGCAGCCGCTCGGCACTACGCCCGACGAAATGCGCGCCATGATCCGCCAGAGCCTCGAGACCTGGGGACCGGTGGTCGAGGCCGCCAAGATCGCCATCGAGTGAACAACACGTCGTCCCCGCGAAGGCGGGGACGACTCGCTGATAATTGGCGAGCGCAATCGGATACGTCACTGCAGCGGAGTGTCGCCCGGCGTCATGGTCTTGGCGAGCTCGATCTCGGTGACCGCGACGAGGATTTCCGCGCGCGTCTTCAGGTCGGGCGCCTCCAACAGGGCCTGCTTCTCGGCCGAGCCATAGGGCGACATCATGGCGAGCGCATTGACGAGCGCCTCGTTGGGCGCGTTCTCGATGCCCTCCCAGTCGGCCTCGAGCTTGTTGGCCTTGAGGAATGCGGATAGCGCTTTGAGCAGCGCCGCGCGATCGACTTCGTCCTCGCCCTTGCGAGCCACGAAGTCGTCGGCGAACGGTGCATAGCTGACGCGGCACTGGCGGTAAGGCGTGGTGACCGGGAGCTCCTGGTCGATGCTGAAGCGGGAAATGCCGGTGAGCTGGATGAGATAACGTCCGTCGCCGGTTTCGGCGAGCTGAGTGATACGGCCGACGCAGCCGATCCTGTAGAGCGGAGGCTTGTCGGCGGGACCGGGGTGCGTCGGGTCGGGCTGGATCATGCCGATCAGGCGATCGCCCGATGTCAGGGTATCGTCCACCATGGCAAGATAGCGTGGCTCGAAGATGTTGAGCGGCATCTGACCGCGCGGCAGCAGCAGCGCCCCGGCGAGAGGAAATACCGGGATCACCTGGGCCACATCGCCCGGCCCGCGATAGGCCACATTCATCGTCATTCGAGGCTCTCCCCGCCGGGCCGCCCCCGGAACGAGAGCAATGTACCGATCATGGCAGCCATTCGTGACGGCGAACCGTACCCGCTGCGCTCAGGCGAACAGGATCGACGACAGCCGTCGGCGTCCGGCAACTGTGGATTCGTCGGTCGGCCCCCATGCATCGAACAGCTGGACGAGCTGCTTGCGGGCGCCGTCGTCGTTCCATTTGCGATCACGCTTGACGATTTCAAGCAGATGATCGAGCGCCTCGCCGCGCCGGCCCTGGGCATTGAGCGCGAGCGCGAGATCGAAACGCGCCTGATGATCGAGCGGATTGGCGGCGACCTTCTGCTCAAGCTCGGTGATCGGCCCAAGCGACGTCGCCTGCTCGGCGAGATCGACAGCGGCGCGCGCGGCCGCGACCTGGGGCTCGTTGCGCTTCGCCTCGGGTACCAGAGCGAGCATCTGCTTCGCCTGCTCGAGCGCACCGGTTTCCACATAGGCGCGCGCCAGACCGGCAAGCGCTTGGGTATTGCTGGGATCCTGCTCCAGCACCCGGGCGTAGAGATCGGCCGCATGCCCGGCGTCACCGTCGGCCAGCGCGGCCTCGGCCTCCTTGAGCAGATCCTTCTCCTCGCCGCCGACCCGGTCCTTGATCAGCCGTTCCACGAATGCCGTGACCTGGCTCTCCGGCAGCGCGCCGAGGAAACCGTCGGCCGGCTGGCCGTTGGCGAACGCGATCACGGCCGGAATGGACTGGATGCCCATCTGCACGCTGATCTGGTCGAACAATGTGCGATTCTCGTCGATGTTCATCTTGACGAGCTTCGCCTTGCCTTTGGCGGCACGGATGACCTTCTCGAGCACCGGGGTGAGTTGCCGGCAGGGGCCGCACCAGGGCGCCCAGAAATCAACCAGGACCGGCTGACGACGCGATTCCTCGATCACGTCCTTGACGAAGGTCTGGGTGGTCGTGTCCTTGATCAGACCCTCGGCGGCAGCGGCCGGCGGTCCTTCATTTTGCAACATCACCATGTACTTGCCGCCCGCCCGGGCGCCTCGATGCGGGAAAATCCTGAGGATAAATGGTTCATGGCGGGCTGAAATGCAATCGGGGTGCCCCGGCTCCGGGTGGGCCGCCACAGCAGCGCGGGGTTGCGCCTCGGCAAGCCGGTGGTCACCCGGAGGCCGGGCCCAATGTCGACATGGCGGCCTCGCCGCTCACCGCCTCGATGCGTGGCGCATGGCCGGTCGCATGAAGGAACCGCATCAGGTCGTCGCGTCCGATCGACGTGGTCATGGTGTTGTCGAGCGGATGATAATTGAGGGTCGCATGCGTCATCATGGCGGCATCGAGCACCACGGTCACGCGCCGGTCGGTATCATTCATGGCGGCGAACGGCGTCACCGCGCCAGGCTCCACGCCCAGCACGGCGCGCAAGAGGTCGGCGGATCCGAACGAGAAGCGGCCGGAGGCGCCTACAGTCCGATGCAGGCCCTTGAGCTCGATCGCCGCATCTTCAAGCGCGACGACCAGGAACAGCGCATCCTTCTTGTCCTTGAGGAACAGGTTTTTGGTATGCCCGCCGGGAATGAGCCCGCGTAGCGCGCGCGACTGCTCGACCGTGAACAACGGCGGGTGTGTCACCGTGTGGTGAGCGATGCCAAGGCGGGTGAGGAAAGCGAAAAGCTCGGCAGGCGTCGCGGGCATCACGGAAACCTAGAACAGGACTTGTTTCTTTGGAATCCGGACATTTCTCCCGGTTCCAAAGGGACAGGCCATGTCCTAAGAAGGCTGCCGGAAGACGGAACTGAACGCAACGCATGACCCTTGTCGTTAAAATTTGCGGCCTCAGCACGCCGGAGACGCTCGATGTCGCGCTCGATGCCGGCGCCGACCTGGTCGGCTTCGTGTTCTTTCCGCCGTCGCCGCGCAACCTCGACATGGCAACGGCACGGGCGCTCGGCCGGCGCGTGGCCGGGCGTGCCGGCAAGGTCGCGCTCGCCGTCGATCCCGACGATGCGCTGCTGGCAGGGATCGTCGAAGCGCTCGATCCCGACATGCTGCAATTGCACGGCCGCGAGCCTCCCGAGCGCGTGACCGCCGTGAGATCGCGGTTCGGATTGCCGGTCATGAAGGCGTTGCCGGTGGCAGACGCCGCCGATCTCGCCGCGGTCGCGGTTTATGCGGGCGTCGCCGACCGGCTGCTGTTCGATGCACGGGCGCCGCGCGAAGCAAACCGTCCCGGCGGGCTCGGCCAGCCGTTCGACTGGCGCCTGCTGCTGGAAAATCTCGATCCCGGCATGCAGTTCATGCTTTCAGGCGGGCTCGATCCCGACAACGTGGCAACTGCGCTTGCGGTGACGCGCGCACCCGCGGTCGACGTGTCTTCCGGCGTGGAGCGGGCGCCCGGTGTCAAGGATGCAGACAAAATCCGCGCTTTTGTCCGCGCGGCGCGAGCGGCGGCAAACGTCGGAAATCCGGTCTAGCTTTCGTTACGAGCATGATCTTTTGCGAAAACCTGTGTCCAGCCCGGATCAAGTCCAGGCCAGGTTTTATCATGCTCTGGCGCAGCTCCTGCTGCAGCCGCTGAATCGCCCGCTCGATGAGGTGACATGGTGAGTGTCTTGGCCGCATCCGTGCAGATGGGGCTTTCGACCGTCCGGCGAGAGATCGAGGCCGCGTGCCGCGCGGCTTCGCGCGATCCGGCATCGGTGACGCTCGTCGCCGTTTCGAAGACCTTTCCGGCCGCCGCGATCGAAGAGGCGATCGCCGCGGGACACGTCGTGTTCGGCGAGAATCGGGTTCAGGAGGCAAAGAGCAAATGGCCGCCGATCAAGACGGCGCACCGCGAAGTCGAGCTGCATCTCGTCGGGCCGTTGCAGTCCAACAAGGTGAAGGACGCGCTGGCGCTGTTCGACGTCATCCATTCGGTCGATCGGCCGAGCTTGTGCGAGGCGCTGGCCAAGGAAATTGCGCGGCAGGACAGGCGCCCGCAATTGTTCGTGCAGGTCAATACCGGGGCGGAGCCGCAAAAAGCCGGGGTATTGCCGGAAGAAGCCGATGGGTTCATCGCCCGCTGCCGCGACGACTTCGGGCTCGAAATCACCGGGCTCATGTGCATCCCGCCGGTCGACGAGGCGCCGGCGCCGCATTTCGCCCTGGTCAACAAGATCGCCGGGCGCAACGGATTGAAACACCTGTCGATGGGAATGAGCGCCGATTTCGTGGTCGCGATCGCGTTCGGCGCGACCCACGTTCGGGTCGGCACCGCCATTTTCGGCGCCCGCAGCAGCGAGTAGAACTTGGGGGCCCGTTGTGGGCGCCTCATCGCGACGTCGCGTAGGTCGACAGCGGCAGCGCGGGGAGGGGATGCCAGGCAGAGACTTCGCACCCTCGACGGCCCACGGCTGGCGGGGCCCCAACCCGGGTTGCGGCCCAACGGTTGCAAAGGCTGGCCGGTTTTGGCATAGGAGACGGCACGACGGCACGGCTTGTGGCCATGCCTAATGCGGCGCATGTTCTCGGCGGCGAGCCGGTACCCACTTCGCCGGAACATGCGCTCGGATGCGGGTGTAGCTCAGGGGTAGAGCACAACCTTGCCAAGGTTGGGGTCGTGGGTTCGAATCCCATCGCCCGCTCCAGTTTCATCGGACGAGGATCCTGAACCGAGATCTTCGGAGGCGGCAATGCCACGTTGGCCGATCAATCTCCTGCTCAAGCTGTTCGCCGAGCCGCGCATCGCGATCGGCGGCGCCGCCGCGACGGCGGAAGCGTTCCTGCCCGTGCGTCCCGACGCCCCGGCGATCTTCGTCGCGCACGGCAGCGCGCGCGCCCACGCCCGCGCCGCCGCGCGTCGCTGGTCGCGGCGCGCGTCCTCGCGCCGGCGCCTGGCTTCCTGACGGAGAAGCAGCCCGTCCGCGCAGTCCGGCATTGCGCTCAAGCCCTCTTCACGCGCCTCGCTGCGATGCCTAACCTGCGGCATCGACATCGGGGGCTTGGCCGGAGTGCTGGGAGGCTTTTTCGCGCTGCTCGCGGCAGTGACGTTCGCGTTGAACAATACCAGCGCGCGACGCGGCGTGCTCACCGGCACGCTGTCTCAGGCCATGGCGATCACGGTCCCCATCGGGGTGCCGATTTTCTTCCTCGCCACGCTGGCGGCGGGTTCGCTCGGGAGCGTGTTTGAATTCTCTCCCGAGGCGATCGTCGCGCTCTCGGCCGCCGGCATCGTTCATTTCGTCGGAGGGCGTTACTGCAACTACCGCGCCACGAGGGCCATGGGCGCCAATCTGGTCGGGCCGCTGCAACAAATCAGTCTCGTGCTCACGCTGGTCCTGGCAATCCTCGTCCTCGGGGAGACGCTCACGCCGCTCCGCCTCCTCGGGATTGGCCTCGTGGTGCTCGGCCCGACGATCACCCTGCGCGGAGACGCGGAAAAGCGCACGCGGCCGCCGCGCGCCACCGACCAGGCGGAGAGCGCGGTAGAGAAACTGGAGAGCGGTCGACCTGCCGCGTTCGTGGTGAACTACACGGAGGGCGCGATCTTCGCTCTGTTGTCCGCGCTGGCCTATGGGATAAGTCCGATCCTGGTGCGCTTCGGCCTCGGATCCGGCGGCCTTGGCGTGAGCCTTGCTGCCGGCCTCGTTTCCTACGGTGCGGCAACGGTGGTCATGCTTCCGGCCCTGCTGTGGCCCGGGTGGATGCGGCAAGTGCTTGCCGTCGACAGGGCGGCCGTGACGTGGTTCTCGCTTTCGGGAGTCACGGTCTGCGTGTCGCAGATGTTCCTGTACATGGGCTTTGCCGTCGCTCCGGTGTCGGTGGTCTCGCCGATCCAGCGGCTTTCCATCGTGTTCCGCATCTATTTCGGCCAGCTGCTCAACCCCGACCACGAGGTGTTCGGCGGCAAGCTCTATCTCGGCACCTTCGTGTCCTTGTTGGGAGCGATCGCGCTGTCGCTGAGCACCGAGCTCGTTCTCAGCTATATCGCGCTGCCCGATTGGGCGGCTGCCGTCGCGCGCTGGCAATGGCCGTGAAGAGAGTGGCGAGCAGAGACAGGAGGCAACATTGCCCGTGATGTCCGGAAAGCGTGCCTTCCTCGACATTCTCAAGCAGGAAGGCGTCGAGATCCTGTTCGGCAATCCCGGCACCACGGAACTGCCGCTCATGGATGCGCTCGCGGTCGACAACGAGCTGCATTACGTCCTCGGCCTGCAGGAGGCGGCCGTCATGGCCATGGCGGACGGCTATGCGCAGGCGTCGGGCAAGCTCGCCGTCGTCAACCTGCATGTCGCGCCCGGCCTGGGCAACGCCATGGGCATGCTGTACGACGCGCAGAAGGCCGCGTCGCCCATTCTGCTCACGGCCGGGCAGCACGACCAGCAGTTCAACGCGACCGAGCCGATCCTGTGGGCCGACCTGCCGCCGATCGCCCGGCCGTTCGTGAAATGGTCGAGCGAGGTGCGCCGCCTGCAGGACCTGCCGCGGCTGGTGCACCGCGCCGCCAAGACGGCGCTCGCGCCGCCCAGCGGACCGGTCTTTCTGTCGCTGCCGGGCGACGTGCTGCAGGCGGAGGCCGACATCGACCTCCTTGGGCCGACGCGCGTGGCGCCGCGCCTGCGCGGCGATCCGGCTGCGGTGGAGGAGGCCGCGGCTTTGCTCGCCGCCGCCAAGAATCCCCTGATCATGGCGGGCGATGCGGTGGCGCAGAGCCGGGCACATGCCGAGCTCGTTGCCCTCGCCGAGCTCTTAGGGGCGCCGGTCTATGCCGAGCTCGTCCCCAGCTCGGCGTCGTTTCCCGCTTCGCATCCGCTGTTCCGCGGCGCCATGGGGCGGGTCACGCCGGCAATCCGCCAGGTGTTCGACCAATACGATCTCGTGTTCTCGGTCGGCGCCGATCTGTTCACGCTGTCGCTGCCGTCGCCGGTCGAGCCGATCCCGCCCGGCGTGCCGCTCATCCATCTCGACATCGATGCGTGGGAGCTGGGCAAGAACTATCCGACCGCCGTGGCCATTCTGGGCGATCCGAAAGCGACGTTGCCGGACCTGACCGCGGCGCTGCGCCAGCGGATGAGCGCCGGACAGCGCGCCGCCGCGCGCGAGCGGCTCGATGCCGCGAGCGAAGCCATCCGCCGCGAACGCGAAGCGCTGGTCGCGCAGGCCCGCGCCGCCGCTGCCGCCAAACCGATTCAGCCGCTGGCACTGCTGCACGCCATCGGCGAGACGCTGCCGGGCGACGCCGTCGTGGTCGACGAGACGATCTCGTCCGGCATTGGCATCCGTCAGCTGATGCGCAGCGACGATCCGCAGAGCTTCTTCGGCCTGCGCGGCGGCGGCATCGGCTGGGGCCTGCCGGCGGCGATCGGCGTCAAGCTCGCGCTGCCCGATCGGCCCGTGGTCGCGCTGATCGGCGACGGCAGTGCCATGTACACCTGCCAGGCGCTGTGGACCGCCGCGCACGAGCGCATCGCCGTCGTGTTCGTCATCTTCAACAACCGCTCCTACCGCATCCTCAAGCAGCGGCTGCACGCCCAGCGCGGACATGCCGCGCAGGTCGACACCTACGTGGGCATGGAGCTCATCGATCCGCCGATCGATTTCGTCGCGCTCGCGCGCTCGCTGGGGATCGCGGCCGAGCGCGCCACGACATTGCACGAGACGACCGATCTCCTCCGCAAGGGCCTTGCCGACGGAGCCGCGATGCTGATCGACGTCGAGCTCGACCGCGGCTTCAAGCCGATGTGATACAGATCCGGATTTGGGAGAAGGCCTGCATGACCGGTCTCCGCATCCTGCTCACCACCTTCTTGCTCATCGCGGCCGCACTGCCGGCGGCGGCGCAGAACTATCCGTCGCGCCCGATCAATATGATCGTGCCGTTCCCGCCGGGCGGAAACACCGACATCATGGGCCGCGCGCTGCAGAACGAGCTGGGCAAAGCGCTCGGCGCGACCGTCGTCATCACCAACAAGGGAGGCGCAGCCGGGACCATCGGCATGGCCGAGGTCGCCCGGGCACAGGGCGACGGCTACACGATCGCGCTCACGCCCAACAATCCGCTCACCGCGCAGCCGCACCTGCAGAAGCTCGCCTACGGCATCGACAGCTTCCGCTACATCTGTCTCGTCTACTACGCGCCCTATGTGCTGATCGCGGGTCCGCAGGCGCCGTTCAAGACATTCGGCGAGTTTCTAAGCTTCGCCAAGGCCAAGCCTGAGAACCTCGTCTATGGCCATCCCGGTCCTGCCAGCCAGGGCCATCTCGGCATGCTTGCCGTGCTCAAGGCGATCGGGGCGGACGCGCTTGGCGTGCCATTCCAAGGTGCCGGCCCGATGTCGCACGCGCTGCTGAGCGGCACCGTCATGGCGATCACCGAAACGCCGGCGGTCGCCCAGGCGAGCAATCTCCCCGTGTTGGCTGCGCTTTCGCAGGAGCGCATCCCGGCGCTACCCGACGTCCCCACCATGCGCGAGCTCAGGTCCCCGGCGGAAGCCTTCACGGCGGGCGGCCTCGTCGCGCCCGCCGGCACGCCGGACGGCGTCGTCGCCGTGCTGGAGAAGGCCTGCGCACAGGCGACCGCGAGCGAGGGGTACCGGACGATCGTCGAGCGCCTGCAGACCACGCCGCGTTACCTGCCAGGCACGGACTTCCGCAAGATGTTCGACGACGACTCGATCCAGAATGCCGAGGCGATCCGGCGCGCCGGTCTCAGCGCGAGCAAATGATTTTCCGCTCCCGCATCGGGATGCGTTTCAGTAACCCCGCCCAGGCTCCCGCGCGTGTGCGCACTATTAGAGGCCTAAACGCGTGCTTCGGAGGCCGTTCGCTGAGGGGATGATCGCAAGCAGCGCTCAGCTTTGCCCTATGCCATCGGCATATTGGATGCGCAATCAAATCAAACATCGAGTTCTCGCGTAACTTCCTCCAACGTTGCCGCTATTTCGTCAGCTCGGTAGAGCACCCTCGGAACATCGGCCAGTTGTGAAGGAGATTGTCCATGTGCAATAGCGCTTCTAATTTTGTACCAACTGCCGACTTCCCGCTCCGCTGCTTTCCACGAAACGTCTTTTTGCAAGATTTCCTCTGCGATTGTGACGGACGTTAGCCATCGCCTGTCGAAAGGCGCGTCTCGCATGGAGGTGCGGCGAGCCGCGTCTGCAAGTCTGATGCATGCCAGGAGCGTAACGTGTTTCTCCAGCGCGGCGAAGCCGAGGATAAAGAAAGCCTGGTCAAGAAGCGCTTTTTCTTGCTCTGCAGCATTGAGCGCATTCTCGTCATCCAGATCGCAGGCAAAGCTTATCCTTCCGCCAACGTCGTGTGAAAGGCGGGCATAGGAGCGGGCCAGAGCTTCGAGCTCCCTGTTCACCGCAGTTTGGAGATGAGCCAGGAGGGACTAAACGGCTCACGCTCAAACGGTGCACCTATGGGCATTCGGATCCATTTTGCCGGACCGCTTAGTGGCTGCGACTCGTCTATGAGCACGTACGTCTCGACCTGGCCAACGGTGGGAATGATTCTTAAATCGATGCGACCGTTGGCGCCAATTACCCACAGTCCACGGGGGAAAAAAATTGCAGCATTGGTACCGCCTGGACGAACAATCCGAAGAATGTCCAGCTTCGGTTGCTCGTCGCTGGTAACGCCGACTCTCTGCGTCAGTTCTTCGGCGGAGGTGTGTTTGCCTTCACGATCGAGCTGAAACGAAGTGCCATGCAGGGTCAGTTCAATCTCACCGTAGAGGCGGTGTACACGGTCGCGCCAATCACGGAGCCGCTCTAATACCTGCTCGCGCGAAATTGTACTCGGATCAGCGAGTTCCTCACTGGAGCTCCGGGGGGTTATATTGCTCATGGCATACACCTGTGTCTGCCGGGCTGATGATAATGCATGTGGCGCGAGAAAGTAACGGTTGCCATGGTGCCTTTCGGGGTTGTTCGTTTGGTCAGCATCAGGTCGGGACCGCATGTCGTTCCGCTGCGCACGTCGCGCGGGACGCGCTCAATACCCCGCCGCGAAGCTGCCGCGCGTGCGTGGATCGGCGGCGCCGGCAAGGCCATCTGCTGTCGCCATGATCGAATTGGCGGAGCCCCATGCCCAAGCTTGCGTCACCTGATGGCCGCGCTCCCGCAACCCGCGCGTCACGTCGGCGGCCACGCCGGGCTCGGCGAAGACTTCGTCGGGCAGCCATTGGTGGTGAATGCGCGGCGCCGCGACCGCCGCGGCGATGCCCATGCGGCGATCGAGCACGTTGGTGATCACCTGCAACACCGTGGTGGTGATGCGGCTGCCGCCCGGCGAGCCGGTGACGAGGACAACCTTGCCGTCCTTGAGCAGGATGGTCGGCGTCATGGAGGAGAGCGGCCGCTTGCCGGGCCCGGGTGCATTGGCGGCGCTGCCGACCAGGCCATAGGCGTTGGGCACGCCGGGCTTGGCGGAGAAATCGTCGAGCTCGTTGTTGAGCAGGATGCCGGTGCCCTCCGCGACCAGGCCGAGGCCGAAATTGAAATTGAGCGTATAGGTATTGGCGACCGCGTTGCCGAAGCGATCGACGATGGAGAAATGGGTCGTATTGTCGCCTTCGCGCGGCGCGGCGCCGCCGGGTGGCGACGGCGCTCTTCGGGCGCGCTCGCCGATGTCGGCGCGCAATTTGGCGGCGTAGTCCTTGGCGGTCAGCCGCTCCACCGGCACCGCCACGGTTGCGGGATCGCCGAGAAAGGCCGCACGATCCGCGTAGGCGAGCTTCATCGCTTCGGCCATGCGGTGCGCGTTTTCGCCGGGGTTCGCGTCGCTCACGGCATATCCTTCGAGGACGTTGAGCATCTCGACGAGCAGCGTTCCGCCGGCCGACGGCGGCGGCATCGAGAGGATGTCGTAGCCGCGATAGGTGCCGCGCACCGGCGGGCGGATGACAGGCCGATAGCTCCGCAGGTCGTCGATCGATAATACGCCGCCGGCCGCGCGCACGCTGGCCGCGATCTTCTCCCCGATGGGGCCGTCGTAGAAGGCGCGCGGTCCTTCGCGGGCGATGAGATCGAGCGAGGCGGCGAGGTCCGCCTGCACCAGGAGATCGCCCGGACCGAGCACGGAACCATCGGAGCGCAGGAAGAGCCTCGACGACGGCCAGCGCGCCAGCCGCGACTGCACGCGCGGCAGCACATCGGCCAGATCGTCTTCGACCGCAAAACCGTTGCGCGCGAGCGTGAGCGCCGGCTGGATCAGCTCGGCAAACGTGAAGCGGCCGGAGCCGTAGCGCTCATGCGCGAGCTTCAGTCCGGCGACCGTGCCGGGGATGCCGACCGCCAGCGCGGAGTAGCGCGATTTCTCCGCGTCCGCCTCGCCGCGGTCGTCGAGGAACGTCGTGGGCGTGATCGCCTGCGGCGCGGTCTCGCGATAGTCGATTGCGGTGGTTTCGTTGCGCTCGGCCAGGTAGACGAGCATGAAGCCGCCGCCGCCCAGATTGCCGGCCTGGGGATGCGTCACTGCGAGCGCGAAGCCGACCGCCACCGCGGCATCGACCGCATTGCCGCCGTCCCTGAGCACGTCGACGCCGACGCGGGCGGCGCGCGCCTCCTGGGCGACGACCATGCCGTGGCGGGCGACGACGGCGCCGTCCTGCGCCCGGACAACGCCGTCCGGCGTCCGAACAACGGCATCCTGCGCCAGGACCAACGTGTTCGCCAGGAGCAGAAACGCCAGGACGGCACGCAGCATCAAGCACTCCACACTGCGGCGATGCTGTCTTGTCTCAGCATTGCCAGGCTACATGGTCCGCCGCGGCACCGTCTCCAGGAACTGGTGCAGCTCACGCTTCCAGAACTTCGCCATGCCGGTGGTGCCGTGGCCGCGCGTATCATCGCTGGCCGGAATCAGGAAAAGGCGACCGTTCTTCACGCGCTTGAGCGCGCGCTCCATCAGTCCCGTTTCCGGGGGATTGCGTTCGTCGTCGGCGGAATTGATCGCCAGCAGCGGCGCCTCGATGCGCTCGAGCCCCGGCGCGGGATTATAGTCGCGCGAGGATTCCCACTGGTAGAGGAAGTCGTTGGCATCGGCGGTAAACGGGGCTGCCAGTCGGGCGTCGAGCAGCTTGTCTGCCGCCTCACGCGTCGGGGCCGCCTTCTGATAGGCCAGCGTTCCGCCATTGGTGGCGATGCCGAAGAACACATTGGCGGCACGCAGCGAGCGCGGTTGCGTCGTGTAGTTGCCGTCGTTCCACTCCGGGTCGTTGCGGATGGCATCGATCAACATGCGTCGCATCATCCAATTGCGGCTGGACATTTCGGTCGGCTGCGATGCCATCGGCACCAGCGCATCCATGAACTGCGGATATGTCACGCCCCACATCCAGGTCTGCATGCCGCCCATGGAATTGCCGAGCACGAGGCGCAGACGACGCAGCCCTAAGCCCTCGGTAACCAGCCGATATTGCGCCGCGACCATATCGCCGTAACTGTACCGCGGGAACTTGGTGCGCAGGCCATCTGAGGGCTTGGATGATTTTCCGGCGCCGATCGCGTCCGGCAGGATGATGAAATATTTGCCGGCATCCAGCGGCTGGCCGGGACCGAACAATTCGCCGGCGAACGCCGGCGTCAGCATGCTGGCGCCGGACCCGGTGGTGCCATGCAAGATGAGGACAGGCTCCCCTGAGGGTTCGCCGATGGTGGTGTAGTGCAGGCGCACCTCAGGCAGGACTTCGCCCGTGTGGAACCGGAAATCGCGCGCGATCCAGTCGCCTTCCTTCGGCGCGGGGTCGTCGGCCGCCGCCGCCGCACACGCAAAGAGAGCCAGTGCCACTATGGCGGCAGCGCGCAACCCCAAGCTCGACATGCTCATCACGATCTCCATTCCGTGCAGCTGCGGGGAGCGGTTCCGCCGCATTGATCCCAGCAAGATATATGGCGGCTGAGTCTAGAGCATTTTCCGGCCAACGGCTGCCCCGGTTTCGGTCGAGCCGACATGCTCCGCCTGCGCTTCTGTGCGGATGGATTTGTCGGCGCGGGTTGCTACATATGCCGTCCTTTGCACCCGGAGGATGCTGATGCCCAGCCCGGCCGCCGCTGCCGCTCGAATCGTGCGCTTTCCCCTCGCCGCGATGCTTCTTGCACTTCTCGTATCGGGCTGCGGGGTCAACAACATCCCGAGCTACGAGGAACAGGCCAAGGCCAAGTGGTCGGAGGTGCAGAACCAATACCAGCGCCGCGCCGACCTCATCCCCAACCTGGTCGAGACGGTGCGCGGCTATGCGCGGCAGGAGCGCGAGGTTCTGGAGGCCGTCACCAATGCACGCGCCCGCGCCACGGCGATCCAGGTCACGCCCGAACTGGTCAACGATCCGGAGGCCTTCAAACGCTTTCAGGAGGCGCAGGCGCAGTTGAGCGGCGCGCTCGGCCGGCTGCTGGCCGTTGCGGAACGATACCCGGATCTGAAGTCGAACCAGAACTTCCTGGCACTGCAGGCGCAGCTCGAAGGCACGGAGAACCGCATCGCGGTCGCGCGCCGCGACTACATCGAGGCGGTGCGCACCTACAACACCGAGCTGCGGACGTTTCCCGGCGTGATCTGGGCCAGCACGCTCTACCGCAGCCAGAAGCCGATGGAGACCTTCACGGTCGCCGAGGATGTGCGGCGCCCGCCACAGGTGAAATTCTGATGTTTGCACAGGGGAGAGGCGGCGCCGCGGCATTGCTGGCGTTGTTTCTCCTCGTTGTTGGCGCGATCGGGCAGACGCTCACGTTCCCGGCGTTGACCGGCCGGGTCGTGGACGATGCCGGCATTCTCGATGCCGGCACGCGCGCGACGTTGGCCGAGAAGCTTGCCGCGCTCGAGACGAAGACGAGCGATCAGCTCGTGGTGGCGACGGTGAAATCGCTGCAGGGCACCTCGGTCGAGGATTACGGCAATCGGCTGTTTCGCGAGTGGAAGCTCGGCCAGGGGGCAAAGAACAACGGCGTGCTGCTGCTGGTCGCGCCGACCGACCGCAAGGTGCGGATCGAGGTGGGCTACGGGCTCGAAGGCACGCTGCCCGACGCCGTGTCGAAGCTCATCATCGAGAACGGCATCATTCCGCGCTTCCGCGTCAATGATTTTGTCGGCGGCATCACGCGCGGCGTCGACGACGTGATCCAGGTCCTGACCGGCGATGCCGAGGAGTGGAAGCGCCGCGCGGCGCAACGCCCCGAGAACAAGTCGGTGCTGCTCGGCAGTCTGGCCGTGTGGCTGGTCATCGCCGCCATCCTGCTCATCATCTGGGTTGTCACCACGTATCATCAGCCGCCGCTTGCTCCCACCCGACGGAGTCGGCGCGAATCCAACTGGTGGGCTCCGGCCGGCGGAACCTGGTCATCGGGCTCCGATTCCGGCGGCTTCTCGGGTGGCGGGTTCTCGGACGGCGGCTTCTCCGGCGGCGGCGGCTCGTCGGGCGGCGGCGGCGCGTCGGGCAGCTGGTGATGCCATGATGTCGGATGCCGACAGAGCCCGCATTGCCCAAGCCATTCGCGCCGCCGAAGCAAGGACCTCGGGCGAAATCTTCTGCGTGCTGGCACAGCAGTCGAGCCATTACAGCCTGGTGCCGGTGGCGTGGGCGGCGGCTCTGGCGCTGATCGTGCCGGGGCCGCTGATCTATCTCACGGCTTGGCCGGCGAGCGTGATCTATGTGCTTCAGCTCGTCGCTTTCATTGCCGCCGCGATCGGGCTGTCGCGGCCTGGCGCGCGCTTTCGGGTCGTGCCCAAGCGCGCCAAGCACGACCGCGCGCATGCAACCGCCATGCGCCAGTTCTGGGCGCAAGGCCTGCACAAGACTGAAGCTCGTACCGGCGTTCTGATCTTCGTCTCGCTCGCCGAACGCTATGCCGAGATCATCGCCGACGCCGGCATCAACGAGAAGGTCACGCCGGAGGTGTGGACCGACGCCGTCGCGGCGCTGACCTCGGCCATACGGGAAGGCCGCATCGGCGACGGTTTCGTGGCGGCGATCGAGCGCTGCGGCGCCGTGCTGGCGCGGCACTTTCCGCTGGCGCCCGGCAGCGTCAATCCCGACGAGCTGCCCGACAAGCTGGTGGAGATTTGACTCGTTCCCGCGCAAGCGGGAACCCATGAACACCAATCATTGCGGTATTGCTGCAGTGGTGATGGGTGGCATGGCTTCGCGCATAGGCGCTCACATAAGCCCAGCACCGGAGTGAACGACCTCTATCCTTCGAGACGCGACCTTCGGCCGCCCTCAGGATGAGGTCTATCTGCCGCCCATCGTAGCGATCCCTCATGGTGTGGAGCGTCGCGAAGCGACGCGTCTCGAACCATGGGATCGCGTTCACTCGTTATCTTAGCGCCTATGCGCCGTCGCGGGGCGACTGCTTGCCTACGAGCGGCTCGCTTCGTCCAGGAACTGCTGCACCGCCTCGAACAGCATCAGCCGGTTCTTCTCCATGATGATCGTGTGGGTGCCCTCGGGCAACATCACGTAGCGCTTGCCGGGCGCGTTCACGAGCAATGGAAACAGGGTCTGCGCCATATAGGGCGGCAGGTCGCGATCCCATTCCGCCTGCACCAGCAGGGTCGGCACCGTGATCTTCGCCGGATCGTAATAGGCTTTGCCCGCCGACCAATATTCGTTGCTGTCCTGAACCACGCCGTTCGGCGCACGCAGGACCGGCGGTGTTGCCTTGGCGCCCTCGGGATCGGTTGCGAACGTCGCGTCGGCCCAAGCATCGAACCACCCGGCCGGGATCAGCGCCGCCTTCTTGTCCTCCGGCACGCCGGTCATCCAGCGCTGCAGCGCCTGCTCCCGCGTGACCGTGCGATAGGCGCCGAGCGGCCCGGGTCCCGCCTGCACCAGCGACGCGGTCTGGCGAATCCAGCCGGGCGCGTAGAGCACGAGCCGTTCGACCTTGCGCGGATTTTGCGTGGTGTAGGTCGCCATGGTGACGGTGCCCCACGACCAGCCCATCAGGTTGAGACGCGGGATGTTGCGGCGCGCGAGGATGAAATCGACCACCGTGCCGATGTCCTTGATGGCGGTGTCGCCACGAACGATCGGCGGGTTGGCCTTCGCCTCCTCCGCCATCTCCTTGGGCCGCGTCGACTTGCCGTAGCCGCGCAGGTCGAGGAGGTAGACGTCGTAGCCGCGCGCCGCGATGTAATCCATCCATGACAAGCCATCGAGCTTCAGGTC
>JBJMSU010000096.1:0-6806 GCA_045801465.1 Xanthobacteraceae bacterium | reverse complement strand
CCACGACACACGGGGAGAGACGTCATGCGGGCGCCGGACGAGAACGCGGCATACACGCTCGAACGTTTGCAGGCGAGTGCCGCCAAGCTCATCCCGGTTTTACGCGAGCGGGCGATCGAGACGACCAAAGAGCGGCGGATTCCCGAGGCGACCATTCGCGATCTGTGGGATGCGGATCTGTTCTATCTGCTCAAGCCGAAGAAGTTCGGCGGCCCGGCGGTCCGTCCCGACATCGCCTTCCAGGTGGCGGACCAGCTCGGACGCGGCGACGGCTCCGCCGCCTGGATCTGGTCGGTGATGACCATTCATGACCTGTTCGTCGCGCTCTATCCGCAGGAATTCCAGCAGGAGTACTGGGGCAGGCCCAACACGCTGTCGGCCTCGAGCTTCTCGCCGGGTGGCATGGCCACGTCGGAGAAGGGCGGCTTCCGCCTCTCGGGCAAGTGGTCGTTCTGCAGCGGCGTCGACAATGCCGAGTGGATGTTTCTTGGCGCGATCTTCGGGCCGCCGAGCGGCGGCTCGCCGATGCCGGACATTCGCTACGTCATGGTGCCGCAGCGCGAGTGCAAGATCATCGACGACTGGGACGTCATGGGGCTGCGCGGCACCGGCAGCAAGAGCATCGCGCTCGACAACGCGTTCGTTCCGCAACACCGGGTCCTCTCGCATGCCGCGATGGCGGAAGGCACGACGCCGGGCGCGAAAGTGCATGACGGCTGGCTTTACCGCGCGCCGGTCTGGACCTTCGTGCCGTTCACGATCTCGGCGCCGGCGAACGGGATCGCGCGCGGCGCCTTGGAGTCCTTCATCGACGAGATGCGGGCGCGCGAAACCTCGTTCGACCACTCGGCCATGGCGAAGAAACCCGGCATGCACATGCGCGTCGCCGAGGCGAGCGCCATGATCGACGCCGGCGATCTCCTCTACAAGCGCTCGTACCGCGAGACCATGGACAAGCTCGAGGCGGGCGAAACCTTGAGCCTCGAGCACCGTGCGCGCAGCCGGCGCGACCAGGGCTATTCGGTGCTGCTCGCCAAGCGCGGCGCCGAGACGCTGCTCGCCGGCACCGGCGGCCGCGGCCTGTTCGAACAAAACCACGTCCAGCGCGCCTACCGCGACCTGGTGGCGGTGTCCGGCCATATCGTGGCGAACTGGGACGCGCCCGCCTACAGCTACGGCTCGATCATGCTCGGCGGCCCGCCCAGCGAGATATTCGTTTAGGCGTCGTAGGGTGGGTTGAGGCGCGTCACGAGGTTTCGCGATGGCGTCGCAGCGCTGCGCGCCGAAACCCTCCGTCATCGGTCCCGCCGCTGGTGGGTTTCGGCGCGCCATGCAGCGGTCTCACTCGCAAGCCGAGCACGGCGCCTCAACCCACCCTACGTCGTGCGTTACGCCGCGCGGCCTTCGGCCCAGGGGTTGGCGCGCTCGTCGGCCGGACGGTCGGGCGGGAACGATTCCATCATCGACGGCGGCGAGACATTGTGGCGATAGAAGTCGTTGGAGCCTTGCGCCGGCGTCCACTTCACCGGCTCCCAGTCGGGGAGGTAGTTGCGGTAGCCGCCGGAATTGAGCTCGAGCCGCAAACCCCCCGGCTCGCGGAAATAGAGAAACGTCTGCTCGCCCATGCCGTGCCGGCCCGGCCCGTATTCCACCCGCACGCCCGCTTCCATGAGGATGTCGGCTGCGCGCAGCACGTCGGCGATCTGATCGAGCCAGAACGACACGTGATGCAGCCGGCCGGGGATGGGTGAGAAATCGGCGATGATGCCGAGGTCGTGGCCGCGCTCGCAGGTCGTCAGCATGCCGAAGATCGGCAGGTCGGGCGGATCGTCGAGCACGGTCCATTCCATGAAGCGGAAGCCGAGCGTGTCGCGATACCAGGCAAAATTATCCATGATGTTGGCGCTGGTGATCGTGACGTGGTCGAGGCAGCGCGCCGCGACGCCGCGCGGGCAAAAGCGCTGCGGCCGGTTGGGATAGTTGGGGGCGAGCTCGGGCGGCGCCTGGAACCGCTGCGTCTCCCAGAACACCTCCTGCGGGTGGCCGCCGGGATTGCGGAAGCGATAGGCCGGCCCGTGGCCCGGCGTGTCGTCATGCCAGTCGATGCCGGCGCCCGCGGCCTCGAGCCGCTTGACCGCCGCGGCAAGCTCGTCCGCGCCGGCGGCACGCCAGCCGATATGGCCGAGGCCCGCTTGGCGGCCGGCTGTGAGCACCAGCTCGTGATGGAGGTGAGACCCCCACCCGCGCAGATAGACCGAGTCGCCCTGGCGCGCCGTTTCCTGCAGGCCCATCACCTCGCTGAAGAACTTCAACGACGCGTCCGGCCTGGGCGTCACCAGCTCCACATGGGCGAGCTGCGAGAAAAGACATCGGGCCATGTTCCGCTCCCGCGATTGAGGCTTTCCGCAAGGATGGCCGAATGTGCAGCGGAGATCAAATCATAGCCGGATGCGCAGCGCGTGGGCGATCTCGCCGATGATGCCGCGCCGGAACAACAGAACGCAGGCGACGAAGATCGCGCCCTGGATCACCGTCACCCATTGGTCGAGGGCATTGAGATAGTTCTGCATCACCACGATCACGAAGGCGCCGACTACCGGGCCGAACACCGTGCCCAATCCGCCGACCAGCGTCATCAGCACCACCTCGCCCGACATGGTCCAATGCACGTCGGTGAGCGACGCGATCTGGAAGGCGATGGCCTTGGTAGCGCCGGCAACGCCGGCAAGCGTTGCCGACAGCACGAAGGCCACGAGCTTGTAGAGGTCGGTCTTGTAGCCGAGCGAGATCGCGCGCGCCTCGTTCTCGCGGATCGCCTTGAGCACCTCGCCGAACGGGGAATGGATGACGCGATAGATGAATAGGAACCCGGCCAGGAACACCACCACCACGAAGGCGTACATGGTCATCTGGTCGCCGAGATTGATGAAGCCGAACAACCTGCCGCGCGGGACCGCCTGGATGCCATCCTCGCCGCCGGTGAACTTCGCCTGCAGGGCGAAGAAGAACATCATCTGCGCCAGCGCCAGCGTGATCATGGCGAAGTAGATGCCTTGCCGGCGGATCGCCAGCGCACCGGCGACGAGACCGAGCACGGCCGCCGTCGCGGCGCCGGTCAGAATCGCGAGCTCGGGCGGGAAGCCCCAGACTTTCGCCGAGTGGGCGGCGAGATAGCTCGCCCAGCCGAAGTAGAGCGCATGGCCGAACGACAACAGCCCGACATAGCCGATCAAGAGATTGAACGCGCAGGCGAACAGCGCAAAGCACAGCGCCTGCATGAGGAACAGCGGATAGGCAAAGAACGGGGCGATCACCAGCACCGCAACCATGACGGCGAAGGCGATCGGCTCGCTCCAATCGCGCGCCGTGCCGGCCGGTGCCTTCAGCGTCTCGACGCCCGCCATCACGCCCCCCGTCCGAACAGGCCGGCCGGGCGGATCAGCAGCACGATCGCCATGATGACGAAGATCACCGTGTTGGACGCCTCGGGAAAGAACACCTTGGTGAGGCCCTCGATGACACCGAGGCCGAAGCCGGTGACGATGGCGCCCATGATCGAGCCCATGCCGCCGATCACCACCACGGCGAACACCACGATGATGAGATCGGCGCCCATCTGCGGGCTGACGTTGTAGATCGGCGCCGCCATCACGCCGGCGAGCGCCGCCAGCCCGACGCCGAAGCCGTAGGTCAGCGTGATCATGCGCGGTACGTTGATGCCGAACGCGCGCACCAGCGTCGGGTTCTCGGTAGCGGCGCGCAGATAGGCACCGAGCCTGGTGCGCTCGATCACGAACCACGTCGTCAGGCATACCGCGGCGGAAAACACCACCACCCAGGCGCGGTAGTTCGGCAGGAACATGAAGCCGAGGTTCTGCCCGCCCGTCAGCGCCTCCGGCATCTGATAGGGCAGGCCGGACGAGCCGAAATAGTTGCGGAAGACGCCTTCGATGATCAGTGCGAGCCCGAAGGTGAGCAGCAGGCCGTACAGGTGATCGAGCCGGTAGAGCCATTGCAGGAAGGCGCGCTCGATGACGACGCCGGTGAGGCCGACGAGGATCGGGGCGATGACCAGCGCGCCCCAGTAGCCGACCCCCGCGTATTGCAGCAGAAAGAACGCCGCAAATGCGCCCAGCATGTACTGGGCGCCGTGGGTGAAGTTGATGATGTTGAGCATGCCGAAGATCACGGCGAGCCCGAGACTCAACAGGGCATAGAACGAGCCGTTGATCAGCCCGAGCAAGAGCTGCCCGAACAGAGCCTGCGACGGAACGCCGAAGATCTCGAACATGCGTGAACCCACGGCTTCTCATCGCCGGGCTTGTCCCGGCAATCCCGGTTAGGGTGGCAAAGCCATGCCTCCCTGATCGAGATCACCGGGTCACGCCGCGTTTTAAGCGCGGCGGCCCGGTGATGACAGAGTGTCAGCCGCTGACCAGCGGACAGCCGCCCTCTTTCAGCGGACGGAACGCCTCGGCCGCGGGTATCGTGGCGCGCAGGTGGTAGAAGTCGCCCGGATACTTCGACTCCGCCGGCTTCTTCACCTCGAACAGATACGCGTCGTGCACCTTGCGGCCGTCGGCGCGGACGGTGCCCTTGCCGAACAGCGGATCGTCGGTCGGGATTTCCTTCATCTTGGCGACCACGGCCTTGCCGTCGGCGCTGCTCTTGAGCGCCGCCACGGCCTTGAGGTAGTGGGTCACGCCGGCATAGACGCCGGCCTGCACCATGGTCGGGAACTTGCCGGGCCGCTCCGCCTGCCAGCGCTTGGTCCAGGCGCGGTTGGTGTCGTTGGCATCCCAGTACCAGGTCTCCGTCAGGGTCAGGCCTTGCGCCGTCTGCAGGCCGAGCGCGTTGACGTCGCTGGCGAACACCAGGAGCCCGGCGAACTTCTGGCCGCCGCGCACGATGCCGAACTCGGCGCCGGATTTGATCGAGTTGATGGTGTCGCCGCCGGCATTGGCGAGGCCGATGACCTTCGCCTTCGAGGTCTGTGCCTGCAGCAGGAACGACGAGAAGTCGTTGGTGTTGAGGGGATGGCGCACCTTGCCGAGCACCTTGCCGCCGTTGGCTTCGACCGCCCCCGCGGTGTCGCGCTCGAGCGCGTGACCGAAGGCATAATCGGCGGTGAGGAAGAACCAGCTGTCGCCGCCGGTCTTCACCAGCGCCTTGCCGGTGCCGTTCGCCAGCATCCAGGTGTCGTAGGTCCAGTGGACCGTGTTGGCATTGCACTTGGCGCCGGTCAGGTCGGACGCGGCCGCGCCGGAGACGATGAACACCTTATTCTTGTTGGCGGCGATCTGGCTCACGGCCAGGGCGACGCCGGAGTTCGGCACGTCGATGACGAGGTCGACCTTGTCGACGTCGTACCACTGATTGACGACGTTCGAGCCGATGTCCGGCTTGTTCTGGTGATCGGCGCTGACGAGCTCGACCTTGATATCCTTGTTGTTCGCCGTGAAGTCGGCGATGGCGAGCTTGGCGGCGGCGGTCGAGCCGGGACCGCCGATGTCGGAATAGAGGCTCGACATGTCGCTCATGACGCCGATCTTGACGGTCGTCTGCGCCTGCGCGGTGCCGGCGGCGAGCACGACCGCAAGCGCGGTCGAACTGAAGAGATATTTCATTCCAATTCTCCTTCTCATGGGCGCGGCCCGAGAGCCGGCACGTCTTGTCACACTCCCAGGTAGTCGTGAAGCTTGTCCACATTGGCGTCCAGCTCCGCATTGGCGAAGCGGTCGACCACCCGGCCGTGCTCCATGACATAGTAGCGGTCCGCGACCGTGGAGGCGAACCGGAAGTTCTGCTCCACCAGCAGAACGGTGAATCCCTGCTCCTTGAGGGTGCCGATGGTCCGGCCGATCTGCTGGATGATGACGGGCGCGAGCCCTTCGGTCGGCTCGTCGAGCAGGAGGAGGCGCGCGCCGGTGCGCAAAATTCGGGCAATCGCCAGCATCTGCTGCTCGCCGCCCGACAGCTTGGTGCCCTGGCTTGAGCCCAGCCGTTCCTTCAGGTTGGGAAACAGCTCGAAGATGCGGTCGAGGCTAAGCCCGCCAGGGCGCACCTGCGGCGGCAGCAACAGGTTCTCCTCGACGTCGAGGCTGGCAAAGATGCCGCGTTCCTCCGGGCAGATGGCGAGGCCGAGCCGCGCGATATGGTTGGAGGCGCGGCCGATCAGCTCGGCGCCGCCGAAACGCACCGAGCCGCTGCGCTGAGCCACGATGCCCATGATCGATTTCAGCGTCGTCGTCTTGCCGGCGCCATTGCGGCCCAGCAGCGTCACCACCTCGCCAGGCAGAACCTCGAAGGTGGCGCCGTGCAGCACATGGGATTCCCCGTACCAGGCCTGCAGCCCTTCGACTGCGAGCAGGGGCGCGATGCTGGGGCTAAGCATCGCCGACTCCGAGATAGGCCTCGCGCACGCGCGGATCGGAGGACACTGAATCGTAGCGACCCTCGGCGAGCACCCGGCCGCGGGTGAGCACGGTGATGCAGTCGGAAAGATTGGCAACCACGCTGAGATTGTGCTCGACCATCAGCACAGTGCGCTTCACTGCGACCGCCTTGATCAGGGCGCTGATGCGATCGATGTCCTCGTGACCCATGCCGGCCATCGGCTCGTCGAGCAGCAGCATCTCGGGATCGAGCGCCAAGGTGGTTGCGATCTCCAGCGCGCGCTTGCGGCCATAGGGAAGTTCCACCGCCGTCCAATGGGCGAAGGACGACAGGCCGACGTCGGTGACGAGTTCCATCGCCCGCTCGTTGAAGACGTCGAGCACCCGCTTCGAGCGCCAGAAGTCGAACGA
>JBJMSU010000197.1:0-9834 GCA_045801465.1 Xanthobacteraceae bacterium | reverse complement strand
GCACTTCTCGGACCTCGGACATGTCCGACTTGAGTCCGCAAAGTGGGGCCAAAGCGGACATTGAGCACGTCATCACCAGTTGCGATTCTATGAGTACACGCCCTTCGATAACGGGCAACACGTCAATTGAACAGCGCGTCGATCTCGTCCTGCGAGGCGTGGCCCAGCTCGCCCTCGAGGCTCGGCCCGTTGAGGAGCTTCACGTCGCGGTCGCGCTCGGCCATCGCGCTCGGCGCGATGTCCTTGAACGATTCGATGCCGCCCCAGATCTCCATCATCCGGATGATATGGGTCTCGATGAACTGCAACGTGGCGACCACCTTGGTGATGCGCTGCCCGGTCAGGTCCTGGAAATTGCACGCCTCGAAGATATGGATCACCTGATCCTGAATGTCGTGGGCGAGCGCCTTGTCCTGCTCCGATTTGAGCGCGGCGCTGAGCGTGTTCGCGGCCTGGTCGATGAATTCCGCCGCCGCCAGGATGCCCTCGGTCGCCTTCTCGGTTCCGCCGACGATCGCGTCGAGCTCGTGCGTCACCCGCTTCATTTCCGGCCCTTCGAAGCCGGTGACGTGCAGGGTGGCGATCTCCTTCTTGGTCTTGTTGATGGCGTCGTAGATGAGGTCGAGCTCGGCCTTGAGCTTCTGCGCCTCGGCGATCTCGTTGCGGTAAGCCTCGATGACGCCGTGGGTCAAATCTTCGCGCGGTTGGATCAGCGTGCGCAGCTCCCTGAGCTCCGCCATGATGGCGTCATGGCAGCGGCTTCCTTCCGTCGCGCCATTGTGGTGCGCGGCGCCATTGCGCGCGCGCATCACCGTTTCGACTCGGAAAACCTTCCGCTGCACCGCGTGCCGCCTTAACCTGTCCCGCCAGGTTCCTTTTTTACGCGGCGCGCGTTTAACGGCAGGTTCACGACGCCGCCGAGCGGCGGCAAATTCGCCATCCGGGCAAACCGCGACACGGTCTATCCCGCCAAGACATCGATACGGCCGATTAACCTTAACGAATTCGAGGTTTACGGCAAATCAACCGTAATATCCTGAATAGTTCTTCTACGGGCCGCGAAGATTTCGCGGCTCGAACTTGTTTACCATTCAGTTGAGCTTTCCCGGTGTACTTGGGCGCGGCGAGAGCCTTCGCTCCCGTCACGGCGAACAAGTTCAGAGTACGTCGATGCAGCGAATGATGGCGATTGCGCTCGTCGCGAGCGCGCTTGGCACCTGTTCGGCCCATGCCCAACTGATGCCGGTCTATCCCAACGACACAGTCCGCGGGGCGCGCGCGGCACAGTATGCGCAGCCGGCGCGCGGCAATCTCGGCGGCGGATTCATCGAGTTCGTGTTCGGCAACGGCGCGCCGACGCCGACACGTGCGGCCTCCTTGCCGATGCAATCCGACGTCGTCGACCGCTATGGCCGGCAGGTCGCATATCCGGGCGGCGATCCGGCCGCCCAGGCGGCGCGCTTCGAGATGAATCCCATCTATCGCCGACAAGTGGTTGACTATCCGGGCGACGAGACGGCGGGAACGATCATCATCGATACCCCCATGCGTTTCCTCTATCTCGTGCTCGAGGACGGCAAGGCGCTGCGCTACGGCATCGGCGTCGGACGGCCCGGCTTCACCTGGGCGGGTCTCAAGCACGTCTCGGCCAAGCGCGAATGGCCCGACTGGCGGCCGCCCGACGAGATGCTCAAGCGCCGCCCCGACCTGCCGCGCCACATGGCCGGCGGTCCGGACAACCCGCTCGGCGCGCGCGCCATGTATCTCGGCAACACGCTCTACCGCATTCACGGTTCGAACGAGCCGTGGACGATCGGAACCCAGGTCTCCTCGGGCTGCATCCGTATGCGCAACGAAGACGTCATTGACCTCTACGAGCGCGTCAGGATCGGCACCAAAGTCGTGGTGATCTAACAACGCATTTGGCGTGGGGACGGGAGAGAAAGGCCGCCGCGGTCGAGCGGCGGCCTTTCGCGTTTCGTGCAGCCGACGGCGGCACCTGCGTCACCGACAGCCCGCCGCGATCATCTCTGCGGGTGTGGCGTTGCTCGGCATTACGCGGAACATGATCGCGAACATCGGCTCACCGCTTTCGGAAAGATCATGCCAACACGCTGAGCGAGGTGACGAAGTCGTCCCGGTTCACTCACGCATAGTCGGTGTCGTCGGAGCCGCCATCCACATCGTCGTCCAATTCCGCATCCTGGAACTCGGAATCGGCGTCGCTGTCGACGAGGCCGGCGGTGCGGTCATGGCCGGCATCCTGCTCGGGCGAATCGAACAGGCCGGCACGCCCCTGCCCGCCGCGGCCGATATCGTCGAGCCCGGCCTCGCGGCCAAGCTCGCCACCACCGCCACCGCCCCATGGCGCGCGCGAGCCGCCGGACGCGATCTCATCGAAGGCGCCGGCGAATGGTCCGTGGTGTTGCTGCCCGCCGAGCATGCCGCGGATGCCGTTGAGCAGGAGCCCGCCGCCAATCGCGCCGGCTGCAGCGGCTGCCGCGGTCCCCAAGAAAGAGCCGCCACGGCCGGGCTCCGGCGCCATGCCGCCCGACGCCATTCCGCCCGGCCCCATGCCGCCCGGTCCCATCCCGCCTGGCCCCATCGATCCTGACGGCGCGCCGCTGCCCCATGGCGCGCCCGTGCCCGACCGGTATTGCGGCGGGACGCCCATGGGCTGATCGCCGGGACGCACCGAGGGAACCGAGCCGCGCGCCTCCTCGCGTCCGCGGCCTTCATCGCGACCGAACAGGGTATCGCGCATGCTGTCGAGAAATCCTTTGGGCTGCTCCGGCCCGCCCGGTCCGCCCTGCAATGCCGCCTCGAGCTCCTGGATGTGAGCGTCGGCGGCTTTCAGCGCCTCGTCCTGGACGAGCACGCTCTGCACCAAGGGGTAGAGCGCGTGCGGCGCCTTGGCGAGGCCCTCGCGAATGGCCCGCTCGGCTTCCGGATCGCGCGGCTGGTCTTCCAGCGCGGCGAGCCGCTCGAACAGATCGACGATGAGCTCACGTTCCTGCGGTGTCATGGCGCTCTCCTCTGGGGCCTCATCCGGGCCGGGCATGATATGGGAAGCGCAGTAACCCCGCGGAATGGCGGGAGCGTGACATTTTCGCACGGGGCCGCGGCCGGCGCCCACACCCCCCGCGGTTCACGCCAAGGCGACGTGGTGCTCGGCGAGCAGGCGCGGGAACGTCTCGCCGAGCAAGAACTCGTATTCGCGCTCGCGCAGCGTGGTGAGGGGATCGAGGCGTTCGAGCTCGGCATCGACGCGTCCGGGATGACACATGATCAGGCCGGCATCCGTCATGCCGCTCAGGAAGCTGGGAAACAGCGCGGCAAAATCGGCGTCGGCGTGAAACGTGTAGGTGCCGGCGAAGGCCATATTGGTGGGCACGCCAAGGGCGCGCGCGCGGCGGGAAAATCCGCGGCTGAGCCATTCCACCAGCAAGCCCTTCGGGTCGGAGAAGCGCGTGAAGAAGGCGCCGGTGCCGGCGCACTGGCGCGCCCATGCGCCCGGGCTGAGCTCTTTGGTGGCGGCCAGCACCGCGTCGCGCACCTGCGGCAACAGGTGCACGTGACGATGCCCGTCGACGAAATCGGGCGCCTGCGCGAACGCCGCGACGAAGCTGGCGAATTGCGCCTTCACTTCCGCCGCGAGCGCGTCGCGGTCGAGCCGGCGCAGGAGCGCCTGGCGCATGAGCTCCTGCAACGGCGGGAACGTGCCCTCGACCACGGGCGCAAAGTTATTGCTCAGCGGACGGAACGGCGCGGTGAGCGTCAGATGCAGCCCGATGGCGACGCGCCGGCCGCCGGCATTGAGAATGCCGAGCGAACGCGCCTCGGAGCGCGTGAAGCTCGGGGCCGCCACCATGACGGAAGCGGCATTGATGCGGCCGCGCATGACGAGGTCGCGGATGGCGGCATTGACGGCGGGCGAGATGCCGTAGTCATCGGCGCACAGCCAGATGCGCCGGGGCTGCGAATTGGCGACGTGCGCGACCGGCTGCGGCGCATCCGATTGCTGCCGCGCCGTCGTCACGTCGCCTGCGTTCTTCGCCTCCATCACTCGGCCGCGGTGCGTGCCGCTGGAGCGCTCGGCTGCTCGCTCGCCTCGGCCGTCCTGAGGCTGTGCTCGGCGACGAAATAGACCGGCCGCGCCTTCAGCTCGGAGAGGATCTTGCCGATGTATTCGCCCATGATTCCGATCATCACGAGTTGGACGCCGCCGAGCACCATCAGACCCACCACCACCGACGGATAGCCGGGCACCGCGACGCCGTAGAACAGCACCTCGAACAGGATCTGCGCTCCGAAGATCAGTGCAATGCCGGCGAGCAGGAGACCGAGCAGGCTCGCGAGCCGCAACGGCGCGACCGAGAACGAGGTCAGGCCTTCGATCGAAAGCCCGACCAGTCGGTAGATGTTCCATGTGGTGCGGCCGTGCGCGCGTTCGGCCGGCTTGTAGTCGACGCGAATCTGGCGAAAGCCGATCCAGCTCGCCAGCCCCTTGAAGAAACGATTGCGCTCCGGCATCTGCCGCAGCGCCGCCGCGGCGCGCGGCGACAGCAGGCGGAAATCGCCGGCGTCGGCCGGGATCTTGTGGTGGGCGCCCCAGTTGAGCGCGAGGTAGAACAGCTTCACGCCCGACCTGATCAGCCACGATTCGTTCTCGCGATCCGCCTTGGCGGTATAGGCCACGTCATAGCCGCCATCGAGCCAATGGCTCACCAGCGCCTCGACCAGGCTCGGCGGATGCTGGCCGTCGCCGTCCATGAACAGCACGGCGCCGAGCCGGGCATGATCGAGGCCGGCCAGCAGCGCGGCTTCCTTGCCGAAATTGCGCGACAGCGACACGACTTGGACATCGAGCGCAGCGGCGGGCAGCGCCTGGGCAACGCTTAGCGTCGCATCGCGGCTGCCGTCATCGATATAGACCACCTCGCATTTGAGCCCGCGCGTTTCGCCAAGCCGCCGCGCCACCGCCGAGATCCGCTCGTGCAGCGCGGCGAGGCCGCCCGCCTCGTTGAACAGCGGCACGATGATGGAGAGGCCGGCTTCCACCGCACGCGACGGCGCGCGCCGGGCGTCGGTCGCTCTTGAACTCGCTTCATTCGTCATCATTCGTCATCGCCGCTCGCGCCCGGTCGTGCGTACCATTTACGGCTTAAGTGTTTGGCATTCACATGTAATTATAGCGTAAATGCGGGCCAATGTCGCCGCAGGTGGGGCTCGGCGGGCGCAGACGGACGTGCTAAGCGGCCCGCCGCATGCAGCCCTCCAGCCGCAAAAGTCTTTTCGATCGCATCCGCAGCCTACTGCAGGACCGCGCCCTGCTCCTGAAGGCGGTCAGCTTTGCCGGGGTGGGCGTGGTCAACACGCTGCTCGATTTCGGCCTGTTCACTTTCGGACGGCTGTATCTGGAGCTCTCCATCCTCGTCGCCAACGCCTTTGCCTGGATCATCGCGGTCACCGGCTCATACGTGATGAACTCGATGATCACGTTCGCAGCGGAATCGCAGCGGAAATTGCGCTTCAGGGCCTATGTGAGCTATTTGGGCGCCCAGGTGGCGGGCTTCGTGGGCGATACGGTGACCGTCTACGTTGTGGCTTACCTGGTAACGATTCTGGTGGGAAATGCTCTCGCCATCGATCCGAGTCTCGTCGGCAAAGTTTTCGGCCTCGGGGTTAGTTTCCTCCTCAACTTCTCGCTTTCGCATTTCTTCGTGTTTCGGCCGACGGCGCGCGCGAAAGCCGAGGATGCGCGCTGAGCGTCAGGCGCCGAGCCCTGCCTCGAGCTTGGCGTAGAGTGGGTTGTCGCGCGCGAACACATAGTCGAGGCTGGCGACCGAGACATTGTTGGCGCCGCGCTCGCGCAAAAACGTCGCCAACGCCGCCACCGTCGCGGCCGGGCTGTGCAGCGTGAGCAGGCTCGCGACCGGCGCGCCGAACGGGAACTCGGCGCCGAAGCGCTCTCTCACCTCGGCGAGCAACGCCGCGCCGCCCGACGGCACGTGCGCGCGCACCTCGCGGATGGCGCGGGCGCGGCGCTCGCCGGCAATGCGGTCGAGGATGAGGCGCGCGGTCTCGCGCTCGGCTGCGCTCCAGCTCGCGCCGCGCGAGGCGATCAGGTTCGCCTGCGAGGGCAAAATGATGCCGTCGTCGATCACCTTCAGGGCGTTCGCGGCGAGCGTCGCGCCGGTCGTGGTGATGTCGACGATCAGCTCGGCGGTGCCGGCGGCCGGCGCGCCTTCGGTCGCGCCTGCGCTCTCGACGATGCGGTAGTCGATGACATTGTGCGCGGCGAAGAACGCGCGCGTGAGGTTCACGTATTTGGCGGCGACCCGCATCTTGCGATCGCGCTTGAGGCGGAACGCGGTCGCGACGTCGTCGAGATCCGCCATGGTGCGCACATCGATCCACGCCTGGGGCACCGCGACCACCACGTTGGCTTCGCCGAAGCCGAGCCGGTCGAGGAAGATGACGCGCGATTCAGCGTCGGCGATCGTCTCGCGCACGAGGTCCTCGCCGGTGACGCCGAGATGGACCGCGCCCTGGGCGAGCTGCGCCGTGATCTCGGCCGACGACAGGTAGGCGACCTCGATGCCGTCGACACCCGCAACGGTGCCGCGATAGTCGCGCGCACCGCGCGGCTGCACGAGGACGAGGCCGGCGCGCGCGAAGAACGCATGCGCGTTCTCCTGCAGGCGGCCCTTGGACGGGACGGCGAGGACGAGCGGGCCGTTCATGACGCCGCCTCCAGCGCCGCCAGCCGCTCGATCCACACGGCAAAGCCGACCGCCGGAATGGGCGCCGCGCTGCCGAGCCGCATCAACAGGCCGTCGTAGCGCCCGCCGGCGACGAGCGGGCGCTCGGCAGCGCCCTGCCGGGGATGCAGCTCGAAGACGAACCCCGAGTAATAATCGAGGCCGCGCCCGAAGGCGGTGGAGAAGCGGATGCGCGAGACGTCGACCCCGCGCGCCGCCAGGAAACCGGTGCGGCTCTCGAACAGGTCGATGACCGGATCCATCGCGGTGCCGGAATCGCCGGCGAGCGCGCGCAGCTCGACGGCCGCTTCGTCGGGGTCGCCACCGATGGCGAGGAACCGCTCGATGACGATGCGCATCTCGCCGGGAATGCCGGTCGCGCCGCCGAGCGCCGCCTGTTCCAGGAAGCGATCGGCGATCTCGTCGACCGAACGGCCGCCGACGGTGGAGATGCTGGAGATCGACAGGAGGTCGGTGACGAGGGCGTGCGCGGCGGCGGGATCGGAACCCGCCAGTGCCGCCAGCACGCCCTGATATTGCGGCCGCCCTTTGGCGGCGTCGCGCACCAGCGCGTCGAGATCGGAGGCGAGATTGGCCTTGCGGTTGAAGTCCTTGACGAGGCGGCGCCGCCAGGCCGGGGGCAGCTCGAGGGCGGCGATCAGGGCGGTAAACAAGGCGACGTCGCCCATGCGGATGTCCGGCGCCACGAGGCCGTACTGCGCGCAGGCCTCGAGCCCGAGCGCCAGCATTTCGGCGTCGGCCGCCGCCTGATCCTTGCGGCCGAAGGACTCGATGCCGGCCTGCAGGAACTCGCCGGCGGTGGCGCCGCGCTGGCGGAACACCGGCCCGAGATAGCAGTAGCCGGCGGGTCCGCCGGCCGAAGGCGAGCTCAAGTAGTCGAGCGCCACCGGAATCGTCAGATCGGGCCGCAGGCACAGCTCGCGGCCTTGCGCATCGCTGGTGAGATACATGCGCCGGCGGATGTCCTCGCCCGAGAGGTCGAGAAACGGCTCGGCCGGCTGCAGCAGCGGGGGCGCCGCGCGGGCATAGCCGGCACGCTCGAAATGAGCGACGAGCGCCTCGGCCTGCGGATTAAGTCCCGCCAGACTCGTGATGTCGCTCATGGACGCGGCCGTTCACCGGAGGAACTGAAGTGCGGCCGGCCTTTAGCACGGCGGCAGGCGCGTTTCGACCGTGATCGCCAAGCGCGATTAACGATCACCACTCTGGTCCGGGCGGTGCCCGGTTAAGAAATCATAAAGCGTATTACCCTTAGGTCAGCGCCAGGCGATGCCGTGGCGGGCGAGCACCTCGCGCACGGCTTCGACGATCTTCTCTTCGGGCACGGCGAACTGGGCGGGACGCGTTTCCCGCCATTCCTGGTTCGACGCAATCGCCGCGGCCGCCTTGGCGCCTTCGATCAGATCCTTGATCTGCACCTCGCCCTTGGCCTTCTCGTCGCCGCCCTGGATGATCGCGCAGGGGCTGCGGCGCTTGTCGGCATATTTCATCTGCGGACCCATGCGGCCGCCGCCGAGATAGAGCTCGGCGCCGACGCCGGCCGCGCGCAGTTGCTGGACCATGCGCTGATAGTCGGCAATGCGGTCGCGGTCGAACACGGTGACGACCACGGGGCCGGGCGCAGGCGCAGCGTCGAGCTTGCCGAGGTGGGTGAGCGCCGCCTGCAGCCGCGACACGCCGATGGAGAAGCCGGTCGCCGGCACGTCGTCGCCGCGAAAGCGGCCGATCAGCCCGTCGTAGCGCCCGCCGCCGCCGACCGAACCGAAGCGCACCGGCCGCCCGTCATCGTCCTTGATCTCGAAGGTGAGCTCCACCTCGTAGACCGGCCCGGTGTAGTACTCGAGCCCGCGCACGACGGACGGGTCGATGGTAATTCGGCCATCGCCATAGCCGGAACTCGCTACGAGAGTCGCAATCTCTTCCAATTCTTTTCCGCCTTGTTGGCCGACTTTGCTGTCTCGCAATCGAAAGTCGATTTGAGCAAGTTTTTCTTTTACATCGGCGACCGGTTCAAACACGCTCATAATCGTTTCAATCGATGCTGCGTCTAATTCCGCCCCTCTCGTGAAATCACCAGACTCATCCTTGCGTCCCTTACCGAGTAACTGTCGTACGCCCAAATCGCCAAGACGATCGAATTTGTCCATCGCCCGAAGAACGGTCAGGCGTTTCGCATCATTTGATCCGCCACTCAGACCGATCGTCTCCATCACTCCATCGAGCACTTTGCGATTGTTCACCTTCACCACGTAGCTGCCGCGCGGGATGCCGAGCGCCTCCATGGTGTCGGCCGCCATCATGCACATCTCGGCGTCGGCGGCCGGCGAGGCCGAGCCCACCGTGTCGGCGTCGAACTGCATGAACTGGCGGAAGCGGCCCGGGCCTGGCTTCTCGTTGCGAAACACGTAGCCCTCGCGATAGCTGCGATACGGCTTGGGCAGCGCGTCGAAGTTCTCCGCCACATAGCGCGCGAGCGGCGCGGTGAGGTCGTAGCGCAGCGAGAGCCACTGCTCGTCGTCGTCCTGAAACGAGAACACGCCTTCGTTCGGGCGGTCCTGGTCGGGCAGGAACTTGCCGAGTGCGTCGGTGAATTCGATCGCCGGCGTCTCCACCGGCTCGAAGCCGTAGCGCTCGTAGACCGCGCGGATCGTCTCCAACATGCGCCGCGTGGCGGCGATCTCAGCCGGCCCGCGATCGCCGTGGCCGCGCGGCAGGCGCGCCTTGAGCTTGTTGGATTTGTCGGATTTGTCGGCCATTATCGCTCAACCTCGTGATGCGCGGTTGGTAGCAGCCGGGCCGGGGAGCGGCAAGGGACGGGTCGCTTGCTCCGCGCCCGCCGCCACGCAACATCAAGGAACACCACCATGCCAGCGGCAACAGCGGGCCTGGCGAGCGCCGTGCCCAACGATCTCGAAGCCTATTGGATTCCATTCACTCCCAACCGCGCGTTCAAGGCCGCTCCACGCCTGATCGCGCGCGCCAAGGACATGCACTACTACACCCCCGACGGCCGCGCCGTGCTGGACGGCACCGCCGGCATGTGGTGCAC
>JBJMSU010000092.1:0-19350 GCA_045801465.1 Xanthobacteraceae bacterium | reverse complement strand
CCACTACCGCTGAGTTGCCCCCGTCGTGGTTTCCCGATCCGATGCCCGGTCCTTTGGTCCTGTGTACGACAGGCGCCAAATCGTCCCACCAGTGTCGTCGGCGATCAGCAGCGACCCATCCTTCATGACTGCTAGGGCAGCCGGGCGTCCCCACACCTCGGCTCGATGCTGACCCGAGACCCAGAAGCCCGTGACGAAATTCTCGTAGCTCCCCTCCGGCCTGCCATCCTTAAATCGCACCCGAACAACCTTATAGCCTGTGGGCTCAGATCGGTTCCAGGAGCCCTTAAGCGCCACGAAGGCATCCCCGCGATATTCGGCCGGGAATTGCTCGCCATCGTAGAACACCAAGTCCAAAACCGACGAGTGCGGCTGGAACAGCACATCCGGCACAATGGCCGCTTTGACTTTTTCTGGCGCCCGATGTGCAAAGCCCGGCTGCGGGTTAGGGCCGATATATGCGTATGGCCAGCCGTAAAAGGCTCCCTTTTCGACACGGGTCAGGTAATCGGGCGGAAGGTTGTCGCCAAGTCCGTCGCGCTCCTGAACCCCGGCGTAGAGTTCTCCAGTAGTCGGGTGAAACGCGAGGGTGGTCGGATTGCGCATTCCAGAGGCAAACGTAGTTTGGTTGGAGCCGTCTGCTTCGAATCGCTGAATCGAAGCCTTGACCTCTGGCTCTACACCGATGTTTCCGGCGGACCCGACTCCTACGAACAGAGCTCCTGTTTTTGGATCTATGGCGAGGTGACGGTTCTGGTGACCCGCAACGACGCCAAATACACCTTTCTGGGTGATCATCTCCTGGCCGTACGCCGCAGGTACAGACTTGCGCTGCTCCGGCGGCACATCCGTGATCTTGGGTTGATCCGCGCGACCGGCCCGGACCGCGCCGCTTACATGCGGCACGCGCCAGATGCCCTCCTGATCTGCAACGAGCACGAAGCCTTCCCGGTAGGCGAGGCCATAAGGTGCCTTGAAGTCGTCGGCATAGCGTTGGATGTAGTCCGCCTTGCCATCACCATCCTGGTCCCGCAGCAACGTCAGATATCCGGCCCTCTGCTCAGCAACAATGACGTCGTTGTTGGGAAGGACGAGTAATCGACGAGGATGCTCAAGACCCGTGATAAATGGCGTGGCCGTGAAGCCCTCCATCACGCGCGGCGCTTGCCCGGCATATGGGATGACCAGCGATCGGCTCGCGGCGACTGGTCCGCTTTTCGGCGGCGGCAAGTTTTCCGCCTTGATTATAAAGCGTCTGCCCAACTCTTGATCGGGATTACTGGCGGGATTGGCTGCTATGGGTTGCTCGGTAGAGCTGCGCTGCTGAGCAGTGGCCGCGGAATTAATCTCCCAGAGAACCGCTATAGCCGCTACGACAATGCAAACGTTGTATTGCATGGAGTCCTCCCTGTATTGCCTTCTCGTGACGGCCCGCCGTCCCGACCGGGGAAAGAGTGAGAATTGGGGCCAGTCAGTGGATTCAACCCCCGCAGAGGCGACTTGTTTCAGTAGCAGCGCGCCCGCAGGCCACTCGTTTTCATTGAGCTTCGTGTCGGTATCGTCGCACAACCCAGTAGACGCCACCCGGCCAAAGCGGCTTGCCTCGCCCTGAGCCCACGGTTATCACCGCCATGCAATTTCATTGGAGTGGGCACCGGCCATGCGCCGAGCGGCGGATCATCATGAGTTTGGCGCGCGAGCGGCACCGGTCGAGACGTCGAGCGACCGCTCGTTCGGTCTCGTGTTCGCCGCTGTCTTCGCAGTCCTCGCCGCTTACAACGCCTGGCACGGCGGCGCCGTCTGGCCGCTCTATCTCGCCATCGGCATCGGGTTTCTCGCCGTCGCGCTGATGCGGCCGAAGTCTCTCGCGCTGCTCAACCGGCTTTGGACCCGGCTCGGGCTCATCATCGGCATGATCGTCAGCCCCATCGTGCTGGCACTGATGTTCTTTCTGGTCGTCACGCCGGTCGGGCTGCTGATGCGCCTGACTGGCAAGGACCCGCTGCGCTTGCAGGGGGATTCGGGAACCGATAGTTACTGGATCGTGCGACACCCGCCGGGCCCTCCGGGCGACAGCATGGGCGAACAGTTCTAGATGTCCTTCTTGCTCGAGTTCTGGCGATTCTTGCGGGCGCGCAAGAAGTACTGGCTGCTGCCGGTGCTGTTCATGATGCTCGTGTTCGGCGGCTTGATCGTGCTGACGCATGGCAGCGCGGTCGCCCCCTTCATCTACACGCTGTTCTAAAGTCTGATGCGCATCCTCGGCGTCTCGGCGCTCTATCACGACAGCGCGGCCGCGCTCGTCGTCGACGGGCGGGTCGTTGCAGCGGCGCAAGAGGAGCGCTTCACCCGCAAGAAGCACGATTCCGGTTTTCCCCGGCACGCGATCGAATACTGCCTCGGGGAGGCGAAAGCTCAGCTCGATGAGCTCGATTTTGTCGTCTTCTACGACAAGCCGTTCATCAAGTTCGAGCGGCTGATCGAGACCTACCTGGCCTTTGCGCCGCGCGGCTTCAAATCGTTCAGCATGGCTATTCCGCTGTGGCTGCGGGAAAAGCTGTTCCAGAAAAATTGGCTGACCACGGAATTCCGCAAGCTCGCGCCCGGCTACGACAACTCCAACCTGCTGTTCACCGAGCATCATCTGTCGCACGCCGCCTCGGCCTTCTTCCCGTCGCCGTTCCGGCAGGCGGCGGTTCTCACCATGGACGGCGTCGGCGAATGGTCAACGACCTCGCTCGCCATCGGCGACGGCAACGATCTCAAAATCCACAAGGAGCTCCACTTTCCCCATTCGCTCGGGCTGCTCTATTCCGCCTTCACCTACTACACCGGCTTCAAAGTGAACTCCGGCGAGTACAAGGTGATGGGGCTCGCGCCGTACGGCGAGCCGAAATACGCCCGGCTGATCCTGGACAAGATCCTCGATCTGCGCGCCGACGGCACCTTCCGGGTCAATCAGGATTACTTCAACTACTGCACCGGCCTTACCATGACCAACGAGCGCTTCGACGAGCTGTTCGGGCATCCGGTGCGCCGGCCTGACGAGCTCTTGACGCCGTTCCACATGGATGTGGCCGCCTCCATTCAGGCCGTGACCGAGGAAGTCATGCTGCGTCTGGCGCGCTCGATCCGCGCCGACAGCGGCATGAAGAACCTGTGCCTTGCCGGCGGGGTGGCGCTCAACTGCGTTGCCAATGGAAAGATTCTCGCCGAAGGGCTCTATGAGAACGTCTGGGTGCAGCCGGCCGCGGGCGATGCCGGTGGCGCTGTCGGTGCGGCGCTTGCGGCCTATCATCTCCACCAGAAGCGCGAGCGCGTGCTGGATGCCGGCGAGATCGACGGCATGCAGGGATCCTATCTCGGTCCGGCTTACGATCACGCTCAGGTCGAGCGCGAGCTTGCGGCGCTCGGCGCCAAGTTCGTCACGCTGTCGGACCACGAGGTGATCGAGCGAACCGCGAAGTCGCTGAGCGAGGGGAGGGCGGTCGGTTGGATGCAGGGGCGCATGGAATTCGGTCCGCGCGCGCTCGGCAATCGCTCCATTCTCGGCGACCCGCGCTCGCCGACGATGCAGAAAATGCTCAATCTCAAAGTGAAATACCGCGAGAGCTTTCGTCCTTTCGCGCCCTCGGTTCTGCGTGAGGACGTCGCCGACTGGTTCGAGCTCGATTGCGACTCCCCCTACATGCTGCTGGTGGCCCAGGTGCGCCAGCAACGCCGCCGGGCCATGACCGACCATGAGCAGTCGCTGTTCGGGATCGACAAGCTCAACGTCCCGCGCTCGGATATCCCGGCCGTCACCCACGTGGACTATTCGGCTCGCGTCCAGACCGTTCATCGCGCGACGAACCCGCGTTTCCACGCCTTGCTCGGCCGCTTCAAGGAGCTCACTGGGTGCCCGGTCCTGGTCAACACCAGCTTCAATGTCCGCGGCGAACCGATCGTCTGCAGCGCCAAGGACGCGTTTCGCTGCTTCATGGGTACCGAGATCGAGAACCTGGTGATCGGCAACTGCTTTCTCGAGAAGGATGCACAGGATCCGGCGCTCAAGCTCGACTACAAGAACGCCTTCGAGCTTGACTGAGGTACGGGCAGGGCAACGATTGGCGGAACGCTGCAGCCGCTACACTCGTCGCAGGCGTCGCGGCTTCGGCCAGAATGACGGCCGGACGGGCGTTGCCGAAAAGCAACGGTCGCCAACAAACGTAATCATTTGTTCAGCAATTTCCGAATCTCCCGATGGGCGCTGGAGCCATAAGCAGCGTTTTGCCACGATGTGCCAATATCCTGCACCGCGTTGGGGCCGTATGGGGCGATTGGGGCGTTTCCTGCCGGCCGATATCTTGGTCTCGCCCGGCGAGGCTTGCGAAAATGGGGGACCCGCGGCTGATGCAGCGGTGCGAGGAGGGGGACCGGTTCTGGCGCGTGCTGCGGCTCGGCGCGGCTGCGCTCGGGTGCGCCACGCTGGTCAATTGCTCGGCCTCTGACAAATTCGCCGGCAAGGTCGATCCGCGCTATGGCGTCGCCGCCAGCCCCCGCGTGGTCCAGCCGGGTGAGCCGGTGCCCAAGGGGGGAGGGACCTACCGCGTCGGCCGACCCTACATGGTGGCCGGACGCCTCTATGTCCCCGAAGAGAACCGGGACTACCGTGCCGAAGGCCTGGCCTCCTGGTATGGCGAGGATTTCCACGGCCGCCTCACCGCCAACGGCGAAGTGTTCGACATGGAATCGATCTCGGCCGCGCACCCGACGCTGCCGATGCCCAGCCATGTGCGGGTGACCAACCTGGCCAATCGTCGTTCGCTCATCGTCCGGGTCAACGATCGCGGTCCCTACCACGCGAATCGCGAGATCGACCTGTCCGGCCGGGCCGCACACCTCTTAGGGTTTCGCAGCAACGGCGTTGCCCGCGTGAGGGTGGAATTTGTCGGGCCGGCGCCGCTCGAAGGATCCGACGATCGTAAGCTGATGGCAACCTTGCGGGAGGGGCAGCCTGCTCCGGTGCCCTCCGCCGTCATGGTTGCTTCGGCCCGTCCGTTCCTGCCACGCGGTGCCGATACGCCGCTCCCGCCGGAACGCCCCTTCGAGCTGGGGCAGCCCGGCGCCGGAGAGGCCTCGCCCGCGTCACGGCGGGGCCAAGTCACCGCCGCGCCGCTGCCCGGCGTCGCCTATGCGGACGTGCGGCCGTCGCGGTCCGACACACAGGTGCCGGCGCGGCTTGCAACCTCAGGCCCCGCGTTTGGCTATGCTCCCGCGGGCTCGGTCGGTTTGCAGGCGGTGACCTCGGGCCGCGGTCTTTATTGACCCTTAGCAGGTTGCCGCAACCTGCTGCCGTCTGAGCTGGCATTAACCTCACAGAATCACGATTTTGCGACCCGCCGCCTTGCCATTGATTCGACGTGGCGGGACTTGTAGCTATGGGCGTGACAGCAGAAAAGTGACGATCATGGCAAGCCCGGACCTGCTGGCGGTGCACACCGCCGCGTGGAAGCGCATTTTCTCCCCGCTGCGCAAATTGGCTGTGGCGGCGGCATTTGCTGCATGCGCGTTCCCGAGCGTCGGCGAGGCGCAGAAACCCGCCGAAGGTTTCCAGACCGCGGCGCCCCACGCGATTCTCATCGAGGCGGACAGCGGCAGCGTGCTGTTCGAGAAGGGCGCCGACCAGCTCACCTATCCGGCCAGCCTGGCCAAGCTGATGACCGCTGAGTTCGTGTTTCACGAGATCAAGGAGGGGCGCCTCAATCCGGAGACCGAATTCGTCATCAGCGAGAATGCCTGGCGGCGCGGCGGCGCGCCCTCCGGCGGCTCGGCGATGTTCGCCCCCTTGAACAGCCGGGCCAGGATCATCGATCTCCTGCACGGCGTCATCGTCCAGTCCGGCAACGATGCCTGCATCGCGCTCGCCGAGGGCATCGCCGGCAACGAACCCAATTTTGCGGCGATGATGAACAAGCGGGCGCGCGAGCTCGGTTTGACCAAGTCGAATTTCACCAACGCATCTGGTCTGCCCGATCCGGATTTGAAGGTCACGATGCGCGAGCTGGCGAAGCTGGCGCAGCACATCATCAAGACCTATCCGGACTTCTACAAAATCTACGCCGAGCGCGAGTTCACCTGGAACAAGATCCGCCAGCAGAACCGCAATCCGCTTCTGGCGATGGGGATCGGCGTCGATGGGCTGAAGACTGGCTTTACCAAGGAGGCTGGTTACGGAATCGTCGCCTCGGCCGTTCAGAACGGACTGCGATTGATCGTGGCGGTCAATGGCCTGAAGACCGCGAAGGAGCGCGCCGACGAGGCGCGCAAGCTTCTTGAGTGGGGATTTCGCGGGTTCGAATCGCGCTTGCTGTTCGCCGAAGGCGAGACCGTCGGGGAAGCGAAGCTCTATGGCGGCGCCAAGGGTCGCGTGCCTTTGACTGGCGAGCGGCCGATCCGCCTCCTGGTTCCCCGCGGCACGAGCGAAAAGATCGTTGCGCGCATCGTGTATACCGGCCCGGTGCCGGCCCCGGTCGAGCAAGGCCAGCCGATCGGGCAGTTGCGGGTCTCGCGCGGCGACAACGTCGTGCTCGAAGTGCCGTTGCAGGCTGGCGAAAGCATTCCCAAGGGCAACCTGACCCAGCGCGCCTTCGACGCTGCGACCGAGCTGGTCGTCGGATTGTTCCGGGCCGGCGCCGAGCGGCTGTAGAGCATGATTCCGAACAGTGGCTACCGGTTTTCGGAAAACATCATGCTTCAACAACTCTGAGCCGAAACGCCGAGGCCCATGCGCGGTCGCTTCATCACGTTCGAAGGAGGCGAGGGGACCGGCAAGTCCACTCAGGCGGCAATGCTGGCCGAGCGCCTCGAAACTTTTGGCCTCAATGTGGTGCTGACCCGTGAGCCGGGCGGGTCTCCCGGTGCCGAGGCGGTCCGCCATGTGGTTCTTTCCGGCGCCGCCAAGCCGCTGGGGTCGCACGCCGAGGCCATTCTGTTTGCCGCGGCTCGCGACGATCACGTGCGGCAGCTCATTCGGCCGGCGCTCGATGACGGCCGCTGGGTCGTGTGCGACCGCTTTGCCGATTCGACGCGCATCTATCAGGGCGTGCTCGGCAACATCGACCCGCGCGTGATCAAAGCGCTGGAGCGTGTCGCGGTCGGCGATACCCGGCCGGAGCTCACCTGCATCCTCGACCTGCCTCCTGCCTTGGGCCTCACGCGTGCCGCGAAGCGCCGTGGCCACACAATCGCCGACCGGTTCGAGGCCGAGACGCTGGGCTTCCACAACAAGCTGCGCGAGGCCTATCGCGAGCTGGCGGAGCGCGAGCCCGACCGCTGCGTGCTCTTCGACGCGACCAAGGACGCGCAAACCGTCGCCAACGCCATCTGGGCCGTGGTCAACCGGCGTCTCGATCCCGCGTCGGCGCCCTTGGTAATCGCGGGCGCGCGCTAGTGCCGCCGATTTGAAGTTCCTACAGCGCCTGCCGCAAGCTCGTGTAGGAACTTCAAATCGAAACGCGGCACTAGAACCATAGACTTGCGAGTGCCCCTTTGCTTCCGAAGTTCGTGTCAGAGGGGTGCTGCGATGTATCACGAACTTCGGAAGCGGGGCACTCGTGAGCGAGGTGGACCAGACCGCCGACGACGCGGCGGCGCCTCCGCATCCGCGCGAAACCACGGTTTTTTTCGGCCACACGGAAGCCGAGCAGGCGCTCCTCGATGCCTATCGCACCGGCCGCGTTCCCCATGCCTGGTTGATCGGAGGACCGCCCGGCATCGGCAAGGCCACGCTCGCCTACCGCATGGCCCGCTTCGTCCTCGCTTACCCGGATGCCGCCGTCGCGGCCGTGCCCGCGGCACGGTCGCTGCAGCTTGATGCGTCCCATCCGGTAGCAAGGCAGGTCGCCGGCCAGGCGCATTCCGACCTCCTGGTGCTCGAGCGCACCGAGAACGACAAGGGCGTCTTGCGCACCGCGATCGTGGTCGAGCAGATGGAGCGCACGGTCTCGTTTTTCGGCTCTACCGCGGGCGCCGGCGGCTGGCGCGTCTGCATCGTCGATGCGGCCGATGAGCTGCATCCGGCAAGCGCCAACAAGCTCCTGAAAGTACTCGAGGAGCCGCCTGCGCGCTCGCTCTTCCTGCTGGTCAGCCATGCGCCGGGACGCCTGCTCGCGACCATCCGTTCACGCTGCTGCCGGCTGGACCTGCGCCCGCTCGCCGAGACCGACGTCGCCCGGGCCGCTGCCGCAGCCGTCGGCCGCAATGCCGATGACGCACAGATCCGCGCCGCCGCCGCGGCCGCGGACGGCAGCGTCGCCCGCGCCTTGACGCTGCTGGGCGGGCCCGCCCTGGCGCTGCGCCAGCGGCTCGTTCGCTTGCTCGAGGCGCTCCCGGCCACCGACCCGAATGCGCTCCATGCCCTCGGCGAGGCGCTGGGACGGGCCGATGACGGCGCGTTTACCGCCTTTGTCGACGCGGTTCGCGACTGGCTGTCGGCGCGGCTGCAGACGGAGCCGCGCGAGCCCCGTCGCCTTGCACGGGTGGCGGAGGTATGGGAAAAGGTCGACCGCGCCGCCCGCGACGTCGAGGACTATAATCTCGATCGCAAGCCGCTGGTTTTCGCCGTGTTCGGCCTGCTTGCTGAGACGGCGCGCCTCTGACATCCGAGCCTCAGTCCCGAGCCCGCAGATGGCTGCCAAGCCCTATTACCTGACGACCGCCATCGCTTATCCGAATGGCCCGCCGCATATCGGTTTCGCCTACGAGGTGATCGCCACCGACGCGATTGCCCGTTTCATGCGGCTCGACGGTTACGACGTCTATTTCCTGACCGGTACCGACGAGCACGGCATGAAGATGCTGCAGACCGCCTCCCGCGAAGGCATCACGCCGCGCGAGCTGGTGGAGCGCAATGTGCCGCTCTACCGCGCCATGGCGGCCCGCCTCAACTGCTCCAATGACGACTTCATCCGCACCACCGAGGAGCGCCACCGCCGTTCGTCGTCCGCCATCTGGGAGCGGATGGCGAAGGCCGGCGACATCTATCTCGACAAATACTCCGGCTGGTACTCGGTACGCGATGAGGCCTACTACGACGAGAAGGAGACGCGGGTCGAGAACGGCGTCCGCATCGGGCCGAATGGCACGCCGGTCGAGTGGGTCGAGGAGGAGAGCTACTTCTTTCGGCTGTCCGCCTACCAGCAGAAGCTGCTCGATCTCTATGCCCGGATTCCCGATTTCGTGCTGCCCAAGGAGCGCTTCAACGAGGTGGCGAGCTTCGTGCGCGGGGGCCTGCAGGACCTCTCCATTTCGCGTACCACCTTCGACTGGGGCATCCGCGTGCCGGGCGACCCCAAGCACATCATGTATGTCTGGGTCGATGCCCTGACCAATTACATCACTGCCGTCGGCTTCCCGGACACCGACAGCGAAACATTTCGCCGCTACTGGCCGGCCGACCTGCATGTGATCGGCAAGGACATCGTCCGCTTCCATGCGGTCTATTGGCCGGCCTTCCTGATGTCCGCCGGCCTGGAACTGCCGCGCCGCATCTTCAGCCACGGCTTCCTGCTCAGCCGCGGCGAGAAGATGTCGAAATCGGTCGGCAACGTGGTCGATCCGCTGGTCCTGGTCGAAACCTACGAAGCCGACCCGGTGCGCTATTTCTTCCTGCGCGAGGTGCCGTTCGGCCAGGACGGCAACTACAGCCATGAGGCGATCGTGGCGCGCATCAACGCCGATCTCGCCAATGACCTCGGCAACCTGGCGCAACGCTCGCTGTCGATGATCGCCCGCAATTGCAGCGGCGTGCTGCCGCCACCGGGGCCGCTCTTGGGCCACGACAAGGCGATGCTCGCGACCACCGATGCCATGATCGACCAGGCACGCAGCTTCATGGCCACGCAGCAACTGCATCAGGTACTGATCCTGGTCTGGTCTGTCGTTGCCGATGCCAACCGCTATTTCGCCGGCGAAGCGCCGTGGAGCGTCGCCAAGACCGATCCGCAGCGCATGGGCACGATTCTGTACGTGACGGCGGAGGTGGTCCGGCAGGTCGCCACCCTGGCGCAGCCGTTCATCCCGGTGGCGGCCGCAAAGCTCCTGGACCTGCTCGGGGTCGCGGACGCGGCCCGCGACTTCAAGCACCTCGGGGGCGGCTACCGGATCGCCCATGGCGTGACGCTGCCGGCGCCGGCGCCCGTATTTCCGCGCTACGTCGAGCCCAATGCCAGTGCGGCGAGCTGAACATGCTGGTCGACAGCCGGCGTCGTAAACGTCTCGCCGGGTAACGCACCAGTGCCCTTTGTCACATTGTGACCGCCCGTCACATTATGCGGCGCGTCTCTCCGTGTTTCCGTCTGTCTCGCGGGGCCACAGGTTGTCTCGCGGGACCAGCGTGGCCCGTGGCCGAGCCCACAGCTCGCCCGTTCCCCTCAGTGATGCGGCCGGTCCGGAGCGCGCGGGGGACCAAGGGACGCTACGCCTACGATCCGCCGACCGCGCCCACGCCGCCCGCGGACTGGTGGTCGGGCGCCGTCCCGACCCGTCGTCGTCGCGTGGAGAGTTTTCCCGTGCGGTCGCCGCGGCCGGGTGGCCCCGAGTACCAGCCCGACCACACAGACAATCGGGAAAGCCGGGTGGCATGTCGCGCGTAGGCCCGCGCGCAGAGGAGGGCGAGTCACCCGCATCACGCCGCGGCGCTCGTCCTCGGCTGATGCTGATGACCGGGCGCGCCACTACGTAACGGATCGGGATCGGGCGAGATGCGGCGGACCATGGCAGCGGCCCGCGGGGATTGCGGGGGGTGCCGGAGTTTTCGGGTCGGTCCGGGCTCGCGTGGCGCGTATGCGGGGATGTGCGGGGGGCTACTTTCACGCTAAGCGCGGACCGACATTGGGACACCCTGCGAACCCCGCGTGTGGATATATGCGTTACGCGAGTCCGGACCGACCGCCAGAAAACCCGCAATCCCCGCACCCCCCGCGGGTAGCTAGGAGCGTGAACTCATAACGCGCGTTCTGCAAGCGCGGCTCAGGCAGTGTCCGCTTCGCTCCGAACGCGACCTAAGTGCTGCGTCACCCAGAATTGACGCGATGTGCCAATTCCGGACTAATGCAGTGCAATAAACCTCATCCTTACTCAATGACCTCGTCGGCGAGCGCGAGCAGCTTGGCGGGCACGTCGAGGCCCTGCGCCTTCGCGGTCTTGAGATTGATCACCAGTTCAAACTTGGTCGGCTGCACCACCGGAAGATCGGCGGGCTTCTCGCCTTTGAGAATCCGGCCGACATAGAGGCCGGCTTGGCGGTAGTTTTCGGGAAAATGAACCCCGTAGCTTATCAGCCCGCCGATCGTGGCGAACTCGCGCTGGTTGTATATCGTCAGCAGCCGGTCGCGGGCGGCCAGCACGATGAGCTGATCGCGCTGGTTCAGAAAAAGCGGGTCGGTCCCGACAACGAGCGCATCGGCGCGCTGGTCCCGCATCCTGGCAAAGGCGGGGTCGATTTCGCCTGCGCTTCCGGCAGTGACGACTTGAACGCGCTGACTGCTGACGCGCGCCGCCGCCTCCAGGTCTCGCACCTGATCCTCGGTCGTCGGATTTCTCGGATTGACCAGCAAGGCGATCGTGGCCGCGCGAGGAACAAGCTCGCGCAGCAATTCCAGCCGTTTGGCGCCCAGCACGGCGTTGAACAGGCTCACGCCGGTGGCGTTGCCGCCGGGTCGGCTGAAACTTGCAACGATGCCGAGCTTGACCGGATCGTCAGCCCCCGCGAAAACGATGGGAATTGTCGATGTAGCGGCCCGCGCCGCGAGTACGGCAACATTACCGCCCCCCACAGCCATCACCGATACCCGCCGCTGCACGAGGTCCGCCGCCAAGGCGGGGAGGCGATCGAATTGACCCTCGGCCCAGCGGTACTCGATGGTGAGATTGCGCCCATCGGTAAATGCAAGCTCGTCGAGACCTCTTCGGAATCCGGCCAGCAAGGCTTCGAAAGGACCCGACGACGAGCTATGAAGGAACCCGATCACCGGCATAGCCGGCTGCTGCGCCAGCGCCGCAAGCGGCCAAGCAGCCGTGCCGCCGAGAAGTGCGATGAATTTCCGCCGCCTCATGGGCTTACCCCCTCCCCAGGACCCAGACCCAGCAGGCTGAGGCTATCACATTCGGGGTTGCCTGTTTGTGCATCACAGCAAATTTGGCTGGCCGATGTCCGAGATGGGTCATTCACGTCATTGCCGCGATCCCGCCGTGTCCGGTTCGCCCCAAGAGCGGACATTCCGCCAATGCCCGTGTTTGTGAGTACACGCCCTCGTGACAGCAACACCAGCATCGCACCGGAATGTTACGACGGGCGGTGAGGTGCGACACGCTCGGGGCCATACTCGCGCGAAGGGCCGGCGAGGGCAGGGCTCAGGGTAGGTTCAGGTTCGTGCCTCTTGACCGCGACGGCTGCGCGGGGCACGCCCCGCCGGTCAGACGGGCTTGTGGCCGCGTCTGTGGCCCCAGCGCGGGGTGGCATGTCGCAAGGTGTCTCTGGCGGTCTCCCGCCGTCTCTTCGGATCACGTATTATGCTGGTCGACAGCCACTGCCATCTCGATTTTCCCGACTTCGCCGACGAGGTGGACGCGATCGTGGCGCGCGCCGAGGAAGCCGGCATCGGCCGTCTCGTGACGATCTCGACGCGAGTGAAGCGCCACGACGAGGTTCTCGAGATCAGCGAGCGCTTTCCGTCCGTCTATTGTTCCGTCGGCACGCACCCGCACTACGCTCACGAGGAGCTCGACGTGACGGTGGGCGACCTGATCACGCGCACGCGCCATCCCAAGGTGGTGGCGATCGGCGAAGCCGGGCTCGACTACCACTACGATCGCAGCCCGCGCGACGCACAGGCGCAGGGATTTCGCACGCACATCGCGGCGGCGCGGGAAACCGGGTTGCCGCTGGTGATCCATTCCCGCGAGGCCGATCAGGACATGGCCGACATCCTCAACGAGGAGATGGGGAAGGGGGCGTTTGCAGCGGTGCTGCATTGCTTTACGGGCACGCGCGCGCTGGCGCTCACCGGCATCTCGCTCGGCCTCTATGTCTCGTTTACCGGCATCCTGACTTTCAAGAAATCGGACGAACTGCGCGCCATCGCTGCCGAACTTCCCTCCGATCGCATCCTGGTGGAGACCGACGCCCCCTATCTTGCGCCCGGCCGCTATCGCGGCAAGCGTAACGAGCCGGCCTATGTGGTGGAAACCGCTCGGGTTCTGGCCGACGTGAAAGGCGTCTCCCTGGACGAGATCACGCGCCAGACGACCGAGAACTTCTTCCGTCTGTTCGCCAAGGTACCGCGCGATACGGCCGCGGCGGCATGACGCTGACCTTCACGATTCTCGGCTGCGGTTCTTCGGGCGGCGTGCCGCGCCCGGCGCTCGGCTGGGGCGCGTGCGATCCGCAAAATCCCAAGAACCGCCGCCGCCGCACGTCGCTTCTCATCGAGCAGCGCAACGCCCATGGCGCAACGCGCATCCTCGTCGACACTTCGCCGGACCTGCGTGAGCAATTGCTCGACGCCGGCGTGGACGGCCTCGACGCCGTCCTGATCACCCATGAGCACGCCGACCATACCCATGGGATCGACGATCTGCGCGCGCTCGCGATTCACCGGCGTGCCCGCGTTAACGTTTATCTCGATGAACCGACCGCCGAGGTGGTGAAAGCACGGTTCGGCTATTGCTTCGAGACGCCGCCGGGCAGCGAGTACCCGCCGATCGTCACCGAGCACCGGATCGAGCCGGGCCGCGCGATCGAGGTCGCCGGTGCGGGCGGCACCATCGCGGCGCTGCCGTATATCCAGGAGCACGGCGATATCACGTCGCTCGGGTTTCGCTTCGGCCGGCTGGCCTATTCGTGCGATCTCAAGCGCCTGCCGCCGGCAAGCACGGCGGCGCTCGCCGGCATCGAGGTGTGGATCGTCGACGCGCTGCGCTATGCGCCGCATCCGAGCCATTTCAGCCTCGACGAGGCGCTCGACTGGATCGGCCGCATCAAGCCGCAGCGCGCGATCCTGACCAACCTGCATTCCGATCTCGATTACGAGGCGTTGCGCGCCAAGCTGCCGGCCCACATCGAGCCGGCCTACGACGGGATGCGGATCGCCTTGTGATCCCATGGGCTCGGCACGGGGTCGCGATCGGACGCCATCTTGGACCATCCGAACTTCTCAGGGATGACCAACGTCTCCAGCCAATGCGCTGATTTGCCATATTTTTTCGACCAGCGGCGACCCTGGTGGAAATATTCCATAATATTTCTTATGCGAATCAAAGGGCAAAACGCTCCGGGTGTTTCGGGGCACTCCTTCTCCATCCCGTTCCCGCACCGCTCCAGCCCATTCAATATCGGTCTTGGCGGCGGCCCTGATCGGTCGTGTTGCGCTTGATGTTGCTCTGCTCGCCCTCCTGGCCGAGGCTGTCGGGTGCCCGATCGGGCCGAATGCCCGGCGGCCGGGTCGGCGGGATCTGTTCGGCGTGATGTTCTTCCGACGGCGGAACGGGAGGCGTTTTCGGCATTGGCGTCGGTCCTGACTGACCATGGTGAAATGTCGTGGGGAATATTCGGTTCCGATATCCACAAAGGCGCCAAATTTCGGTAGGCCGCAGCGGCAAATCGAGTGACTCCGACAAGCGTGGGTCGGGCGAAGAAATCGAGCCTGGAATCAGGGGGCCGAAATGGCATGACGACGGCCGCTGAAATCGGTCTCGCCTCGCAGGCCGACGTCGCCGGCATCCTCGACCTCCAGCGCGAAAATCTGCCCGACCGCGGCGGCGCCTTGTCGGTGGAATTCTCGCGCGAGTGGTTCGCCGCGGCGATTGCTGCCATGCCGGTGGTCGTGGCGCGCCGGCAAGGGAGCATCGTCGGGTTTCTTGTGTCATCGCCGTTTGCCGCGCACGCCCATGTTCCGATCGTGCAAGCCATGCTGCGCGCCTATCCGGTCGGCGACGACGCCTATCTCTACGGTCCGATCTGCATCGCGGCGAGCGAGCGCGGCCGCGGCCTGGCCGGCAGGTTGTTCGCGGCGCTGCGGAGCGAGCTGCCGGGCCGCGAAGGCGTCCTTTTCATCCGCCGCGACAACCCCGCCTCTCTCCAGGCGCATGCCAAAATGGGGATGCGAGAGGCGGCCGGGTTCATCCATGACGATGCCGTCCACGTCGTCTTGACCTATATCGGGTGACGATCGGCCAGCCGCCGGTCCAATTCTTAACGCCCACCGGTGCCGCTTCCGTGGAAAGGCGCCAGCATGGAGACCGCATGAAACCCGCGCGCGACATTGCGGCCCTGATCGAGATCATGGCGGCGCTGCGCACGCCCGGCTCCGGCTGTCCGTGGGATCTGGAGCAGAGCTTCGCGACCATCGCGCCCTACACGATCGAAGAGGCCTACGAGGTGGCGGATGCGGTCGCCCGCGGCGATCTCGACGACCTCCGCGACGAGCTCGGCGATCTCCTGCTGCAGGTCGCGTTCCATGCCCGCATGGCCGAGGAAGCCGGCGCCTTCGATTTCGGCGACGTCGTCCACGCCGTCACCCAGAAGCTTTTGCGCCGCCACCCGCATGTGTTCGGCGACGCCGGCAGTCTTTCGACCGAGGCCGTCAACGCGCAATGGGAGCGCATCAAGGCGGAAGAGAAGGCAGAGCGTCGCGGCGGGCGAGGCGGGGTCCTGGCCGGGGTACCGGTCGCCCTGCCCGCCCTCACCCGCGCGCTCAAGCTCCAGACCAAGGCCGGGCAGGTCGGCTTCGACTGGAATGATCCGCTCGCGGTGCTCGCCAAGATCCGCGAGGAGGCCGACGAGATCGAAGCCGAGATCGTTGACGGCCGCCATGCCGAGGCCGGCGAGGAAGTCGGCGATCTCCTGTTCGCGGTGGTCAACCTTGCCCGTCACCTTGGGCGCGATCCCGAGGATGCCTTGCGGGCGACCAACGCCAAGTTCGAGCGTCGCTTCGCGGCGATCGAGCGTGCGCTGGCGGCACGCGGCAAGTCGCCCGAGGAGTCGACGCTGGCCGAGATGGATGCGCTGTGGAGCGACGTCAAGGCGGCGGAGAACCGTCCGCGTGACGGCTGAACGCGCGCGGCTCAAGCTCGCAGTCTGGCGCGATCGGCTTCCTGCGCCAGAACGCCGAACTTGCGGCGCACCCGGTCGGCCTTCTCTTTGTCCACCCGCACCGTCATCGTCAGCGTGCCGTCGGGAGCTGTCGCCTTGGCCAGCACCTCGCTGTGACGATGCAGCCAGCTCGAGCCGGCTCCGTCCGCGGGATCGAGCGTCACGTCGAGCGTGATGCGGCCCGCCACCACCCTCGCCTCGATCGCCTCCTCGAGCCGATCAAGGCCCTCCCCGGTCGTTGCCGAGACCAGGACCGGGCGACCGTCGGCGGGCTTGCGCTCGGCCATATTGGCAAGCTGAAGACGCCGGTCCGCCGCGACCAGGTCGATCTTGTTCCACACCTCGATCAGGCGCTGGCCGTCATCCGGATCGATGTCGAGTTGGCGCAGCACCTCACCGACGTCGTGCGCCTGCGCTTCGGTATCCTCGTGCGCGACATCACGCACGTGGAGAATGACGTCGGCCTCGATCACCTCCTCCAGAGTGGCACGAAACGCCGCCACCAGCATGGTGGGCAGATCGGAGATGAAGCCGACCGTGTCGGAAAGAATCATGCGCGTGCCGTGCGGCAGGTCGACGGCGCGCAGCGTGGGGTCGAGCGTTGCGAACAGCATGTCGGCCGAGAGGACATCGGCGCGCGTCATGCGGTTGAACAGCGTCGACTTGCCGGCATTGGTGTAGCCGACCAGCGCCACGATCGGATACGGCACGCGCTTGCGGCTGTCGCGATGAAGCTTGCGCGTGCGCTTCACCCCTTCGAGCTCGCGCTCGATGCGGGCGATCCGTTCCTGGATCAGACGGCGGTCAGCCTCGAGCTGGGTCTCGCCGGGACCGCCGAGAAAGCCGAAGCCGCCGCGCTGACGCTCCAAGTGCGTCCATGAGCGTACCAGCCGGCTCTTCTGGTAGTTCAAGTGCGCGAGCTCGACCTGCAGCGCGCCCTCGCGCGTATGCGCCCGCCGGCCGAAGATTTCCAGGATGAGGCCGGTGCGGTCGAGCACCTTGGCGTTCCACGCCTTCTCCAGATTGCGCTGCTGCACCGGCGAGACCGCGCAATCCATGACGACGAGTGCGGCCTCGAGGCTCTTCACCAGCCCGGCGATCTCCTCGACCTTGCCCTTGCCCAGATAGGTCGCCGGCCTGATCTCGCTCAAGCCAATGAGCCCGGCCTCGACCACATCGAGGTCGATCGCACGTGCCAAGCCGATCGCCTCCTCGAGGCGCGCATCGGGTGAGCGCTTGGGCTCGCCCGCCCCTGCCCCGCGCACCGCCGCGCCGCGCCGAAACGGCGCGATCACGATTGCGCGCGTGAGCCTGGAGCCCGCCTCGCTCGGGCTCAACCGGTTCGCCTGCGGGTCGCGGCTATGAGGCTTCAACTAGACCTTTTCCACCACGGGAGCCTCCTCGGCCCCTTCGAACAGCTGGATCGGATGACCCGGCATGATCGTGGATATAGCGTGCTTGTAGACGAGCTGCGAGTGGCCGTCCCGCCGAAGCAGCACGCAAAAATTATCGAACCAGGTGACGACGCCCTGAAGCTTGACGCCGTTCACGAGAAAAATCGTGAGCGGCGTCTTGTTCTTACGTACGTGATTGAGGAAGGTGTCTTGAAGGTTCTGGGAGCGGTCGGCCGCCATTGCCGTTGTTCCATTATTCGCTCGCGGCGTTGCCCCGTCCGCGAGACGTGCTTGTACAGTCCATTCGCCCGAAAACATCCCCTGCGTGGACTCTGGCGATGCCATTAGATGGCACGTCCAACGCGAGTGCAAGTCTATCTTGGACCTGCAGTGACCGGCAGGGTTGCCGCCCAAACCATCAGGGTGTCTCAACGAGCACGGCTAAGGCACGGCCGCTGCGATTAAATCGTTCAAGGCACGCCGAGGGTCGCCGTGCCGCGGATCTCGGCGTCCTCAACTGAGCTTGGCGTGGGCCGGGAAATCCCGCCGCAGCGCCGTTGCCACCAGACCCGGCGCACCATTGCCCACCGGCCGTCCGTCGATCGACACCACCGGCATGACGGTCTGGCTCGCCGATGTGACGAAGGCCTCGCGCGCCCCATAGGCCTCTCGGACCGAGAATTTCCGCTCCTCGAAGGCCAGGTTCTGCGCCGCGACGAGGCTGAGAACGACGCCGCGCGTAACGCCGCGCAGAATGCCGAAATCGGCCGGCCGCGTCACCAGCGTGCCGTCCGGGGTCACGATCCAGGCGTTGCTCGAGGCGCCTTCGGTGACGAAACCGTCCTTGTCGACGAACCAGGCTTCCCTGGCGCCGACGGCCCTTGCGGCTTCCTTGGCCAATACGTTGGGCAACAGCGATACCGACTTGATGTCGACGCGCTCCCAGCGATTGTCCGGCACGGTGACGACGGCGATGCCTTCGCCGGCGTTCCGTTCCATTTTCGCCTCGTCGAGATTGCGCGCCGTGACCACCACACTCGGTTTGATGGCGGCTGCGGGAAACTGGAAATCGCGGCGCGCCACCCCGCGCGTGATCTGGAGATAGACGAGCCCGTCGCGCACGCGGTTGCGCCGGATCGTCTCTCGCAAGACGACGCCGAGCGCGGAAAGCCGCATCGGCAAGGCGATGCGGAGCTCGCCGAGCGAGCGCACCAGACGCTGCAGATGCCGCCCTTCGTCGACCAGGCGGCCTCCCCTCACCTGGCAGACTTCATAGACGCCGTCGGCGAACTGGTAGCCGCGATCCTCCACGTGCACCGCCGCGTCGCGGTGCGCGACATAGCGGCCGTTGACGTAAGAGATACGCGACATTCAGATCAGCTGATGCCCAAGGCCTTGAGCTTGCGGTGAAGGGCGGAGCGCTCCATGCCGACAAACTCGGCGGTGCGCGAGATGTTACCGCCGAAGCGGCTGATCTGCGCAATCAGATACTCGCGCTCGAAGGCCTCGCGCGCCTCGCGCAGCGGCAGGCTCATCAGGTGCTCGCCGCCGCCGATTCCGTTCGGCATGTGCGGCACGAGCGCCACCACCTCCTGCGGCAGCATGCTCGCGGTCACGATCGCTTCCGGCGAGCCGCCGGCGAGGATCAGCAGGCGCTCGACGTTGTTGCGGAGCTGGCGGACGTTGCCGGGCCAATCGTGGGATTCGAGCACGGCGAGCGCGTCGGGGCCGATTTGCCGGCGCGGCAGGCCCGTCGAGCCCGAGATCTGGTCGAGGAAATGGTCGACGAGCTCGGCGATGTCCTCGCGCCGCTCGGAAAGCGGT
>JBJMSU010000063.1:0-3554 GCA_045801465.1 Xanthobacteraceae bacterium | reverse complement strand
CGCCGAACCGCTTCGAGATTTACTCCAGCGCCAGGTTGGGAGGCATGGATCAGCACACTGCATCGATCCTGTCATCCCGGACGGCTCGCGTTCGCGAGCCGATCCGGGATCCAGGTATCCCCGCCGCAGCGATGAAACCCCGAGTCCGGGTTTCCTGGATCCCGGCTCTCGCGCCTTGCGGCGCTCGGCCGGGAAGACAGCGGGAAAGGCCGCGCAACGTTACGACAACAGCTGCAGTGTGCCGCCCGTCGGGATTTCCGGCGCCGGCTTATTGGTCGTGATCACGAGCTCGAACTTGTCGCCCTTGCGCTGCCACTGGCCGGCCACCAGCGGCGTCTTGGTGACGTTCTTGACCGGCTGGCCGGACCACTTCACCGGGCCGACGATCGTCCTGGTATCGGTGGCGACGATCGCATCGAGGATGGCCTTGGGCTCCAGCGCCTTGGCGCGCTTGAGCACGTCGATCGCCACCTCGAACAGCGCGTGCTTGAAGCCGATCGGCTGGGTCCATGGCCGCCGCGTGGCCTTGACGTAGCCGTCGGTCAATTGCGCCGCGCTCTGGCCGGTGAGGCCGGACTTGAACGGATGGTTCGGCGTCCACCAGATCTCGGTGGTCAATCCGTTGCCGCGGGCCCCTAGCGACTCGATCACCGACGGGAACAGCAGCGCCTTGCCGATGGTGACGATCTTCGGCCGGAACCCCTGCTGCGCGGCTTGCGACCAGAAGGTGGCGAAGTCGGGTGGGATCATGTTGCCGGTGACGATCTCGGCGCCGACCGCCTTGAAGGCGGCGATCTGCGAGGAGAAGTCGTTGTTCATCACCTGATAGCGGCCAGGATCGGTGAGCCGGTAGCCGGCCTTGGCGAGCGCCGGCGGCAGGCCGAGCTGCGCGTCGCCCCAGGCATTGCCGTCGGCGTCGTTGGGAAACAGCCCGCCCACTACCTTGTTGGTCGCGCCGGAATCCCACAGCGCCAGGAACGCCGCGATGACGTCCTCGAGGCCCCAGAAGAAATGATACGTCCAGGTGAAACCCTTCTTCGGATCGCCCTTGCGGCCGAAGAAATAGGGCTGCCACGGACAGTCGGTGGTGACACAGGGGACTTCGTTGACCTCGGCCTGGTCGGCCACCGGATTGGTGGTGTCGGGCGTGCTGGCGGCGACGATGAGATCGACCTTGTCGCGCAGGATCAGCTCGGAGGCGACCTCGGCGGCGCGGCTGGCGTTCGACTGCGAGTCCTTGGAGACGATCTGCACCTTGTAGGTCTTGCCCCCGCTGGTGATGCCCTTGTCGACAATCTTCTGCACCTCATCGAGGATATAGCCGTCCGCTTCGCCGAAGCCGGCGAGCGGGCCGGTGCGCGGGCTGACATGGCCGATCTTGATGACGCGGCTCTGGGCATTGGCCGGAATGATCATGAGGACGGCCGGCGCCGCGAGCGCGCCCAGTCCCGCTTTGACCAATGCGCGCCGGGAGACGCCTGAGTGGGTCTTGCGAATGCCAGGACGTGTTATGTGGTTCGTTGCCATGAGTGTCCTCCCTCAGACAGTCTCTGTTTTGCGTCATGGCGGGCTCGTCCCGGCCATCCACGTCTTGGATTTCCCAACATGATCTAAGACGTGGATGCCCGGCACAAGGCCGGGCATGACGAGATCATGAAATCAGGCGTCGCTTTCGCGCGCCTTCTTGAGATGCTGCAGCACGCGTCCGCGTAAGGTCGCCTGCTCAGCCGCCGTCCATGTGCGGAAGCCTTCGCCCGTCTTCATGCCGAGCTTACCATCGGCGACGAGCGTTTCGAGATAGGGCGAGGGACCCGGCGTGCGGTCGAGGTCCGGCAGCACCGTCTTGTGGATCGCCAGCGTCAAATCGGTGCCGACCAGGTCGGCATTCTCCAGAGGCCCGAGCACGGCGAGGCGGCGGCCGAAGCTCGCCTTGATGACCGTATCCACCGTCTCGGCATCGCAGATGCCGTTCGCCACCAGCGCGATGCATTCGCGCCAGAGCGCATGCTGCAGGCGGTTGCCGACGAAGCCCGGCACGTCCTTCTTGACGTGCACCGGCGTCTTGCCGGCCTCCTTATGCAGCGCGATGGTCCAGTCGATTGCGGCTTGCGACGTCCACTGCGTGCCGATGACTTCGACCAGCGGCACGAGATAGGGCGGATTCCACCAATGCGTTCCGAGCGCCCGCTCGCGACGCTGCAGGCCGCCCATGATCTGCGTGATCGGGATCACCGACGTGTTGCTGGCCAGGATGGCGTCCGGCCGCACGTGGCGCTCGACGTCGGCGAACAGCTTGCGCTTGAGCGGCAAATCTTCCAGCACGGCCTCGACCACGTAATCGGCATCGCCCACCGCCGCGGCGAGGTCCGCGCACGGGGTCACCCGCTCGACCGCGGTCTCATCGTCGCCGAGATCCTTGAGGTTGGCGGCAATCCGCGACTTGACGCTGTCGAGGCTCGCGGCGGCCGCATCGGTGATGGTGACGTCGTGGCCGGCAAGCGCGAACACCTGCGCGATGCCGTGTCCCATCAGCCCGGCACCGAGGACGGCGATGCGCGCCTTTGCCATGGCTCACCCGGCCGTATAGCCGCCGTCGGCGTAGAGGATATGGCCGGTATAGAAATCGGAAGCTTTCGAGGCGAGAAACAGGAGCGGCCCGGCGAGATCGGACGGCTCGCCGAGACGGCCTTTCGGCACGCGCGCGACGAAGTTCTTGCGCACCTCCTTGGCGTTGTCGTTGTCCTCGAACATCCATTGCGTCAGGGGCGAGCGAAATACGGTCGGTCCCAACGCATTCACGGTAATGCCGGTGCCGCCCCATTCGCAGCCGAGCGCCTTGGTGATGCCGTCGACCGCGGATTTCGACGCGCAATAGGCGGTGTAGCCGGCCGGATGCCCCAGCAGCCCGCGCGCCGACGACATCAGGATCACCTTGCCGCCGCCGCCTTGGCGGATCATCTGCCGGCCGGCCGCGCGCGCCATCAGCCACGACTGGGTGACGTTGGCGTCCATGACGTCGAGGAAATCCTTCGCCGCCTGCTCGACGATCTTCGATACCTTGTTGAGGCCGCCGGCGACCACCAGGATGTCGACGCGGCCGAACTTGTCGACCGCCGCCTTGACGATCGCGTCGCAGTTCTCTTCCGAGCTGGGCCGCTTGCCGATCGTCTCGACCTTGGCGCCGAGCGTCTCGCATGCGGCCGCCACCTTCTTGACCTCGGCCGCGTTGCCGGCGGCGAGCACTAGATTGGCGCCGGCGCCGGCCAGCACTTTGGCGGCGAGCGCGCCGAAAGCGCCCGACGCGCCGGTGACGATTGCGGTCTTGCCGCTGATGTCGAACAGCGACAGCGGATTTTTCAGAAGCTCTTCGGCCATGGTTTACCCGTTTGATATTCGCAGGCAGCGCCGCTTGCTCCACCTCTCCCCGCGTGCGGGGAGAGGTCGGATCGCGAAGCGATCCGGGTGGGGGGAACGAACCTATCGAGAGATCCATCCCCCTACACCCCAACCCTCTCCCCGCCGGGGAAGAGGGAGCGCGCCGAGTTCGCGGCGAC
>JBJMSU010000195.1:0-8643 GCA_045801465.1 Xanthobacteraceae bacterium | reverse complement strand
GCTGCGATGTGTCACCAACTTCGGAAGCGCGGCACTTGGCTCAAGGTTTTAGCATGGCGGGTGGCGGCTCCGCCAATTGGCGCAGCCGCCAATCGAGGCTGGTGCTTAACGGCATGAGTGAGGTCCGTATCGGTACATCCGGCTGGCACTATGGGTCCTGGTGGGGGCCGTTCTTCCCGCAGGGCCTGAAGAAGAAGGACGCACTGCGGTATTATGCGTCGCAATTTTCAGCCACCGAGCTCAACGCGCCGTTCTATCGAACACCCACGCTCGAGGCCGTTCGGGCCTGGGTCGAGCAGACTCCGGACGATTTCCTGTTCGCCTGGAAGGCCTCGAAATTCATCACCCACTGGAAACGCTTGAGTGAACGGTCGGACAACAGCATCGAGCTGCTGGAGAGCCGGCTGAAAGTCCTCGGCGCCAAGGCCGGGCCCGTGCTGTTTCAGCTGCCGCCCAAATTCGAAGCGAACCGCGAACGGCTCGCGGCCTTTCTCAAGATGCTGCCGAAGCGCCGCCGCTACGTGTTCGAGTTCCGCCATCCGAGCTGGTACGAGGATCCGATCCTCGATCTCCTGCGCGAGCGCAACGTCGCGCTGTGCATCTCCGACCATCATCACGCGCCGGCGCCGTGGGAGACGACGGCGAGCCACATCTATCTCCGTCCGCATGGGCCGGGCGGCCGCTACCACGGAAGCTATGACGACGAGACGTTCCATAGCTGGGCTCGGCATATCGCCCGCTGGCGCCGGCAGGGTCGCGACGTGTTCTGCTTCTTCGATAACGATCAGAAGAGCGCGGCGCCGTTGGATGCCCGCCGGCTTGCGGCTCTGGTGACACCGAAACGCGCCGCGCGCCGCCGAGCGGCATGAGGGTATTCCCGCGACAGTTGCATGGCTGCCCCTCGTGCCGGTCATGAAATAACAACTTGCCGGCAAGGTTCGCTCATTGGGGCCGGGTAGAGAGGGAGTCCCAATATGCGAGCCATGCTCCTTGCCGTCGCAGCCGCGACGGCGATCACGGCCTCGGCGGTTCCGGCCGCCGCCCAGCAACGCCCGAGCTATCAGTGGTGCGCGCAATATGACGAGGGCGGCACCAACTGCGGTTTCATCACGCTCAGCCAGTGTAACGGAGCGTTGAGCGGCAACGGCGGTTTTTGCGAAAGGAACGGAATGGCGGGGGCAACCGCCGCTCCCGCTCCCGTCACTAGCGGCGGCATCCGGCGACGCACCACGGTCGGGGCGGCCGCGTCGCAGTAGCATCGCAACCCGTAATGCCAAGGCGGCGCAGCGCGAACGCTGCACCGCCTGCTGCTGGCCGATTTCAACGGCGCACGGTGCCGACCATCACGGTGACGATCGAGGCGAGGCCGAAAGCCGCGGACGCGAGGAAGATCGCCTGCGGATTGCCCTGGTCCATCATCCAGCCGAACACGAGCGGCGCCACGATGCCGGCGATGTTGAAGCCGGTGGTGACGAAGCCGAACACCGTACCGAATGCGCCGCGCGGCGTGACCGCACGCACCAGCATGTCACGCGACGGCATGATCAGGCCCTGGAACAGGCCTGCCGCCGCCATGAGCAGGATCAGCACGGGAGCGGCAACCTCGAAAAGCGCGAGCGCCAGCACCGTCACGGCGTTCGCGGCAAGTCCCGCTATGGCGATCCCGTCGTGGCGCTCCGTGCGGCTCACCACGTAACCGCCGAGGAGCACGCCGATCGCGCTCATGAGCAGATAGGCGGAGAGCGCCACGTTGGCGGTCGCGAGCGGCGTGCCGCGCAGGGCTTCGAGCGCCACCACGGAATAGTTCTGCACCCCGCCATTGGCGAGCGACAGCATGATGAAGAACGCGAAATTGACGAGGATCGCCGGCGTCAGCAGAAGCCGCCAGTTCGTGCTGCCGGCGCCGGCATCCTCATGCGGCCCTCTTTTGGATACTCGCTCGCCGGCAGCCAGCGCGTCCCCCTGGATCAGGAGCAGCGCCGCCACGGCAAGGCCGAGCACGGCGGAGGCGAGAAAGGCGCCGCGCCAGCCGAACCACGCCGCCAGGAACAAAAGGCTCGCCGGCGCCACCGCGGAGCCGAGGATGCCGGAGAAGGTATGGATCGAGTACGCCTGCCCCATCCGCCGTGGCGAGACACGGCGCGACAACACGGCGTAGTCGGCCGGGTGGTAGACCGTGTTGGCGAGGCCAAGCACGGCGAACGTGGCGACGAACACCCAGAACGCGGAGACCAGACTGGCAATCCCGAGCGCGCCGGCGCCGAGCGCCACGCCGCCGGTCAGGAGGGCGCGTGCGCCGACCCGGTCGACCAGGAAGCCGGCCGGAATCTGCATCGCCGCCGAGACCACGTTATAGGCCGTCAGCGCCAGTCCAAGTTCGACGTAGCTCACGCCGAACTCGGCGCGCACCAGCGGGAACAGGGGTGGCAGAACCAGGATGTAGTAGTGGCTGACGAAATGCGCCGCGCTGACGAGGCCGATGACCTTGGTGTCGCTGGGCGGCGCGGTGTCGCCGGCAAGAGTGGTGGGCGTCATGGCGGCGTTATAGCCGAGGGTGGCGGAAACGACCCATGCACGGGCCGAAGCCCTCGCGTGCGGTCGGTGGAGCAGGCGCCGCCAGGCTTCCTTGACGCCCTCCGGACGGGTCACTATACGGACGCCAACCTCCCCATCAGGTTCATTGGACGCCCGCGGGAGCGGGCCTGGGCAGAATTTGAGGAATTCTAAATGTCGCGGCGCTGCGAACTGACCGGCAAGGGGCCACAGACGGGCCACAAGGTGAGCCATTCCAACCGCAAGACCAAGCGGCGCTTCCTGCCCAATCTGTGCAACGTCACCTTCATCTCCGACGCGCTCGAGCGCTCGGTCAAGCTGCGCGTCTCGGCCAACGCATTGAAATCGGTCGATCACCGCGGCGGGCTCGACGCCTTCCTGATGAAGGCCAAGGACGAAGAGCTCTCCGCCGAGGCGCGCAATCTCAAGCGCGAGATCGAGAAGAAGCGCGCGGCGGCGAGCTAAACCGCCTCACGGAGCACTCATTCCGCTCGTATCCGCGCTGTGTCGTCAGATCCGGCCGGATTGGAGCAGGCGCTTACGAACCGGGGTCAGGTGTTCAAGTCCCTTGATGGGACGAAACCACTGGCTTGTTCACTCAAGCGGCAGTATGGCGCGCATCCCTGACTGTAACGTCGCCAGCCTTGTTGGCTTTTCCGGCGCCGATCTTGATCTCGATGTGATAGCCAAGCGCAGTTAAAAAGCGCATAAGCCGCTCAAGCGAGACCTCGCTGAACTTCCCTCCCAGAATTTTCGACAGTTCCGGTTGGGTCGTCCCCATCCGCTGCGCAGCGACGCGTTGCGTCAAGCCCAGAGACTTGATCCCCTTCTCCAACCGAAGGACGAGTTCAGCCTTCAGGTAGTGCTCTTCGGCATCTGGGAACCCGAGCTGCAACCAGACATTTCGCGTCGGGTCTTTCGCCGCGGGTGTCTTCGTCATGGCTTCCTCTCTTTTTCGTTGATCAAGTCCTTGAGGCGCTTTTGGATCAGATCCGTTTCGGTCTTCGGTGTCGCGTCGCCCTTCTTCGACTTCTTCTGGAATGCGTGAAGGACGTAGACGGCGTCGGCATAGCGAACCGCGTAGACGGCACGGTACGCATTGCCCTCAAAACTCTCCCTGACCTCGATCATCGCTGCTCCGCCGAAGCCCTTGAGCGTCCTCGCCATGATCGGGTGTCGTTCACCCATCTGGGCCAAAAACAGCGCATAACCCATTTCGCGCTGAACGGCTGGCGGAAAAGCCATGAAGTCGGCCTTCGAGGTCCCGCGCCAGATGAGAGGCCTCGGATCGTCGGCTTTTCGGGCCATGACGGAATATGTGAATAATCACATAGCCTGTCAACCGGTGGGCGCTCGACGGCAGCCGTCCGCCACTCCCATCACCGCGCCCAAGGACGAGGAGCTCTCCCCCAGGCGCGCAATCTCAAGCACGAGATCGCGAAGAAACGTGCGGCGGCGAGCTAAAGCCGCCGCGGATCCAGAGTTCAGGCGCGCCACTTCGATATAAACTGGGAACGGCAAGTCCCGCCGCTCTTGCCCTAAAAGCGGCGACGAGCGTGCGTATTTTTATGGCGGATTGCGCTAACGCCAATCAGCCCCGCTGCGGGCTGGTTTGGCGACCACCGGCCGCAGTCGTCCCGATCTTCGATCCGATGATGCGGATGCAATCTTGGATGTGTACTCTCCTGTAGTTCCACAATGGAGGGTGCGATGACGCGCAGGATCAACGGCGGCGAGGAGCAGTATCGAAGAGATTTTCGCGAGATCTTTGCGGAAACTGGTCACAGAACCCTCAACGCGCTGCTTATCGTAAGCGGGGGTGCGGCCGTCTCCTTCCTGACGTTCCTAGGTAGTGCTGTGAAAGAGGTCGGGGCCGTCCAGCAGGTCGGCTCGACGGCGACGCGGGGGTTTATTCTGGCAATGCAGCTTTTCATTGCCGCTGTTGCATCCTGCATCGTTGCGCACGGCACCACCTACTTCAGTCATGGGGCGTATCATTTCCGGCACGACAGGACGGGACATGTGCTCATGGGTGTGACGATATTTCTTGGGTTTGCCTGTGTTGGGATGTTTGTTTATGGAAGCTATGCCGCAATCGATGCTTTCGCCCACGCTGCGGAAACGCTTGCGCGTCACGCTCAGAAATAGAGCCAGGATGTGAAGGCCTCACATCCGAAGGCGAGCATCCTCAAGGCCGGCCGCGTGGTGTTTAACATCAAGGGCAACGACTACCGATTGGTCGCGGCCGTGCAGTATCAGGCGGGCGTTCTGGTGACCCGGTTCTTCGGGACGCATGCCGAGTATGACAGGATCGATGCGGAGACGGTTTGATGGACGCGGTCCTGATCGTGATCGACAGCGATGCCGAACTGGCTCGCGCTCGTGCGCTCGTTGACCGACTTATGACGTCTGACGATCCAGCCGACCTTGCGCGTCTGCAAGCGCAGGCGCGTCTGGTCGCCGCATACGAAGAGACCAAGTGGCCGCGGCGGCGGCCGAGCACAGCCGAGATGATACGCTACCTCATGGATCAGCACGGCCTCACGCGGGCCGACCTGGTGCCGATTCTGGGCACTCCGAGCCGCGTGAGTGAGGTCCTACGGGGCAAGAAGGAGCTGAGCATGGCGATGGTGCAGCGCCTGCGCGCCCGTTTCCACGTGCCGGCCGAATTGCTTCTTCCGCCACCGAAGGCACCGGGCTGCCGCTCGACGAAGCGAGCCGCGGCCTGACCGGAGGCGTCAGAGCAGTGCTTCGGGCTCTTCCAGGCTCACGGCGAGCGCGTAGTTCGCATTTCCTCGAGCAGCCTCTGATTTGTCATGGCCGGGCTAGTCCCGGCCACCTCGCTTCATGTGGCACAGCGTTGCCAGTCCAAGCGGGATGCCCGGGTCAAGCCGGGTCAAGCCCGGGCATGACGAGTCCGAGGGCTCATTCCTCCACCAGCGTGAACTGCAGCAGGATTGTGCGCTGAATGGCGGAGAAGTTGTCGTCCGAGATCAGCGTGAGCACGGTGTCGCCGGCAGCCGTGCGGTGCACCGACAGGCCTTCCATGTTGTCGATCTCGTAGCCCATATCGGCGAACACCACGACCGGGCCGTCGACGAGCGCGCCGGGCTTGATGGAGGCCAAGGGAATACGCCGGATGCGTAGCGCGACGCCGCGCCACAGCGAATAGCGCCGTTCGAGAATCAGGAGCTCGCCGGGGAGCAGCAGCGCACAATCGCTGATGTCGAAATCATCGCTGCGCTTCACCGCGAACGTGCCGGGACTTGGGCCCCCGATCAGGAAGGCCTTGAGATTTCCGGCCTCGTCGTAGCCGCGCTCGGAAATCGCGATCAGCGTGCCGGCGAGCGGCAGCCCCTTGGGTACGAACTCCAATGCCTCGATGCTGCCGTTGGACGGCAGTTGCTTGAAGCCGGGCGGCACCGGGATCGGTTGGCCGCGGGCGAGGAGCCCGTGCTTGGCGTAATCGAGGCGGACGATCTGGTGCACGCGCTCGATGCCGACATAGACGATGCCATCATCCTCGGCGATCGACTCCGTGTCGTACCAGCGCCGCGCCGCGAGCGGCCTGCCGTCGGCGCCGAGGATCGGCGCCATCTCGGCGTCGGCGATGCCGGTCGGCCGCATTCCGTCATAGGTGAGGCGGCCGCGCAGCCAGCGGCCCTGGTCGGTGAGCGCGAGGAAATGCGCCCCGTCGGGGCGGACCCGGATCGCCGAGACGCCGCCGAATTCCTTGTAGGACGAGGTGAGCTCGACGCCGCCGCGGAACTCGAGCTGGCCGAAGCGATGCCGTGATGGATCGCGCGGCTCGAAGCTAAGGATCGGACGCGCACGCACCTCGATCCTGACCGGCGGCTCGGCGACGCGCGGCTTGTCCGGCTCGGCGCGCCCAACGCCTGGCGGCAGCAACAGCGCCGCCGCCACGATCGCCAGCAGGGTGCGGCGTGTCGGTGCGCCCGGCTGCGGTGACTCCGCTGCGCTCACGCGTGCAGCCTTCGCCGCACGCCCTGGACGGGCTCCGGCGCGACGCTCTCGTCGAACAGCTCGGCGAGCTTTTCCGTCATGGCGCCGCCGAGCTCCTCGGCGTCGACGATCGTCACGGCGCGACGATAGTAGCGCGTGACATCGTGGCCGATGCCGATCGCAATCAGCTCGACCGGCGAGCGCGTCTCGATGTCCTCGATGACCCAGCGCAGATGGCGCTCGAGATAGTTCCCGGCATTGACCGAGAGCGTGGAATCGTCGACCGGCGCGCCGTCGGAGATCATCATCAGGATGCGGCGGCTTTCCGGCCGCGTCAGCAGGCGCTTGTGCGCCCAGTCGAGCGCTTCGCCGTCGATATTCTCCTTCAGCAGGCCCTCGCGCATCATCAATCCGAGATTCTTGCGCGAGCGCCGCCACGGCGCGTCCGCCGCCTTGTAGATGATGTGGCGCAGGTCATTGAGGCGGCCGGGATTCTGCGGCTTGCCGGCGGCAAGCCAGGCTTCGCGCGACTGCCCGCCTTTCCAGGCCCGCGTGGTGAAGCCCAGGATCTCCACCTTCACGCCGCAGCGCTCCAACGTGCGCGCCAGGATATCGGCGCAGGTCGCCGCCACCGTGATCGGGCGGCCGCGCATCGAGCCGGAATTGTCGAGCAGCAGCGTCACCACCGTGTCGCGGAAGGTGGTGTCCTTTTCGCGCTTGAACGACAAAGGGTGCAGCGGATCGACGATGACGCGGGAGAGCCGCGCGGGATCGAGCAGGCCTTCGTCGAGATCGAATTCCCAGGCGCGGTTCTGCTGCGCCAGCAGGCGGCGCTGCAGGCGATTGGCGAGGCGGGCGACCACGCCCTGCAGGTGCGAGAGCTGCTTGTCGAGATAACCGCGCAGCCGCTCCAGCTCCTCCGGCTCGCACAGATCCTCGGCGCCGACGATCTCGTCGAACTTGGTGACGAACGGCCGGTAGTCGGGTCCGCGCGGCTCGTTTGCCCCATGATGCCGCGGCCGCCACGGCTCGTTGGGGTTTTCCGCATCGCCCATATCGGCGTCTTCGGGCATGTCGGCGGAGTCGGCGTCGCGCGCCTCGGAGGCGCTCTCGGGCAGCTCGTCGGCGGCCATCTCGGCCTCCTCGAGCGTCATCCCTTCGGCGTCCTCGGATTCCTTGGCGTCGCCTTCGCCCGCGGCGTCGTCCTGGCGCCCGTCCTGATCGCCGCTCTCTTCGTCCTCGTCCTCGGAATCGCGGCTGCGATCGTCGCCCATGTCGAGGGAGTCGAGCAGGTCGTGGATGCAGTCGGCGAAGCGCCGCTGGTTCTCGAGGACTTTTTCCAGACGGTCGAGATTGCGTCCGGCGCGGTCCTCGATCCACGGCCGCCACAGCTCGACCAGCCTGCGTGCGGCGGCAGGCGGCGCGCGCCCGGTGAGGCGCTCGCGCACCAGGAGAGCGAGGGCGTCCTCGATCGGCGCGTCGGCGCGGTCGGTGATGTCGTCGAACTTCCCGCGGTGAAAGCGATCATCGAGCATGGCGGCGAGATTTCCCGCCACCCCTTGCATGCGCCGCGCCCCGATGGCCTCGACCCGCGCCTGCTCGACCGCCTCGAACACGGCGCGGGCCTGCTGACCGCCCGGCTGCAGGCGGCGATGGACAGTCGGGTCGTGACAGGCAAGGCGCAGCGCAATGGAATCCGCATGGCCGCGCACGATCGCGGCCTCCTGTGGATTGAGCTTGCGCGGCGGCTCCGGCAAGCGCGCCTTGCCGCCGGCAAGGCCGGGCCGTTCAGCCGCATAAGTGACGTCGAGCTCGTGCCGGCGCGCGATGGCGCGCAGGCATCCGGCGACCGCCCGCTTGAACGGCTCGGTCGGGGCATCCTTCTGCGTGCTCTTGCCTTTGATGTTGGAGGCCATGTGCCGATCGCGGGCGAACCGCACCTCAGCTCAGTGCGACGTTGACGGCGGATTCCGGCAGCTCCGTGCCGAAGCAGCGCTGATAGAACTCGGCGACGATCGGCCGCTCCAGCTCGTCGCACTTGTTGAGGAACGTCAGCCGGAACGCGAAGCCGACGTCCTTGAAGATCTCGGCGTTCTCCGCCCAGGTGATCACGGTGCGCGGGCTCAT
>JBJMSU010000027.1:0-44446 GCA_045801465.1 Xanthobacteraceae bacterium | reverse complement strand
AGTTCGTGTCAGAGGGTGCCGCAATGCATCACGAACTTCGGAAGCGGGGCACTGCCGCTGCGCGAGCCGGAGCAAGCCTGACTACTGCAGCGTCGCCTGGGCAATCCAGTCGGTGACGGCGCGCAGCGCGCCGCTGCGATTGTCGGTGCGTCCCTGCGCGGCTTCGAACACGGCGAGCTGGGCGTCGGCGGAGGTGCCGGCGCCGACGATCTCGCGGCAATGCATGAGCTCGTCGACGCAATTGAGCGCCTCGGCGTCCTCGCGCACCTGGGCGATGACCTGCTCCAGCATCTCCATCACCGAGACCGCGCCGTTGCCGCCGATGTCGACGAACGTGCCGGTGACGCCGTAACGCTGCGCCCGCCATTTGTTCTCGACCACGATGGCGCGATCCACCGCGGTGAGATCCCAGTTGAGCCACGGGTTGCGGGTGAGCGCCCGCGCGATGGCGCGATAGAGCGCCGCGAGCGCGAGCGAATCGTCCACCCGCGTGCACGAGTCGGGCGCGCGCAGCTCGAGCGTCGGATGTTTCAGGGAGGGGCGGATCGCCCACCATATGTAGCTCGAGTCCCCCATGACGCCGGCGCGCACCAGCGCCGCCACATAGGCCTCGTAGTCCTCGCGCCGGCGGAACAGCTCAGGCACGCCGGTGCGCGGCAGCTCGTCATAGGCCGCCAGGCGATAGCCCTTGAGCCCGGTCGGCCGCGCCTGCCAGAACGGCGAGGAGGTCGCGAGCGCCACGAACAGCGGCAGATACGGCAGCATCCGGCACATGACGTCGACGCGGTCGTCGGGGTCGGGCAACTCCACGTGGACGTGGAGCCCGCACAGCATGTTGCGCTGGCCGATCATCTGCAGGTCGTCCATCACGATGTCGTAGCGTTCCGCCTGCGTCTGCTGCGATCGCTTCCACAGGGCGGTCGGATGCGTGCCGGCGGCGAAGATGGCAAGGCCGTGCTGCGCGGCTACGTGCGCCACCGTCTGGCGCAGGAAGCGCAGCTCGGCGCGCGCCTCCCGCATGCACGTATGCGGGACCGTCGCGGCTTCGATCTGCGACTGCAGGAACTCGCCGCGGACGCGGTCGCCGGTGGCCTGCTTGGCGTCGGCCAGGAATGCTTCCGGCATCTCGCGCGCCACGGTTTTCGAGTCCGCATCGACGATGAAGTACTCCTCTTCGATCCCGAATCGGTATTCGTGCGGCATCTCTTCCCCCTTCGGCATCCTGGCAAAGAATCGATCGGCTGCGGGCAGCGGGCGCGAACGATGCGGCAGAAAGAAGGGGACAGATGCGCCCCGCGCAGCCCCAACGTCCGGCATGGGATCACTGCACAATTGAAATCGACAATGGCTCGATACGGCACGCCCGGCGCCTGATAACGCCGTCGAGGCTGGCGAGTTCCGCGCCGCAAATCCCCTTAAGCCTTTAATTTCCGTAAATTACCGGCCGAGGCTAGTGCCGCCGATTTGAAGTTCCTACAGCAGTTTGCGGCAGGCTCGTGGAGGACTTCAAATCGCAAAGCGGCACTAGACTCATAAAGCTGCGAGTGCCCTTTGCTTGCCGAAGTTCGTCTCGGAGGGTGCTGCCATGGATCACGAACTTCGGAAGCGGGGCACTTAGCGCCAGTCGCCGATCACCGCCCCGACCAGGGCCAGGGCGGCCACCGCCGCGGTGTCGGCGCGCAGGATGCGCGGGCCGAGCGCAAGCCGCACCACCCGCGGCAGCTTCAGCACGGCGGCGCGCTCGCTTTCCGTGAAACCACCTTCCGGACCGATCAGCACGGCAAGCTTCGCCGGTCCGTTCGACGGCCGCGCCGCCGCGGCCGCGAGCGCCGCCACCGGGTCTTGCACGTCGGCCTCCTCGTCGCAGAACACCAGCAGCCGCGACGGCTCGAAATCGGCAACGGCGTCCGCCAGGCTGACCGGCTCGCCGATATCGGGAAGGGTGAGGATCCCGCACTGCTGCGCCGCTTCGACGGCGTTCGCGCGCATGCGCTTGAGGTTGACGCGTTCGGCTTGCGTGTGCTGCGTGCGCACGGGCTGCAGCCGCGTGGCGCCCATCTCGACCGCCTTTTGCACCATGTAATCGAGCCGCGCGTGCTTGAGCGGCGCGAACAGGTAGTGCAGGTCGCCCGGCGCGGGCTGCGCCCGCGTCTGCTCGGCGACCTCGAGCGCGGCCCGTTTCCTGCGCTCGACGGCAAGCGTGGCGCGCCACTCGCCGTCGCGGCCGTTGAAGACGAGAACCGGGTCGCCGGGGCGGTGCCGCAGCACCTGGAGCAGGTAGTTGGCTTGGGCTTGATCGAGGCCAATCCGCGCCCCAGGCGCCAGGGGCGCGGCGACGAACAGTCTTGTGGTGCGGAAATCGTAGCGGGCCACGTCGCGAGCCAACTCTTGAACGTGCTTGTGGCGGTTTAGCCGTGCGGTTCTGCGTCCGCCAGCGCGAATTGCCGCCTTGCCGCCCGAATTCCGGCGTTGTCTGGCGAGGGAGGATTGGATCTCGGGCGCGCGGAACGACTTTAGGCATCACCTGGACCTCGGACGCTGCCCGCTCGAACGTGTTCAATCCTGGCAAGCTTTTCGATGGAAGCTGGCGATCGGGAGGGGAGCACGATGACGTCGTGTCGCGTCGCCGCTCTGGGCGGCGTGGAATCCGGTCGGCTCGGCTCGTAAACGGAGTATTAAGCAATCCGGGTCTCGATTTAGCCGCCGGGTGACGCGCCGCAAAGGCGATTTGCCGCCTTGCCGCCGAAATCCGGAGGTTGTTTAAAGGCGAGGGGAGTCGGCCGCGGGCCGCGAGTTGCAGGGAATAGAGAAGGGGAACGAGGATGACCTTGCGTTGCGTCGTTGCGCTGGCCGCGGGGCTGGCTTTTACCGGCGTGGGGAGCGCGTTAGCGCAGGTACCCCTGATGGGAGGAAACCGGCCCACGTTCGACAGCGCGCCGCCGGCGCCGCCTCCCGGTGCCGCGGGCCCGGGCGGCATGATGCAGGGGCCGCCGCCGGGCGCCGCACAAGGCGGAATGGCGCCTCAAGGCGGCGGGCAGGAACCGCCGTGCTTCAAGGATTTCGTGCCGTTGCGCGAGGCGGCGGAGAAGCGCGCCAACCTCATCAAGAGCGCCACCGAGCGCAAGGCGCCGCGGCCGGAAGTGTGCCAGTTATTCAAGAATTTCGCCGTCGCCGAGGCGAAGGTGGTCAAGTTCGTCGCCGACAATCAGTCGCAGTGCCAGATCCCGGCGCAGGCCGTCACCCAGATGAAGGCGAACCACGATCGCACCATGAAGACGCGCGATCAGGTTTGCGCCGCCGGCCCGATGGGAGCGGCCCCCGCACCCGGCGCGCCGCCACCCGGTCCGCGCCTGAGCGATGAATTGGGCGTGCGCGGCGTCGCCGGGCCGAGCAACGTCACCCCCGGCCGCGGCACCTTCGACACGCTGCAGGGAAGCGCGCTGTCGCGATGAGCGAGGCGGCCGGACGCGTCGCCGATTCGACTGGAAACTGGGTCGATCGGGTCGCTCCGGTCCGCGTGCGGCCGTACCTGCGGCTGGCCCGCCTCGATCGGCCGATCGGCTCCTGGCTCCTGCTGATGCCGTGCTGGTGGTCGGCCGGCCTTGCCGCGGTGCGCGCCCAAGCCATCCCCGATCCCTGGCACGTGCTGTTGTTCTTCATCGGCGCCTTCGCCATGCGCGGCGCCGGCTGCACCTGGAACGACATCGTCGACCACGACATCGATGCCCGCGTCGAGCGTACACGCTCGCGCCCGATCCCGTCCGGCCAAGTGACGGTGAAAGAGGCCATGGTCTTCATGGGTCTCCAGGCGCTGATCGGATTGATGGTGCTGCTGCAGTTCAATCGTTTCACCATCGCTGTCGGCATCGCTTCGCTCGCCGTCGTCGCGGTCTACCCGTTCATGAAGCGCATCACCTACTGGCCGCAGATCGTGCTCGGCCTGGCGTTCTCCTGGGGCGCGCTGATGGGTTGGCCGGCGCTGTTCGATCGGCTCGACTGGCCCGCGCTCGTCCTCTATGCGGGGGCGATCGCCTGGGTGATCGGCTACGACACGATCTACGCCCATCAGGACCGCGAGGACGACGCGCTGATCGGGTTGAAGTCGACGGCGATCCTGTTCGGGGCGCGCACCAAACCCATGTTGGCCGTGTTCTATGCGGCGGCCGTGATCCTGATCGGCGTCGCCGGCTTTGCGGCCGGCGGCGGCGCGATCTTCGCCGTGGGCCTCCTCGCCTTCGCGGCGCATCTCGCCTGGCAAATCGTGCGCCTCGACATCGACGATCCCGACCTGTGCCTGATGCTGTTCAAGTCCAACCGCGACGCCGGCCTGATCCTGTTCGCCGGCTTCGTGCTTGACGCGCTGGCGCGACGCCTCGCATGATCACGGCGTTCGAGGACGATTTTATCGCGAAGCCGCCGGCGTTCTGCCGGCTTCACAACAGCTCGATAAATCCGTCGCGTGTTAATCCCGCCTGCCGAACGATCGCCGCGACGGTCCCGCGCGTAAGGTCGCGATTGTGGTGCGGCACGGTCGTGTGACGACGTGTGCGCTTGTTGAAGAGCTGGTAATGGCTGCCGACGATCCGAACAACGACAAAGCCGCACCTTTCGAGAGCCGCGACCACTTCTCGCGGCTTGAGGCTCGGCAGTCGGCTCATACCCTCTCGTCGCTTGTCGCGCTCAATTGCTCGAAGATCGGCTCTGCCTCGCCGTCGCTCTGAAGCGTGTGAGCCAACCGATTGAAGCGCGAGACCGCTTCCGGCGGATCATTTTCAGGGATTGGTTCCCCCTTTTCGCGCATCACCTCGATCAAGCCATCCATGGCATCACGCGCCATCTCCCGCGCCTCCGCCAGCGTCTCGCCGTAGGTCACGAGACCGGGAAGTGCCGGACAGGTGACCGTATAGCCGCCTTCGGGCTCAGGATTGAAAACGAACGTGTAGGTTCGCGCCATTCGGATGATCGCCTCGGCCTTGTGCAATCAAACGATGATAGCACGCCGGCCGAAGAGTCGACACAACAACGCTGCGGGCTTGGCCGCGATGCGACCGCCGCGCACGATGTGGCCTTTGGATGCGGAGGCGTGAGCGCGATCGAGCCTACACGCGGGGCGGCCGGCGCCGCTCGCGGAACCAGGCGCGGTACTCGGTCATCTTCGCGCGCTGCGCCGAGGATGCATGCCGCTTGCACGTCGACGCCTCGTCGCTCTTCTCCGCCGCGCCCCACCGCAGCTCGACGCAGTCGTTGACGTTGTACGCCATCTCGAGCGCCGCCGCGCGATCGAGCACGTCGTTGAGCGCGAGCGTCCACGCGGAGCCATCGCTGCGCGTATACGAGAACTTGCGCGCCGCGAGCTCCGACGCCAGCACGCTCTCCAGTTCGGCTTTCACCGCCGCGACGCTCTTGTCCTTCGGCATCGCATACCGCTCCGGCCGCCGCGCCACGCGATCCGGAAAGCCGCGCACCACATCCAGCGCGATCAACAGGCGCAAATCGCGCGCCGGCGTCGCGAAATCTTCCCACGCGCCGTTCGTCTCGAAGATCGACGCACCGTCCGGCATTGTCGCGTCGCCGCGGCCGCTGTTCTGGAACTTGCGCCCGTTTTCGACCGAGGTCACGCGCGCCTTCACCTGCTCTTCGAGCGACGTGATCGCCTCCTTCATGGCGCGCGAAGGATCGAGCGGCGCCGGCGACATCACGTCATCCATGCGGTCGTAAAAGGCTTCGACCGCCAGCCGCGACTGATCGAGCGAATAATCGGCGTACTGCGGATTTTTCGCGATTTCGTCGTTGGTCAGCCGCCGCAGGACGCCGTTCCTGTCGCGCATGATCGGCCGGAAGCGCTTGAACCCGGGGCTTCCGAGCGCGGGATCCTGTGCGAACAGGAAATTGCCGCGCCAGAAGCGCTTTCGCGCGACCGTCCCGTCGGGCTGCGCGTCGACAGCCAGGAAGACACCCGCCGCATCGCCGGACTGCGCCACGCGCCGCGCGATCACCAAAAGGTGCCCGTATGGATCGGCGTACACGGTCCCTGGGCGCAACGTGTCCTGGTTCAGCGGCACAGGATAATAATCGGTGTTGTCGTCGTTCGCCCGCGTCCGCCCCGATCCGGAATGGACCGCATCGGCGACGCTCCAGCGCAGATAATGGCCGAATGCCGGCGCGAGTCCCGGCGGCCGCGGCGGAGGTCCCGGCGGTTTCGCCGCAGGTGCGGGCGGAGCGACAACGCCTTCCGGCAGCGCCGTCGCAAGTCGCGGCGGCCGCGCCCAAAATCCGCTCACCGGATTCGCGGCGGGCTGGCGCACCATCTCAAACGCGGGGCCGGGCTCGGTTATGTCTTCGGGCGGCGGCGTGCGAGGTTCCTCGTTCTGAATGTTCCACCACACCGGACACTTCGGCGGCTCGCCGCCGCTGCCGCGCGTGCACTTCGCGTACCCGAACGGCAGCCCCATCTTGAACGCGAAATACGCGCGCAGGAAGTACGGAAGATCGGCGCAGTCGGGGCGGATGACGAGCCCCATCTGGTCTTCGCCGAGACCCAAGTGGTCGAACAGGACATTACGCGATCGATCGCGCAGCACTTCGTGCAGCGCCTTCCACGACGGCGCCGCGTCGAGCGGCGCATCGAAGAGCTTCTCGATCCATGCGGAATACAGGTTTTCCGTCGCCCGGTTCCACGTGTTGCGCACCGGCCAGACGCTCCCCTGCGTCGCCTGCGGCCGCGGCGGTTTGCGGTCGCTCACCGCGATTTCGCGGGTGATCGTGCTGCACTCGGCCGGCGCGCGGTCGCGTGCGAGCTTCGCGTGCCATGTCCCGGCGGCCGGCGACGCGACCTCGGCGAACCAGAAATACGGCGGCCCGCCGTGCCGCTCCCGCGACTTGGCCGCCACGCTTCCGTTGGGCGCGATCAGCGAAAGCTCGCCCTCGAGCGGCTTCTCGGCGGCGAAGATGACGCGCAACGGCGCGCCCTTCCACGGTGCGATCGGCGAGGGCAGGACCGCAAGCTCGGCCGCGTCTTCACAGACGCCGGGCCGGCCCTGGGCCGGCGAGTCCGCGACGGAGAACAGGATGGCGAAAAATGCGCCTGCGATCAGCAACGATGCTGTGGCGGCAGCAGCAAACGGGCGTGCTGGAACCATTGAGCCCCCCTCCCGGTCCCTGCTGAGCTATTGGAAACCTTTGGCTGAATCATGGCGAAGCACATCGCTTCCGGGTAGCATCGATCAGGCTATTGTCGCGGATTTTACGAGCCCAGGCGCTAATTTCGCGCGATGATCTCGCGCTCGCCGCGGTGCACGGCCGGCTCGGCCGGCAGCTTTCCCGGCAGGCGCCGCAGCAGGATCGAGGGGTGGCGCGCCTTGATGGCGTTCTTGCGCCGCCGCCGCGGCTCCGGGCTTTGCACGCGAATGAGGCCGAGCCGCGCGAACGGCTCGGTCAGGCTTCCGTCCACATGGGCAACGAGCAGCGGCAGCTTGAGCACCTTGGCCCACAGCTGCCATTCGGCGACGACGTCGTCGCTGTCGGCGGCTGAGAACAGCGGCACCGAGAGGCCGGCATCGCGGTGCTCGAGGCAAACAGTCACGAGATCGGGTGCACCGCCCGCGCTGGGGACCAGACGCAATGCGACGCCGAGAAAAGCGGTGACCGGGAGGTTGACCGCCATCCGGATGCCGCGGACCGCCCGTCGCAGCACCACCCGCTCGCACGTGAGCTCGACGTCGCGCACCCGTTCGTCCGCTCCGACGTCGCTTGCCGTGAAGCGGACGGGGAGCGCGAGCGGGTCGAGCCGCTGAACGCGGCCCGACCCGACGGGCATGGCCCCGCCGAGTACCATCTGACGCCTCTTAGTGACTCCCGGCCGGGTCTGTTGCCCGGTTGTTGTCGCCATGATGCCAGCGCGCGGTCGGAGTCGGCTTAAGATCTCTGGTTAACCCCCCGTATCGCCGTGCCCGTCGCGACTCATCATTGATGAAATCTTGCCGTTCCCGCGCAATTGCGGGCGTTTCGGGCAATCGCGGGTTAGAACGCGGGCCGCCGGTTGCCCTTGTCACGGCGGGGCCGTCCCCTTAAATCGCAGCGACAATGACCTCCCTCCTCGACCAATCGGCGCTGAGCGCGCTGGCCGAACGGCTGGTGGATGCGGCGCGCCGCGCCGGCGCCGATGCAGCCGACGCGGTGGCGGTGCGGTCGGTGTCGCTCGGCGTCGAGGTGCGCGACGGCCATGTGGAGGAAACCGAGCGGGCGGAAGCGGACGATGTGGGCTTGCGCGTCCTGGTCGGCCGCCGCCAGGCCGTGGTCTCCACCAACGACATTCGCGCCGACGGCATCGGCGCGCTCGCCGAGCGCGCGGTCGCCATGGCGCGCGTCGCGCCCGACGATCCATATGCGGGCTTGGCCGAGCGCGACGAGCTCGCGCGCGCCATCCCGGATCTCGACCTGCTCGATCCCGACCTGCCGTCGGTGCAACAGCTCGAAGAGCTGGCGCTCACGGCGGAAGGGGCGGCGCTCGCCGTGCCGGGCGTTGCCAAGTCCGGCGGCGCTTCGGCCTCGACCGGCATCGGCGGCATGGTGCTGGTGACGAGCCATGGCTTTCACGCCGCCTATCTCGCTTCCCGTCACGGCGTCTCCGCCATGGCCATTGCCGGCGAAGGCCTGGAGATGGAACGCGACTACGATTTCGCCTCCGCGCTGCACGCCGCCGATCTCGACGACGCCGCGACCGTCGGGGCGCGCGCGGGCGAGCGTACGGTCAAACGGCTCAACCCCCGCAAGGTGGAGACCAGAAAAGTCCCGGTCGTGTTCGATCCGCGGGTGGCCGGCGGGTTGATCGCTCACCTTGCCGGCGCCATCAACGGCAGCTCGATCGCGCGCAAGACGAGCTTCCTCAAAGACAAGCTGGGCGAGCAGCTGTTCGCCCCCGGCATCCGCATCGTCGACGATCCGCTGCGCCGGCGCGGCTTGCGCTCGCGCCCGTTTGATGCCGAAGGCGTTGCCGGACGGCCGCTGGCGATTGTCGAGGATGGCCGGCTGACGTCTTGGCTCCTCGACAGCGCCACCGCGCGCGAGCTTGGCCTCAAGACCACTGGTCACGCGCAGCGCGGCGTGTCGTCGGCCCCGGCGCCGGGCGCCAGCAATCTGCATCTCGAGCCGGGCAGGGCGACGCCCGACGAGCTGATCGCCGACATCGAGGAAGGTTTCTACGTCGCCGATCTCATCGGCGTGGGAGTCAATCTCGTCACCGGCGATTACAGCCGGGGCGCGGCCGGTTTCTGGATCGAGCACGGCAAGCTCACCTATCCGGTGAGCGAGGTGACCATCGCGGGCCATCTATTCGATGTATTCCGCACGCTCACGCCCGCCAATGATCTGCAGTTCCGCTATGGGACTAATGCGCCGACCGTGCGGGTGGAGGGGCTCACCGTTGCCGGTCACTGACGCGGAGATTCCTCTTGAGCACATTGCCGACCGGCTCAAGCAGGCGGTGACCGAGGCGGGCGCGCTGGCGCTGAGCAAGTTCGGCTCGCCGGTCAAGAACTGGACCAAGGGGGCAAGCTCCCCCGTGTGCGAAGCCGATATCGAAGCCGATCTCCTGCTGCGCGATCGTCTCATGCGCGATTCGCCCGGCTACGGCTGGCTGTCGGAAGAAAGCGCCGACGACCCGGCCCGCCTCACGGCGCGCCGCGTGTGGATCGTCGACCCCATCGACGGCACCCGCGGCTTCATCAGCGGCCGCTCCGACTGGGCGATCTCGGCGGCGCTGGTCGAGGATGGCCGGCCGGTGGCGGCCGCGCTGTTTGCTCCTGTCACCGACGAGCTCTTCCTCGCCGTCAAGGGTCGAGGCGCGACCCGCAGCGGCGAACCGATCGCTCCCGCGCCGGGCGCTTCGCTCGATGGCGCCCGCATGGCCGGGCCGCCGCGCCGCCTGGAGCGTCTCGCCGCGATCGCGCCCGGGATCGTGGCCGTGCCGAAAATCTTCTCCTTGGCGCTGCGGCTGGCGTATGTCGCCAGCGGCGCCCTCCACGCTGCGCTCGCGGCTCCCAACAGCCATGACTGGGACCTTGCGGCGGCCGATCTTTTGGTGCACGAAGCCGGCGGCGCGCTGACCTCGCTCGAGGGCCATCCGCCGATCTACAACCGGCCCGATCCGGTGCACGGAGCCTTGATCGCGGCCGGGCATGCTCGCCATGCCGCCATCATGAATCTCGTGCGCGGACGAATGCCCGATTTCGCATGATCGATCCGCGTGTCCCGATGCCGAAGTTCGCAAAACCTTGCAGCACGCGCTTATGCGAACTTCGGAATCGAGGGACACGAGCAACTCTATGATTGTAGTGCGCCTTTTGAACCCGACGTTCGCAATCGGATTCGCGGCAAGTGCATGCGAACTTCGGGTTCGGGGCACCAGTGCCCGGTTCCGAAGTTCGTGATACATCGCAGCACCCTCGGTCACGAACTTCGGAAGCGAAGAGGCACTCACACGTCTATGGTTCCAGTGCCGCTTTGCGCTTTGAAGTTCCTACACGGGGTTGCGGCAGGCGCGGCAGGAACTTCAGATCGGCGGCACGAGTACGGCGCCGGGCCACGAAGGATCAGCCATGGCGAAGAAGCCTAAGCAATTGTTGCATCTGGTTTTCGGCGGCGAGCTCACGGCGCTCGACGAGATCGAATTCAAGGATCTCGACAAGCTCGACATGGTCGGCATCTATCCGAACTACGCGACCGCCTACGCGGCCTGGAAGGCGAAAGCGCAGCAGACCGTCGACAACGCCGAGATGCGCTATTTCATCGTCCATCTGCACCGGCTGCTGCAGCCGGACGGCGGCGATCGCCGGCCGCGCTGAAACTTCGGGTTCCGGCTGATGGCGTTGTTGAAGCGGATAGGCCGCGCACCCTTGATGCAGGCCGCGGTCGGTGTCGCCGCCGCGGAATATCTGCGGCTGGTGTGGGTGACGAGCCGATTCGTGGTGGAACCAGCGGATGTGTACGAGCGGCTCGAGCCCGAGCTTCCGGTCATCTTCGCCTTTTGGCACGGGCAGCATTTCATGGTGCCGTTCGCCAAGCCGGCACACTATCGCGCCAAGGTGTTGATCTCGCGCCATCGCGACGGCGAGGTGAACGCGATCGCGGCGGAGCGGTTGGGCGTGGAAGCGATCCGCGGCTCCGGCGATCGCGAGCGGCGCTTCGATCGCAAGGGTGGGGTGACGGCCTTCATGAACATGTTGACGGCGCTGCAAGACAATTGGAGCATGGCGCTGACCGCCGACATTCCCAAGGTGTCGCGCGTGGCGGGTGGCGGTATCGTGAAACTTGCCCAGATATCGGGACGGCCGATCTATCCGGTGGCGGTCGCAACGAGCGGCCGCATCACGCTCAACAACTGGGATCGTTCCGTCATCAATTTGCCGTTCAGCCGTGGCGCCATCGTGGCCGGTGAACCGATCCGCGTTCCGCCCGAGGCGGACGAGGCGGCGCTCGAACAGGCGCGTGTCGCCGTCGAGCAGGGCGTCAACGCCGCGACCGAACGGGCCTATACCATCGTCGATCGCCGGAGCACGAATCATGGCTGAGCGCCTGCCGGCGACCTTGCGCGCATATCGTCGGCTGGCGGCGGCGGCGATGCCGTTCGCGCCGCTCGTCCTGCGCCAGCGCATGCGGCGCGGCAAGGAAAACCCCGAGCGCATCTGCGAGCGCCGCGGCGAGAGCCGGCTGCGTCGTCCGCACGGGCCGCTGGTGTGGGTGCACGGCGCCAGCGTCGGCGAGATTCTGGCGATCATTCCGCTGGTCGACCGCATTCGCGCGCGCGGCTTCAACGTGCTGGTGACGTCCGGCACCACGACCTCGGCCGAGCTCGCCGCAAGGCGGCTGCCGGCCGGCGTCATTCACCAGTTCGTGCCGCTCGACGCGCCGCGTTTCGTTGCCCGCTTCCTCGACCATTGGCGGCCGGGCCTCGCCCTCATCGCCGAATCGGATTTGTGGCCGAACACGATCGTGGAGAGCACGGCGCGCGGCATCCCGCTGATCCTGATCAACGGGCGCCTGTCGGAGCGCTCCTATAGGCGCTGGCGCAAGGCGCCGGCGACCATCGCGGCGCTGCTCGAGCGCTTCGACCTCTGCCTGGCGCAGTCGGCGCACGATGCCGAGCGCTACAGCGAGCTCGGTGCGCCGCGCGTGAGCATGACGGGAAATCTCAAGCTCGACGTTCCGGCGCCGCCGGCCGACGCCGCCAAGCTCGCTGCCGTACAGGGCGCAGTCGACCGGCGCCCGCTCGTCGTCGCCGCCTCGACCCATCCGGGCGAAGAGGGCGCGGTGATCGAGGCGCATCTTCGCCTGCGCCGCAGTTTTCGCGGGCTTCTCACTATCGTGGTGCCGCGTCACCCCGAGCGCGGTGCCGGCGTCGGGAACATCGCCGACGTCGCCGGGCTTGCCTCGGCCATGCGCTCGCGCGGCGACCTGCCGCAAAGGAACACGGAGATTTATGTCGCCGACACGATCGGCGAGCTCGGCCTGATCTATCGCCTGGCGCCGATCGTCTTCATGGGCGGCTCGCTGGTGCGCCACGGCGGGCAGAACCCGATCGAGGCCGCCAAGCTCGGCACCGCCATCCTGCACGGACCGCACGTGTGGAATTTCGCCGACATCTATTCGGCGCTCGACACCGCGCGCGGCGCCGAGGAGGTCGACGACGCCGACAAGCTCACGGCCCTCATCGGCGCCTGGCTCACCGACGCGCACCTGCGCGAGACCGTCGCCGAGGCGGCGCTCAAGACCGTCGAGGTGCTCGGCGGGGCGCTTGATCGCACGCTCAGCGCCATCGACCCCTACCTGATGCAGCTTCGCCTCGAGTATCGAGCATAGGATGGACGCGCCATCGTTCTGGTGGCGCGAGCCGGGTTTCATCTCGGCGTCGCTTAGCCCCATTGCCGCGCTGTACGGTGCGGTCGCGGCATGGCGGATGCGGCAGCGCGGGCGCGAGGTCGGCGTTCCGGTCGTCTGCATCGGCAACCTGACCCTGGGGGGCGCCGGCAAGACGCCGACGGCGCTCGCGCTCGGGCGGCTGTTGCACGCCGCCGGGCAACGGCCGTTCTTCCTCACCCGCGGCTATGGCGGCACGCTGGCCGGTCCGCTGATCGTCGACACCGAGAAGCACACGGCGCGCCACGTCGGCGACGAGCCGCTGCTGCTCGCGCGCATCGCGTGCACCATCGTGGCGCGCGACCGCGTCGCCGGCGCCGCGATGGCGCGCGATGCCGGCGCCGGCCTCGTCGTCATGGACGATGGCTTCCAGAATCCCTCGCTGCAAAAACACCTCGCGATCCTCGCGATCGACGGCCGGTATGGCATCGGCAATGGCCGCGTGTTCCCGGCCGGGCCTTTGCGCGCACCGCTCGGTGCGCAGCTCGCACGCGCGCACGCGCTCGTGGTCATCGGCGAAGCCGCCGGCGCCGCCGCCGTGATGGCAGCGTGCCGGGCGCGCGGTCGTAAGATCTTCCACGGTCGTCTTGCGCCCGATGCGGCCGCCGTCGCGGCGCTCACGACACGTCCGGTGCTCGCCTTCGCCGGCATCGGCCACCCGGAAAAATTCTTTGCCACGCTTGACGCCGCCGGCATCGCGGCGCCGGTCCGGCGCAGCTTTCCGGATCACCATCGCTATACGGCCGCCGAGGCGGCGGCCCTCGTTGCCGTGGCCGAGCGTGCAAACCTGACGCTTCTCACCACCGAAAAGGATCTGGCGCGTCTCGCCGGCGACGCGGCGGTCGCGCCGCTCGCCCGTCGCGCCCGCGCGCTGCCGGTGACGCTCACGCTCGACCATACCGACGGCCTCCGCCGCTTCGTCCTGGAGCACCTGCCGCCGAACGTGAGCTGAAAACGCGCGTTGCCGGTCACGCCCGTTGTGAACTCCCGCACCGGACGTTTTGCTCGGCGCGGTTGGCTCACCGCCGCTTTCCCGCCAACCAACCCTTTCTGGCATGCGCGGTTCGTGCTACAGGTCCCTCGCGGCCGCAAGGAGGCCCAGGGCCATGTCGCGTCTCTCGGAGCGTCCCAAGCGGCGCTTTCAGCTCGTTCTGATCAAGCCATCGCACTACGATGATGATGGCTATGTGATCCAATGGGTTCGCGCGTTCATTCCCTCGAATACGCTCGGCGTTCTCTACAGCTTGGCGAACGATTCGGCGCGCCGAGGCGTGCTTGGACCCGACACGGCAATCGATATCACGGTGATCGACGAGATCAATGCGCGGGTCAACACCGCGCAGCTGCTCTCGCTCTTCCGCCGGCACGATGGGTTCGGCCTTGTTGCGCTCGTTGGCGTGCAGTCGAATCAGTTTCCGCGTGCGCTCGACATCGCCCGCCCGTTCCGCGCCGCCGGCGTGCCGGTGATCGTCGGCGGATTTCACGTGTCGGGCTGCCTCGCGATGCTGCCCGAACTGCAGGCCGACCTCAAGGCGGCACTGGACCTGGGCGTCAGCCTGTTCGCCGGAGAGGTGGAAGGGCGGATGGACGGGATCCTGCAGGACGCAGCCAACCAGACCCTGCAGCCGATCTACAACTATCTCAGCGACCTGCCGTCGCTGGAATCCGAGCCCACCCCGATTCTGCCGGCAAAACACCTGCGTCGAACCATTCAGCACATCGGCTGCTTCGATGCCGGCCGAGGATGCCCGTTTCAGTGCTCGTTCTGCACCATTATCAACGTTCAAGGCAAGAAATCGCGGCGCCGATCCGTGGAGGATGTCGACCGGATTGTCCGCGAGCATTGGGCGGAAGGTATTCGCGACTTCCTGATCACCGATGACAATCTCGCCCGCAACAAGGATTGGGAAGCGATCTTCGACTGTCTCATCGCGATGCGCGAGCGCGAAAAGATGAACATCCGCCTCGTGATCCAGGTCGACGCGCTGTGCCACAAGATTCCGAATTTCATCGAAAAGGCCGCCCGCGCCGGCGTCAACCGAGTGTTGATCGGCCTCGAAAGCATCAACGCGGCGAACCTGCTTGCGGCCAAGAAGCGTCAGAACAAGATCACCGAATACCGCAAGATGTTGTTGGCCTGGAAGAATGTGGGCGCCATCACCACCGCCGGCTACATCCTCGGCTTTCCATTCGATACGACCGAATCGATCGCCAAGGATATCGAGATCATCAAGAAGGAGCTCCCCCTCGACATCCTCGAGTTCTTCTGCCTGACCCCGCTGCCGGGATCGGAGGACCACAAGGTCCTGTGGCAGAAGCGTGAATGGATGCATCCGGACATGAACCTGTACGACGGCGAGCACGCCGTCGCACATCACGCCCAGATGAGTAAGGAAGCTTGGGAAGAGGTCTATCGGGACGCCTGGACCGCGTATTTCACGCGCGAACACATGGAAACGATTCTGCGACGCGCCGCTGCCACCGATTGCAGCATGTCGCGTCTCGTCAGCTTTATGTTCCTGTTCTGCTATTCGGTTCCGATCGAGGGCGTGCACCCCCTCCAGGGCGGCTTGCTCCGCCGCAAGTACCGGCGGGACCGTCGTCCCGGATTTCCTGTCGAGCCGATCTGGTCGTTCTATCCGAAGTTCGCGTGGAATTTCGCCGCGAAATCCGTTCGTGCGCTGCGACTCTTGTTATGGATCCACCACGTGAGCCGACAGGTGCAAAAAGATCCGAATCGCCACCTGTACATGGATCAGGCGCTCACGCCGGTTTGCGACGACGAAACTGAAAGCCTGGAGCTGTTTACCCACAGCGAGGCGGCGCGCAAAGCCGTCGCGCACGCGCACAAAATTGCACACCTGACCGGCGCTCCTCGCGCCCTAGAGGCAGAAGCCCACCCTTGAGCGGGGGCAGCGACTTGGGGGCTGGCGAAATCCCGGCGAAAGCGCCGGCTCGACTATGATCGCGATGGAAGAACCTGGCCGGTAGTCAGCCTCAGGCGTATCTTCAGTAGATTGATTGCGGTGGCGAAGTTACCACGGTTCGATCTTCCTTGTCGGCTTCCGGCACTCTCGCATGCGCGGTCCGCGACCCGCCGCGGCCCTGCGACGGCGCCGCCGCGCGGGCATTTTCTGGTTGCGATCGTGCGTTCGCATCCAGATTTCGCCGTGCGCCATTCAATTGGCGAAGCTCGTTGACCCAATCCTCCGGATACAACAAATGCGAACCCGGGGTCTTCAATCCCATATATTGAGCGATATCGCGGATGAACGCGACGCAGTTGTAGACCGGGGCATGCCAGAGCGGCGAGCTTTCCTGCAGGTGCTTGATATAGGCGAAGACTCGCCTTGCCTCCGGCTCGCTCATGAAGAGGCGATAGTTGGCCGTCACGTATTCCTCGTCGAGGTCCCCATAACTCGCCCCTGTTTCGGAAGGCACCGGTATAAGGTGGCCGACGATGTAGGGGACGATGCTTTCGGTCGCGGGGTGAAGGCCCGCGACCTCGACTTCTCGATCACCAACGCGCCCATACCACACGAAGGCATGGCCATAGCTGGCAGCGGTGCGTGCCCGGAAGTCCACGTAGTACTGACCCTTCTGGGCCGGTTTGCTCGCGGTCTTCCGCTGTGCTCGGCTTAACTCTGGAGGAGGGTTCTGCCCTTTCGCCGCGGCAGCGGCGTCGCTTGGCTCTTGCGCACTAGCGGGCCGAGATCCCGGCCCGGCGCAAATCGCCACCAAGAACAGTGCAGCCCAGAGACACGAGCTTTTCGTCCTTGGAATACGCGACATTGTCGGCTCCCATGTCGTGGCCGCGGCGGCAGGCGCATTCGACCGCGGAGATTTCCCGCCAGTGGGGAAGGCTTTGCTGGGCATCCCGAGGATGCAGACGCGACTTCGCCCTTCGGGCTGGTCAGCCTCTGGTCACGACGGGGGCGGGGGCTTTGCCGATCGGAGCCTTGCCGATGGGAGCCTTGCCGATGGGAGCCTTGCCGATCGGAGCTTTGCCGACGGGCGGTGCGGGAGGAGGCGGCTGCCTCTGCGGGATGTCGGCTGCAACAGCAGCGCCCACCATAGCGAGACTTGTGCCGGTCACGAGGAGAAGTCGCAGCATAGGAACCCCCTTATTTGTCGGTGTTGGTGCCAAGTCGGGACACTACGCGCCCCCATATTGGCGAAGCGTTAACGCCGTGCAACTGAGAAAAGGGTTTCGTAGGCGCCCCTCGATGCTGTTTTCCGGGAGGTGTGGCGCAAATATCACGAGTTGTTTTCCGGCACGGATCCGGCACGTACGAAGCCAAGGCGGAGGGGCGGAGGGGACGGGTCTGATGGTGATCTAATAGAACCAGGGGACCAACCGTGCCGTACGCGCCATGTAATCGCGATACGCCTCGCCGAACGTGTCGAGCATCAGCCGTTCCTCCCGACTCACGCGAAAGAAATACAGGGTCCCGAATCCGAGGACGCCTGAGAGCCCGGCGATCCAGTTCGGCAACAGCAGCGCCTGCGCAAATGCCCACAGCCAGAACGCTGTGTACATCGGGTGCCGCACATGGCGATAAATCCCGTTCGTGATCAGCCGGTGGCCTTCACGAATCTCGAGGCTGATCGACCAGTTGCGACCGAGCGCGCGGTGTGTTGCATAAAACAGGACGAGGGCTGCGCCCGCCGTCACGGCACCGATCCAGGCTTGCATCGGCCGAAAGGCGTAATCCGCGGAGCGCGGAAAGCCGGTGGCGACGTAGATAAACGGTACGATCCCGAGACCTGTCAAAGACATAAGCAGCAGCACGATCTCCCGTGCGCCGCGACCCGTGCGAACGACGAGCACCCGACGCGAGCGCCGCGTGTGCGGGAGACGGATGACGTACCAGCCGATGGCCAGCAGGACGAATACGGCTTTCGCAATGGCCGGCGTCATGGCGCGGCAGCTCGAGGCGGCACCTCCCGCGCCGCATCCTGGGGGTTGTCCAGGAGCGCTCCGTCCGGGCCGATGGCCCCCGCCGCCCCGTAAGGCCAACGCACCTGGGATTCGATCGAGAGGGGGCCGCAAATCAGCATGAAGTAGTCATAGGGAGTGCGGCGGTCGTTGGCGCTCACGAATTGCCGATGCAGCCGAAAGAAGCTGCGTTGGATGCGGCGGTATCTGGCGGGATCGAGCATCTCTCTGAAACGGACGATGCGGACCACCGGCCGGCCGGTCTCCGGAAGGCCCAATGCGGCGACGGGATCGGTCTTGTAGAAGTTCATGACATCATTGAGGGCTTGGTACTCGGCCCAGAAGACACCGGCCGTCGCGGCAACATGCGCGAGCGCGGCACGGAACCGGTGTGCGCCGGGGTGCAGTCCCACCTTGGGAATCGACGACCCGATGGTGAGAAGCACCAGGCCGGGGCCGTTCTGGACCACGAGGGGCTCCAATCCGAGCGCGCGATGCACAACGTCGATGGCGAGCACGGCACCAAGGCTGTGACCGATCACGGCGATCTCATCCGCATTGCCGTCGCGTACCGCCCTGACGATCTCGTGCGCAATCCGATCGAGCCGGCTCTCCAGCACCGGCTCGCCGCGCCGGATAAATTCGCGCGAGAAAATCCAATCGTCGAGCAGCAGCGGAAGGTAAAGTCGCTGTCCCGGCCATTGCACCAGCACGATGAGGCCGAGCACAGAGACAAGAGCGCCGGCAAGCTTCGAATCGAGCAGATCGGCGACAATCGCCCCAGCGACGATGACGAGAGCGGCAAACACCGTCAGCAGAAGGAACGGGTACAGAAAAAAGCCGGCATAGCGCCAATTGGTACGGCAATACTTCCAAAAGGCGCCACTGGCGATGAAGTCGCACAAGGCGGCGAACCCGAACCAGATCCGGAGCCATGTTGACCGGCGCCTGGCAGCCGCGATGACGTCGTCCCAGCGCACCAGGCGGTACTCGGTGTCCACATGCCAATTCGGGCCGCGTGTCGCTACACGCCATCTCGCTTGGTCTGCATCGATCTCCGCACCAGAGATCGAAGCGGTGGCCGACCAGGTGCGCTCAAAACGGCGCAGCTCTCGAGCAAAGCGCTGATGCGCGACCTCCGGGGTTAACGGCTCGTAACCGCTGAGGTGGAACACCAATCTTCTGGCAACGATACCCACCGTGTTCCGCCCCAACGACCGGCACTTGTCCCGTGCGATTGACACATGCCTGAGAACTGTCTTTCGTACGCCTCCGCAAACGCTGCGACAACAACACCGCTGTGCAGCAATGGGTTCTTGCCCGATTCGACATTTTCTCCTTGCCGCAGGGGCAGCGGCATTGGCTGTCGCAGCTGACGAAGTCGCGTTGGCGCAAGCTCCGAGTACCCAATCGGCGGCCGAAATCTGCCTTGCAGCGAACCAGGATCTCTCGCTGGGCGCTCGCCTGCCGCGGACGGCGGCTCGGCTCAAGGCGGGTGGCCCATTGCGGATCGTGGCGATCGGCTCATCGTCCACAGTGGGTTTTGGGGTGATGAGCGCGGACGCGACCTATCCTCTGGTGATGCGACGCGAACTCGCGGCGCTGAGGCGCGAGGTACAAATCGAGGTCATCAACAGCGGCCGGCTGTTCGACACGATCGGCGGAAGCATGGGCCGCTTCGAGCGCGACGTCCATGCCCACCGGCCAGACCTCGTCATTTGGCAGCTGGGAACCAACGACGCCACCTGGGCAGGTACGATCGGTGCGTTGAAAGATCAGGTTATTCAGGGGGTGCGGACGCTGAAGCTGTCGGGTGCCGACGTGGTGCTGATGGACCTGCAATACGCACCGATCGTGCTCGCGTCATCCCAGCACTCCACGATGCAAGCAGTCATCGAGGAGGCAGCGCGGCAGGAGCGTGTCGGCCTGTTTCCGCGGTTTGGCTTGATGCAACGCGCCATCAAAGCCGGCCTGCCGCAAGGCGCCCTTGTGTGGTGGGACGGCCTGCACAATTCCGCCGCCGGTTATGACTGCATCGGCCGCGCGCTCGCCCGCGCCATCCACGCGGCTGCAAAATGATTGCAGGCGGTTGTTCTCCAGCAAACCGAGAGGGCGTCCCCGCGCCATTGTCGAGGCGCGAGAAAGTTGCGCCGAGCATCGCGCGCGATAGGCGCGCCGCCTCGCCGGCGGTGCGCGAGTCGATGGACTCGACCGCGCGTTCGCTTCGACCGCTTCTGGCATCCGCATGATCTTCCACCGCGGTCAGCGCGGCCAGACCGGCAATGGCAAGGCGCCCGGGCCGCAGCCCATCTGGTTGCGCTTCGGGTTCACGAAACGAGACGTCATGTCCGTCCCATCGCGGCTCGCCAGCTTGCAGTCAGAAGCCTAATAACGCCATTCGGTCGGACCTGAACTCCAACTCCGCGGAGCCTCGGGGTCGGGTCCCCACATCCGCTCGATCAGCCTCACGCCTTCTCCAGCGTCAGCATCACTTGCGCGCATGGAGCGCCGCCTACTCGATCACCTCGTCGGCGCTGAACAGAAGTTTCGGCGGGATTTCCAAGGTGAGCGCGTTTGCGGTTTTGCGGTTTATCACCAACTCGAACTTGGTGGCCTGATCAACCGGCAGGTCGGACGGCGACGCACCATTGAGAATCCGTCCGACGTAGACTCCGGCCCTGCGGTATGCATCCACGGCATCATTACCGTAGCTCATCAGCCCGCCCTCCGTGACAAATTCGCGGTTGGCATACATGGCCGGGATGGCGTCGCGCGCTGCCAACGCGACAATCTGCTGGCGCCGGCTGGCGAAGAAGGGATCGCCACCGACAAGGAGTGCGCCTACAGCCCGTTGCCGCAGTGTGGCGAAGGCGGTGTCGATTTCGTTCGGGCTGCTGGCATTGAGAACAAGCAATTGCCGACCGAGTATGCGCGCAGCTTCCTGCGCGTCGCTGACCGTGCGAGCGGCTTCCGGAAGCTTCGGATTCACCATCAGCGCGATGACAGCCGCATTGGGCACGGCCTCATGCAGCAGCCCCAATGCCTTGCCGCCGAGCAAGGTGCCGAACCAGCTTACCCCGGTGACGTTTCCGCCCGGCCGGTTAAGGCTGGCGACGAAACCTTCCTGGACCGGGTCGCCGCCGGTCGTGAACGTGATCGGAATCGTCCTGGTTGCCGCCTTGGCGGCTATAACCGAAGCGCCACCTCCGGTCGCGGCCATCACCGCCACGTTGCGACCGACCAGATCGGCCGCAAGCGTTGGCAACCGATCAGCCTGGTTTTCCGCAAATCGGTATTCGATCGCGACGTTGCGGCCTTCGACGAAGCCGGCTTCACCCAAGCCACGACGGAACGCATCCCGTAGGTTGGGCCGATCATTGATCCCCAGAGAGGTTAGGAAGCCGATCACCGGCATCGCTGATTGCTGCGCCCGCGCCGCGAGCGGCCAAGCGGCCGCCGCGCCGCTGAGCAGAGCGATGAACTCGCGGCGCGTCACTCGATCACCTCGTCGGCGCGGGCGAGCAGGATAACGGGCCGATCGAGCCGGAGCGTCTTGGCGATCATGCCGCCGCCGCGCCGCCGAGAGCCACGATGAACTTGCGCCGCCTCATGTCCGGGTTCCCTCCCAGTCGGTCTACCGCATCCTCAGCCTGCATTTGAGCGAGCGGCAGGTCCTTGGGGCAGACCTGAATTGTTCTGAATTGACGGTCATCGCCCGGCCCAAACGAAAGGATGGTTACACCTCCCGGTTGCCACCACGCCTACTGGGTCCTCACCGTGATCTCCACTCGGCGGTTCTTTTGGCGACCTTCGGGGTCATCCGCGCCGCCAGGTTTGATGTTCGGCGCAACCGGCTTCGCTTTGCCCCAACCTCGCGTCGTCATCTTGGCGCCCACGCCATTTGCGGCGAGCCATCGCCGCACTGCCTCGGCTCGACGCTCCGACAGAGGCTGATTGTACTGATCGGTTCCCTTGCCGTCGGTATGACCTTCGATCAGCGTGGCGGCCCTGGGGTACGCTTTCAAGACTTCCGCGACTTTCGCCAAAGATGGTCCCGCCTCGGGCCGAAGATCCGCCTTGTCGAAGTCGAACAGCACGTCGGCGGATAAGTTGATCTTGATCTCCTTCGCCTTCACCGTTGCGCCCAGATCGCGAAGCGCCGCCTGCACCGGATCGACACGTGCCGCAAGCCCTGATGCAATGCCTCTGATCTCCAGCACCTCCCCCTTCACGGGGAGAACCTCGCCTTTCAGCGACAGGACGTCGCCTTTCGCGTTGGGAGGGGGAGGGGCGTCTTCGTCGTAGCTTTGAGCGGCCGCTGATTGCGCCCAAAGCAGGACCCCAAGGGTTGCTGCAACGGCAAGCCCCTCGACCGGTCGCGGCATGACGACCTCTCTATTGGCTTACCGGGACATCCTCAAACGGCGGAAAGTTTGGGATATAGACGGTGATCTTTTGCGAGGACGCAGGAGGCGCCGGAAATTTGGCCCAGTTCACGCGCTGCTGGCCGGGCGCATAGTTGCCCTCGTAGACCTGCAGGATGCGATTGCCGGCAGAATCGGTCAGGAAGCCGTATTTCTTGTTCTCTGCCGGATCGATGAAATAAATCTGGCTCCACGAAAAATGATAAGTGATGGGCTTGCCTTGCGAGCCTGACAAGCCGCCGGGCTGGCCGGTTGTGTTCACCACACGCCAGCGGATGTTTAAGGCGCCCCCGCTTGCCCGCTTCACCTCAAGAAGGTCGCAGCGCAAGTTCGGGTCGTCGGAGAATTCGGCACTGCCGAGAACACCCGCAGGCGGCGTTTGTGCGATGGCGCTGCCACAAAATCCGGCAGTCCCCGCCAGAAACGCTGCGACGAAAAACATCCCTGTCTTGGTCATGGCTTTCCACCCCCCGTGGGCGCATCGCTCGAGCAGTCTACAAGGTGCTGTAGGCCGCGGTCCAGGCGGAGTGAGAATGTGCGATGCCGTGCCAGATCGTCCCATCCGGTGGCACATGCCATCCTCTGTCCTGCCATACGCAGCTTCCGATCCTTATTTCGAGTTCAAGTTTCGTCAAACTGGTTCCGCGATAGGTTGCGGCTATAACCGACCTCGTCGGGCCGGTTATCAGGGCTGATTGTTTTGCCTTGTGGGATGAGATAGTCTGCCGGCGTGCTGCCTTGATACGAGATTGCAGATCTCCGTTCCCGCGCCAACGGGCAGTGCCAACGTCATCGGCAAGCTTTGTCACTCGACAGCAGACGATCGATGCGCCTGCGCGTGCCTGAGGGGAGTTCATCATGAAACCGAAATGTCTGATCGTTGCCGCGAGCATGATCGCGGCCGTGGCCGGCGGCGCCTTCGCCCAGCAGGATGAGAAGCTCGGCAAGCTGAGCTTCCCCACCTCCTGCGATCCCAAGGTGCAGGCCGAGTTCGAGCGCGGCATCGCGATGATCCATTCGTATTGGTTCCTGATCGCGCGCCGAACGTTCGAGGGCATCCTGCGCGAAGATCCCAATTGCGCGATGGCGCATTGGGGCATTGCGCTCGACCTGCTCGGCAACTCGCTCGCCACGGTGCCGCCGCGGGCGGATGCCGAGGCCGCCTGGGCCGCGCTCGAGAAGGCGCGGGCGATCGGCGCCAAGACCCAGCGCGAGCGCGATTGGATCGAGGCGTTGAGCGCCTACTACCGCGACCACGACAAGATTCCGGTCACAGCCCGGCTCGCCGCCTACAACACCGCGATGGAGCAGCTGACGCAACGCTACCCCGAAGACTACGAGGCGCAGGTCTTCTACGCGCTCACCCTGCAGGCCTCGGCCTCGCCGGCCGACACGACCTATGCCCACCAGCTCAAATCAGTGGCCATTCTGGAAAAGCTCTACGACCTCAACCCGCAGCATCCGGGCGTGACGCATTTCATCATTCATGCCTACGACTACCACCCGCTCGCCGAAAAGGGCATTCCCGCCGCGCGGCGATACGCCGGCATCGCGCCGGCCGTGCCGCACGCCCGCCACATGCCGTCGCACATCTACTCGATGACCGGGCTGTGGGAGGAATCGATCGCGTCGAACGCGTCGGCGCTCGAGATCCAGCCCGACTACTATCACGCGGCGGATTTCTCGGTTTACGCGCACCTGCAGCTCGCGCAGGACGCCAAGGCCAAGGCGCTCACCGACAAATCGCTCGCCACGGCCGACCGCGGCGATCGTCCCATCACGTTCGTCAACTTCACCGCCAAGAACGCCATGCCGGCGCGTTATGCGCTCGAACGCGGCGATTGGGTCGGCGCCGCCACGGTCCCGTTCACGCCGAGCCAGTACCCGCAGCCGGACTCGCTGACGCGTTTCACCCGCGGTCTGGGGATGGCGCGCACCGGCGATGTCGCCGGCGCGAAAGCGGAGATCGACGCCATCAAGGTCCTTCGTGCCGCGCTCGAGAAGGCCAACCAGTCCTACTGGGCCGACCGGTCGGAAGAACAGATCCTTGCGATTTCGGCCTGGATCGCGCTCAAGGAAGGCACGCCCGACCAAGCCGTGCGGCTCATGCGCGCGGCCGCCGACAGCGAGGACGGCAGCGTCAAGCACGTGGCGATGGAGAACAGGCTCTATCCGTTGCGCGAGCTGTTGGCCGAGCTGCTGCTCGAGCAGGGCCAATCGGCTGCCGCGCTGAGCGAGTTCGAGACTGCGCTCAAGCAGACCCCCAACCGTTACCGCACGTTCTTAGGGATCGCCCGCGCGGCGAATGCGGCGGGCGATCGCCAGAAGGCATCCGACTATTACGGCAAGCTCGTGGAATTGGCGAAGAACGCCGACACCGAACGGCAGGAGATCCGCGAGGCCAAGGAATTCTTGGCGCGGAGATCATAAGGGCGCACTAAGAAATCATAAGCTTGCTAGCGCCGCCGATTTGAAGTTCCTGCAGCGCCTGCCGCAAGTTCGTGTAGGAACTTCAAATCGAAAAGCGGCACTAGAACATAGACTTGCTAGTGCCCCTTTGCTTCCGAAGTTCGTTTCAGAGGGTGCTGCGACGTATCACGAACTTCGGAAGCGGGGCACGAGAGCCAGGCGAGGATAGCAATGATATTGTTCCGGAACATCACCGTCGCGCTCATCGTCGGCACGGCCGCGCTCGCCGCCGCGAGTTCCGTGCAAGCGCAGGTCAAGCCCACGGGAGAGAAGGTCATCTTTCCGGAGAGCTACGCGCAGGGGGAGCTCTACGCCACGGTGGACCGCGCCGACAACAAGCAGTATCGCGAGCTCTATACCAGCAAGGCGGCGGTCGAGGCTGCCAAGCGCGGCGAGCCGCTGCCGCACGGCACGGTGATCACGCTGGTGCAATATGCCGCGCAGCTCGATCCGCAGGGCAACCCGGTGAAGGACGCGAACGGGCGCTTCATCAAGACCAACATCGTCGCCTACACGGTGATGGAGAAGCGCGCCGGCTGGGGCGCCGACTATCCGGACAATATCCGCAACGGCGAATGGGAATATCAGGCATTCCGCGCGGACAAGACGCCCAACACCAACGCCAATCTCACCAGCTGCTTTACCTGCCACAAGCCGCTCGACCCGAAGCAGGACTTCGTCTTCTCCTACGAGCGGCTCAAGGAGACGGCGCGATAACAAGCAATAAGCAGGTTGCGGCGCGGCACGAGGCCATGATGGTGCGGTCGCACGAAACCCACCGGAGCGAAGGCTGAAGGCTATCCTCGGCCCATATTGCCGGAGAGAAGCATTTGCTAGACTGGGGTGCATCACCCAGCCGTTCGGAAAAGGTGAGACATGCCCAAGTCGTCCACTGCCTCCTTGATCGCCGCCGCGACTTTCGCGCTCGTGCCGGTCGCCGCCCAGGCCCAGGATTCCGGATTGCCGCAAGCCCCGGGCAAGGAAATGGTCGAGGGCGTCTGCACCGGGTGCCATCAGACCAACATGATCACGACCAGCTCCGGCTACACGCGCGAGCACTGGAGCGAGCTCATCGGCACGATGATCGATTTGTCGCGCTCTCCGCAGGAGCGCGCCGGCATTGTCGATTATCTGGCGACGCATTTCCCGCCCAACACCAAGCGCGCCGCCAAGCTCGTGCCCGGCAGCGTCGAGGTCACGTTCAAGGAATGGCAGACGCCGACGCTCGGTCAGCGCACGCGCGATCCGATCCAGGGGTCCGACGGGTCCATCTGGTGGGCCGGGCAGTTCGGCAACCTGATCGGGCGGCTCGATCCCAAAACCGGCGAGATGAAAGAATACCCGCTGCCGGCCAACGCCATGCCGCATACGGTGGAGCTCGATGCCAAGGGTATCCCCTGGTACACCGGCAACAAGAACGGATCGATCGGCAAGGTTGATCCGGCGACCGGCAAGGTCACCGTCTACAAGATGCCCGACCCGGCCGCGAAAGACCCGCACACGATGGTGTTCGACACGCAGGGCATCGTGTGGTTCACGCTGCAGCTCTCGAACATGGTCGGCCGTCTCGATCCGGAGACCGGCGACATCAAACTCGTCACGTTGCCGATCCCGGATGCGAAGCCGTACGGCATCAAGATCGATGCCGAGGGCACCCCGTGGTTCTCGTGCAACGGCCATCCGTGCCTGTTCAAGATCAATCCCGCCGACATGACGCTCACGGAAATCAAGCTGCCGCTCCCCGGCACGACGGTGCGGCGCCTCGACATCGCCGAAGACGGCATGATCTGGTACGTCAATTCGGGTCGCGGCCAGCTCGGCCGCTACAATCCGAAGACCGGAGACATCAAGGAATGGCCGTCCCCCAGCGGCCCGAAGTCGCATCCCTATGGCATCATCGTCGTGAACGGGGCCGTCTGGTACAACGAGTCCGGCGTGCGGCCGGATGCGCTGGTCCGCTTCGATCCCAAGACCGAGACCTTCCAGAGCTGGGCGATCCCGTCGGGCGGTGTCTATGCCGGGATCTGGCGGCACGGGCGGGCGACGCGGGAAGGCAACCTGCTGATTCACCAGAGCGCCACCAACCGCATCATCCAGGTGACGCCGAAGCAGCGCGCCGCCAACCGGTAGCCGCGGCTTGGCGCATTCGATCGCGCCATTAGGTGCGAACGACCTCATCCTTAGAGACGCGGCCTGCGGCCGCTCTCAGGACGAGGTCTATCGACGCGATCCTCGTGGGTAGAGGAGCGTCGCGCAGCGACGCGTCTCAACCATGGGATCGCCGGCACTCCTAAGCCCAGGGCTCAATCCCGGGCGACAGCTTCCGGGCGCGGAACAGCTTCAGCTGCTCGTGCGCAAATAGGCAAGCGCCTGCGCGGAGGCTGCGATGCTGCCGGGATGAGATGCGCGGCGAGCTTCTTGATTGCTCACGCCAGCGCGACGTCGCGTTGGCGCTGCGGTGAATGGGATGCCGCGGCCGCGTCGGCGGCATCGCCTGTGTTGGTCAGCTTGAATTCCTCCCGATAGCGCTCGAAGCAACGCGCGCCGTGCCACAGGCGCATGATCGCGCCCTCGCCGATCGCGGGCGCGCACTTCGGATGCTCCGCCACCAGCGGCCTCAGGACCTCGCGGTTCCACGCCTCCGAGTGCTTCACGTCGAGAATCGCATGGACCGCGAAGTAATGCCGCTTCTTGGCCGGCACGCGAAGACGGCGCAGTCCTTCGTTGACGTAGCCGGCGCGGGTCGGGGCGGTCATCTCGATCACGCCGAGCGCGCCGATCGAGTGAAAGGCGTAGCGGCGGTGACGCGCGAGAGCGATCATCGTATTGCCGAGCGCCAGAGCTTCCGGCGCCACCGTGTCCGGCGTCGGAGCAACGGCGAAATAGTCGGCGAGACGCGCAAGCATCGGCCCGTGCATCCCCTTCGCCGCGCCGCGGCCCATTTCATCCCAGTAATTGCGCGCCATTTCGAGCTTCGCCTGCTCGGAAATCTTCACCTGCGTCATCGCCAACAGATCTTCGAAGCCGGCTTCGCCCGCCACTTCCTGATACAGGAACCACTTCATCTGCTCGCGCGTGGCATGCGACGCGAGCCAGGGAAACAGCGGATCACCCTGGCCCGGGCCGATCTCGCGCAGGTGCTCGTACCAGGCGATGAAGCCGTCAACGTCTCGCGGAATGTCGGCGACCAGCGGGCTTATTCGGCACCGCAGCGCTTCGATGAATTCCGTTTCTGCTCGCGCAACGGTGCTGACCTCGGCCAGCTCTTGGCGCCAATCATCGCCCGGCAGTCGCGCCTCCAGGCACCGCGCATTGAATTTTGCCAGTGAGACTTGAAACTGTGCGAAACCCGGTCCTTCCAATTCAGCCGCAAACCGTATCCAATTGAAATCGTCCACGCTCATCGACGCAAATCCCGGCTTCTTGTTGTTGTGGCTTCAGCTGCCGCCACCGAACCAAAGAGCGGTGAGGCGACGGCAGCTGCCGCTAATTCGGATAACCACGTCGGCTAATGCAGGCCGCCGAACAGCCAGATCAGCAGGATGATCGGAATTGGAATACCGATCAGCCAGAGAAGAAGTCCGCGTCCCATGTCATCCTCCAGAAGGTGTTTTTGGGTCCCTCACATAACCCCTTCCGGTCCGCTTTGGTTCCGGAACCGACGCGGGCACCCAGCTCGGACGGTCAGCCGGCGCGACGGTGCCGAGTACCGCGATGCGCTTGCTTCGCTGCCGTTTCGGCCTCGGCCAGCGGTGAAACGGCCGGAGCGTTCAACACCGCCCCGTCGGGCGCGAAGTGCGAGCCGTGACACGGACAATCCCAGCAGCGTTCGAACGAATTCCAATGCACGAGGCAGCCGAGATGCGTGCACGCCGCCGAGCGCAGGAAAAGCTTGCCCTTGTCGTCGCGATACGCAGCAATCTTGCTGGTTCCGTCCCGTACGATCGCGCCGTGTCCCGGCTCGAGCTCGTCGATGGAGTTGAGCTCGCCGGGCGCGACGTATTCGGAGAAGTTCTTCAGTGCCGTGACATTCTCGCTGATATAGGTGCCGATGCTTTTCGCCGGCTTGCGGGAAGGATCGTAGATGTCCGCCCATGCGTGCCGGCCATCGACGATCAAGCCTGAGAGGATGAGGCTTGCCACCACCCCGTGCGTGATGCCCTGACCCGAGTCGCCGGTGTGGACGTAGACATGGTCGTTGCCAGGATTGCGGCCGGTAAAGGACATGAAGTCGATGGTGTTCATCACCTGTCCCGACCAGCGATGGGTTTCCTTGCCCAGTCGGGGGAGGAGATTGCGCATCCACGCCTCGAGCGCCTCGAAGCGGACGTCCGCATCGTCGGCTTCGCCGCTCTTGTGGTCGGCGCCGCCGACGATGAGCCAGTCGGTCTTGGCCGTGGCGGGGTGGAGGCGCACGTAGTGGTAATCGTCGAGCGTGTCCCAATAGAGCGCATCGGGAAGCGTGCCGTGCGGCAATTTGAACGCCATCGCGTAGGTGCGATACGGTCCCTGCTTGCTGTGGATCGCGGTGCGGTCGTTGATGGGCGAGTTGGTGGCGACGACGGCGGCGCCTGCGTGCACTTCCTGTCCGCTTTCGGTCTTGACGACGACCCCGCCGTCCTTTTCCTCGACCTCCGCGACGGCCGTGTCGGCGTACAGCTGGCCCTTGCGCGTCGCGACCGCCTTCGCCAGACCGCGCAGGTAGACGAGGGGGTGAAAGGTCCCCTGTCGCGGATAGCGCAGGCAGCGGAGATCACCAAGGCCGTCGAAGGGAAGTCCCTTGGTCTCCTCGACCGGCATGCCGACTTTACGCGTCGCCTGCAGAGACTGATCGATCACGGAAGGATCGGTGCCGAGCGCCGGAAACAGGTAACCATCGAGCCGACGAAAACCGCAGTCGATCCCCTCGGCTTGCTGGATGTTCTCCATGCGGTCGATCGACGCCTGCTGGCTTTCATAAAATTGCTTGGCGACATCCAGGCCACGCGTGCTGATGAGGCTGTCGAACGAGTCGTCGCACAGCGACGTGAGGTGGGCCGTCGTCCGCGCCGTCATGCCCTTGCCGATCGGGCCGCGGTCCAGCACGACGACGGCTTGGCCGCGCGCGGCCAGCTCGTAGGCGGTCGACAGGCCGGCGATCCCCGAGCCGACCACTACGGTGTCGGCCGTGAGGTTGCGCTTGAGACGGGATGCCTCGGGAGCGACTTCGGTTTGCATCCAGACGGATTTGGACCGTTCTTCGCTGACATTCATGGCGCACCTCCAACCCGGAGGAACGCCGCGCCCGGCCTCTGGGTTCCGGCGCGGCAACGAGGCCGTGGCCCTAAGCCGGGTCGAGGAGACCCCACTGTTCGAGGCGGGCGTAATCCCCGGCGATCAGGCGGTCGCCGATGTCGCGCCGGTAGCGCACGTTGGGGACGAGGACGCGATCTGCCAGCCGGTTCGCGCGTTCCTGCGCCGCCGCAATGGTCTCACCCACGCCCGTCACCACCATGGTCCAGCCGTAGATGCCGCTGGTGACGAGTTCCCCTTGCTCCAACCCGACTTCGCCGAAGTGCAGATTGCGGCGGTCCTCCGCGTCGAGCGCGCCGTCGAACAACACTGGGAGCCCGAGCGGCTCCGTCACCATCGGCCGCGGGTAGGGGAACGGCGGCGTCGTGAGCACGATCCCGACCGAGAAGCCGGGGCGCGTGGCAAACGCCGTGCGCGATCGCGTGACCATGGCGCGGAACAGCTCGGCCCACGACGTCTCCTGAAGGGGATCGAGGATCGCAAAGCCCGGGTAACCGAAGCGGCAGGTGAATTCGAGCGGCCAAATGCCGTGCTGGTTCACGATGGTGTTGAGATTGATGTACCCGCAATAGCCGCCCTCGCGCAGCCGCGACTCCATGCGCCCGAGAGTCTTCGCGAAAAAGCGGCGCGTGCGGTCATAAGTGACGACTGTGCCCATCTCGCCGGTGAGCTCGCCCAGGTCGCCGGGGAAGAAGCGCTTGTGCTCCCAATCGAGACAGGCGGGTTCGAGAAACTTACTGCCGTCGAAGTAAGCGCCGACTCCCATCTCAACGCCCTGAATGTACTCCATCAGGACGAAGCTTTCGGGTTTTCCCTCCCGCTGCGGAAGCCGAGCGAGGAAAGCGCGAACATCGCGGCCATCGTTCAGCCGTCCGACATAGTTGTCGATTGCCGCCTCGGGACCGTTGAACTTCAGGGCATACCGCCCGGGGTGACCGTCGAGAAATTCAAGCGCCGCGCTCCGCTCCTCGAATTCCCACGTGCGCGCGATCGACAGTCCAAGCTCGCCGAGGATCTTCTGCGCGTCGGCGCGGTCATTCTCCAGACGGTCGCCGAACGCGCTGCCGCCGACCACGTTGAAGCGGTCGCGCCGCAACGCGTCCTGAACGTCTCCGCGGCCATGGGCGACGTTTTCGAACAGGATGATGCCGTCCTGCCCGGCGGCGCGAATCCAGTCCAGCTCGGCGCGCCAGTCCTCGGTCTGTTCGACCATCCCGGCGAGCGTTCCGCGGCATAGGGGATTTGCGATCGAGACCTTGACGGCATGCCCATCGCCGGCGAGACGAAGGTAGAGCGCACCGAGATCGCAGCAGTCGCCGATGCCGAGGAAGCGCATGCCGGCTCAGGCGTCGACCGTGACGGCGACGGCGGCAATCCGATCCGCGCGATCGTAGGGCGCATGCTCCAGCTCCTCGCCGAACACATCGGGATCGATCTCCTCCACCGTGAATGCACGGCCTGATGCGGTGAGCCAGGGCGTCAGCGCCTCGAACAATTTTGGGACGCCGTCGACCACCGCCGTGCCGGTGTAGAGGAACAGTCGTCCGCCTGGCGCGAGCCGGTCAATGCCTTCCTCGACGATGCGCAACGAAAGATGGAAGCCGAGATCGCCGCCGCCATGGCGATAGAGCCGCCCACGTGGATCGACCAGGTAGGGCGGATTGGAGATGATGAGATCGGCCTTGCCGGGAATTTTCGCGAACAGGTCGCTTTCGATCGTGGTGAACCGTGGACAGCCGTTGAGCGCGGCATTCACGTTGGCGTAGCGCAGCGCCCGCGGGTTGATGTCGGTCAGCACGATCTCCGGATCGTGCCGCGCGAGCAGTGACGCAACATACAGCCCGCCGGCGCCGCTGCCACATCCGACGTCGATGACCCGCGGCCGCGAGCCGATGCGAAAGTCGGTCAACGCATGGCGCAGCCCGCGGACGAAACGGTAGGTGTCCGGGCCGAAGAACACCGCGTCGGGCTGATCGGTGGGAAATGCCGAATGGACGAAGAGCTGCACGCCGAGAGTCGAAAAACGTACCTTGCTGCGCAGCAATCCGTCGCACGTCTCCAACTCGGCGGCATCCTGCAAGAGCTCGATGATGGCTGCCGGCAGGCTTGAACGCTGGAACGGCCGGCTCCAGCCGAACACCGCCTCGAGCGAGCTGCCGATTTCATTTCCCGACCGGCTGTTGACGCGCTGATGCGCGGCCGGGGTGATGGTGGTGAAGCGATACCCGCGGGCCAGCAGCTCCCGTCCCAACGCGAGGAGGGCCTCGTCTCTGGCGCGCGCAGGCGTCGGCCCGCGCGCGGCGCGCCTGCGCCCCAGCTCGATGTTGCCGTCGGCCGTGCCCGAAGTTTCCACTGCATCCTCCCGCTGGGGACTGTGCGCCGCCCGGCACCGCCGTCCGCAATGGAACGCGGCCGGGTTGCCGCGGTTCCACCTTTGTTTCCCCTAACAACGGCGTCGGCCACATCCTCGCGAGGCAAGCGGCGCTGCGGCCTCCGTCTGCACCGCCGCCCGCTTCACACTTCTTTACATCCCGGACATTCCGGTGAAACCGGCCCCCGCTAGCCTCCTGCCCCAAGGGTCGACAGCATCGGCGACAGGAGCACTCTCATGAGCACCACCGAGACACCAATTTCCCCACCGCAAGGGCCGCCGAAGCGCAGCGGCTGGCGCCGCTTTTTCGTCGGCAGCGCCCTCGTTCTTTCCGGAATCATCATCGGGGTCGGCACCAGCGCGCTCTCGCAAGGATACCACCGCGGCTGGTCCGACGACGGTTTCGGCCGCGACGAGCGGCCCGGCCGCTATGAGCGGTTCGATGGCCCGCGCGGCTTCTTCCGCGATCACGATGGGCCGGGCCGCTGGTTCGGTCGGGGCCGCGATCGCGACGACGATGGTCCGCGCGGCTGGCGCGACGGTCACCGGTTCGGCGGCTTTGGCGGCTCGTTCCTCACGCCCGGACGGATCGAGCGCATGGTCGCGCGGCTCGGCTGGGCGGTCGATGCGAGCAGCGAGCAGAAACAGAAGCTCACCGCCCTCCTGCAGCGCGCCGGCGACGATCTGCGGCCGCTGCGCGAGCGCCACATGGAGCTGCGTCGACAGGCACGCGAGATCCTGGCTGCCCCCACGATCGATCGCGCCAAGCTCGAGGCGCTGCGGACCGATGTCATGAATCTCGCCGACCAAGCCTCGCAGCGCATCACCACCACGCTCGCCGAGGCGGCCGAGGTGTTGACGCCGGAGCAGCGCGCCGATCTTGCGCGCCGCCTGGAGCGCTTCGGGCCGCGCCGCGGGTGACAGCGCAACTCCGAGCAGGAATAATTCGTTGATGGCCCAGCGAATCCTGCTCATCGACGACGACGTGGCGCTGGGCGGGATGGTCGCCGACTATCTCGCTCAGGCGGGCTTTCGCGTCACCAGCAGCGTGACGGCGGGCGAAGGCGAGCAGCGCCTCAAGCGCGAGATCTACGACCTTCTGATTCTCGATCTGATGCTGCCGGATGCCGACGGTCTGGAGGTCTGCCGGCGCATCCGCCAGTCCTCCGACCTGCCGATCCTGATGCTGACCGCGCGCGGCGACGCCATGGACCGGGTGGTCGGGCTCGAGATCGGCGCCGACGATTACCTGCCCAAGCCGTTCGAGCCGCGCGAGCTGCTCGCGCGCGTGCGCGCCATTCTGCGCCGCAAGCTCAGTCCGGCGCAGCGCGACGTCCTGCGGTTCGGCCGGCTCGAGGTCGATCGCGGCGCCCGCCGTGCCCGCCTCGACGGGCGCGACTGCATGCTCACCAGCCATCAATTTGCGCTGCTTGACGCGCTCGCCGGCCATGCCGGCCGCGTGATGTCGCGCGATGCGCTGATGGACCTGCTGAAGGGTGAAAGCGCGGAAGCGTTCGACCGCTCGGTCGACGTGCACATCTCGCGCATCCGCTCGGCGGTCGAGGACGATCCGAAGAAGCCGCGCCGCATCATCACGGTGCGCGGCGCCGGCTATGTCTTCGCCCGCGAGCAGGACTGATTCCCATGCGGCGGCTCTATCTGCAAATCTATCTGACCATCGTCGCCATCCTGATCATCGCCTTCGTGGCCGTCGGCGCCGTGTGGCGGATCGCGGCGCTCTCGCGCTTCGACCATGCCGTCGAGGTCGCCAGCGACTTCGTCGACGCCGATTTGCCGCCCGCGGGCGCGCCGCGCGGCGACGTACAGCGCGCCGTCGAGCAGCTCCGCCGTCAGCTGTCCGCGGACGTCGCACTTTACGCGGCCGATGGCGGGCTCATGGCGAGCGCCGGACGGCCGATCCCGCCGTCGCGGCTCGACCGTGCCGCGCCGGGCTGGGTCCCGGGACCCGGCGGACCCTCGTGGTTGCTCCACCTGAATGACGGGCGCGCGCTCGTCATCCGGCTTCCGCGCGCGCCGCTGCGGCCCGGCGCCTGGCTGATCGCGCTCCTCGGGGCGCTCGCAGTTGCGGTCGCGATCGGCGCCTACCCGATCGCGCGACGCCTCACCCGTCGCCTGGAACGGCTCAAGTCGGGTGTCGAGCAGCTCGGCCATGGCGATCTCGCGGCGCGCGTCCGGATCGAAGGCAAGGACGAAGTCGCGGCGCTGGCCGAGAGCTTCAATCGCGCGGCCTCCCGCATCGAGGAGCTGATCAAGTCGCACAAGATGCTGCTCGCCAACTGCTCGCATGAGCTGCGCACCCCGCTGACCCGCATCAACATGGCGCTGGCGCTCATCGGCGAGGGCGTCGAGCCGGCGCGGCGCGAGCAGCTGAAAAAGGACGTCGCCGAGCTCGACCAGCTCATCGAGGAAATCCTGCTCGCGAGTCGCCTCGACGCCGTGAAGGTGCCGGAACGCGTCGAGGAGGTGGAACTGCTCGCGCTCGCCGCCGAGGAGGCCGCGCGCTACGACGCCGCGGCCGAGGGCGAAACCGCCGTCGCCCGCGGCGACCCCTCGCTGCTGCGGCGCATGATCCGCAATCTGTTGGAGAACGCGCGACGGTATGGCGGCGAAGCCGCGCCCGACGTGCGAGTCGGCCGCTTGCCGGACGCACGCGCTTGGATCGAAGTGCGCGATCGCGGGCCCGGCGTTTCGGAAGCTGAGCGCGAACGGATCTTCGAGCCGTTCCATCGCCTGCCGGGCGCCGCTGAGACCGGCCGTGGCAGCGGCCTCGGCCTCGCGCTGGTGCGCCAGATTGCGCGCCACCACGGCGGCGATGCGGTGTGCCTCGCCGCCGACGGCGGCGGCAGCCGCTTTCGCGTGGTGTTGCCGGCGGTGGGGTGACGGTTGTCCCCGCGAAGGCCGGGGACCCATGACCACGGGCGGAAATTGTTTTGCGAGGGCGGTGTTCATAGATTCCCGCCTTTGCGGGAACGACGATCAATAGTGCAGCGGCCGGCAATCGGATAAAGTCGATCAAACGGAAGGAGAGCACCGGTCCATGTTGAGCGCCGAGCAGAACGATCTGATCACCCGCACCGGGCCGGGCACGTCGGCCGGAACGCTGCTGCGACGATACTGGCAGCCTGCCGCCCTGGTCGACGAGCTTGCCGGCAACCGGCCGGTGAAGCCCGTGCGGCTGCTCGGTGAAGACCTCGTTCTGTTCCGCGACGCGGCCGGCCGCTACGGCCTGCTGGAGCGGTCGTGCCCGCATCGCGGCACCGATCTCGCCTTTGGCCGATTGGAAAGTGGCGGGCTGCGCTGCGCCTTCCACGGATGGCTGTTCGACGTCTCCGGGCAATGTCTGGAGACTCCGGCCGAGCCGGAGGGCAGCAAGCTGTGTGCCAATATCCGGCAGAAGGCCTACCCGGTCGTCGAGAGGAGCGGCGTCCTGTTTGCCTATCTCGGGCCGGGCGCGCCGCCGGCGTTCCCGCATCTGGACTGCTTCGTCGCGCCGGCGAGCCACACCTTCGCCTTCAAGGGCCTGATCGACTGCAACTGGCTGCAGTCGCTGGAGGTCGGCATCGACCCGGCGCACACGTCATTTCTCCATCGCTTCTTCCACGACGAGGATCCGGCCGGAGGTTACGGCAGGATGTTCCGCGACACCTCGATCGGTTCCGACATGCCGATGACGCGGATCATGCGCGAGTTTCCCCGTCCGCGCATCGAGGTGGAGCCGACCGATTTCGGGCTGCGCATCGTCACCTTGCGCCGGATCAGCGACGCCAACAGCCACATCCGCGTCACCAATCTGGTGTTTCCCAATGCCTTCGTCATTCCCATGAGCCGGGAGATGACGATCAGCCAATGGCACGTCCCGGTCGATGACGTGCGCCACTACTGGTACGCCATCTTTACCAGCTTCGGCGCCGCGGTGAACAAAGACGAGATGCGCCGTCAGCGTCTCGAGCTCTATGAATTGCCGGATTACGTCCCGCGCAAGAACAAGAGCAACGATTACGGATTCGATCCGCACGAGCAGGAGCACGAGACCTTTACCGGCATGGGCGCGGACATCAACGTCCACGATCAGTGGGCGTGCGAGTCGATGGGCGCGATCCAGGACCGCACGAAGGAGCATCTCGGCCAATCCGACAAGGGGATCAGCCACTATCGCCGGCTGCTGCGGCAGGCGATCGAGCAGGCGACCAATGGGGAGCGGCCCCTGATGGTGCTCGATGACGACGCGGCTCTCCGCATCACCGGACCCGCCGCGGTCGACGGCATCGGTCCGAGCGACGATTGGCAGGGCTATTGGAAGGAGACGGACGCAGACAAGCGCCGCGCTGCCAGCTGGGCCAACGGCCGGTAATCATGTCGCGACGCGCGTCCGCAGCGATCAGCTTCGTCGAGCGCCATCAGCTGTGGACCGACGCTGCGTTCGATGCCGCCGCGGGCATCGACAAGGCCATCAAGGAGCACGATCTCGAGGTCGTGCGGTTCTCCTTCGTGGATCAGCACGGGGTGTTGCGCGGAAAGACCATCGTGGCGGCGGAAGCGCCGTCCGTGTTGCGCCAGGGCTGCGCCGTCACCACCACGCTGCTCGCCAAGGACACGGCGAATCGCACGGTGTTTCCCGTCTTCACCAGCGGCGGCGGCTTCGGCATGCCCGAGATGGAAGGCGCCGCCGACATCGTCATGATTGCCGACCCGACCACGTTCCGCGTGCTGCCGTGGGCCGAGCGCACCGGATGGGTGCTGTGCGACATCTATTTTCGCGACGGCAAGCCGGTGCCGTTCTCGACCCGGCAGCTCTTTCGCGATCAGCTCGCGCGCCTCGCCGAGGCCGGCTTCGACTACATGGCAGGCCTTGAAGTCGAGTTTCACCTGTTCAAGCTCGACAACCCGCGGCTCGCGCCGGCCGATGCGACCTGGCCGCCGGAGCCGCCCGAGGTGAGCCTGCTCTCGCGCGGCTTCCAGCTCCTGGCCGAAGCCGCCGGCGATCAGATCGAACCGGCCGTCGCGCTGATCCGGCGCGACGTGACGCGGCTCGGCCTGCCGCTGCGCTCGGTCGAGGTGGAGCTTGGGCCGAGCCAATGCGAGTTCACCTTCGCGCCGCAGGCCGGGCTCGACGCTGCCGACGGCATGGTTCTGTTCCGCAGTGCCGTGAAGCAGATCGCGCGGCGGCATGGGTTGCATGCGAGCTTCATGTGCCGGCCGCGCTTTGCCAACGCGTTCTCCAGCGGCTGGCACCTCCATCAGTCGCTGCTGGCGGCCAAGTCGCGCGCCAACGCATTTGCTTCAGACGATGGCACGCAAATGCTGTCTCGGCTCGGAGCTTTCTTCCTGGCCGGGCTGCTGATGCATGCGCGCGCCGCCGCGGCTTTCACCACGCCCACGATCAACGGCTACAAGCGCTATCGCCCCTACCAGCTCGCCCCCGACCGCGCGATTTGGGGGCACGACAATCGCGGCGTCATGGTGCGCGTGCTCGGCGCACCCGGCGATCCGGCGACGCATCTGGAAAATCGCGTCGGCGAGCCGGCTGCCAATCCGTATCTGTATATGGCGTCCCAGATCATCGCCGGATTGGACGGTGTCGCCCATGAACGCGACCCCGGTCCGCCCGCCGATACGCCGTACGAGACCGCGGCGGAATTGCTGCCCACGTCGCTGGTGGAAGCGCTCGACGCACTGCGCGCCAGCGCCTGCTTCCGCGCCGCGCTGGGCGATGCTTTCGTCGACTACTACATCCGCATCAAGGAGGCGGAGATCGCCCGCTTCCATGCCGAGGTCAGCGAATGGGAGCAGAAAGAATACTTCGACTTGTTCTGATCCCACTTCGTATTGGGTCCGCGGAGCGGCGATCCGCCTCACTCCGCCTTCGCGCGTTTGTCGATGCCGGCGAGGAGCTCGCTCAAGCCTTCACGGCCCATGCGCCTGACGTCGCTTGGCCGGTCCACGTCCCACAGCTGCCCCGGCTCGCGCCAGCTCAAGCCGAGATGCCGCAGCCGCTGCCGGGTCTCCACCATCACGCCGTCGCTGCTCCAGGCCATGTCGGTGAACAGCTCCGGCACCGGCCGCGAGAGCCCGATCAGCACGTAGCCGCCGTCCTCGGCGGAGAAGATCACCGCATCGAGGCCGCCGCGCAGCACGTCGGCGGCGTCGCGCAGATGCGTTGCGTTCAGCACCGGGCAGTCGGTGCCGATGACGAGCATGGCCTCGCCCGCCTGGGCAAAGGCCGCGTGCATGCGTGCTCCCAGATCCCCCTCGGGTTGGCGTGCCAAGGCCACCGGAAACTGCTGTGCAAGCTCCTGGAAGAACGGGTGGCGCTCGTCCGGCGCCGCCCAGATCGTGATCGGGCCTGTTGCGGCTTCGACGGCGGCCTTCACGGTGTGAGTGGCGAGGCGCTCGTGCAGCCTGGCGGCGCCGTCGACCCCGAGCATCATGGCGAGCCGCGTCTTGACCCGCCCCGGCTCCGGGGCCTTGGCGAGGATGGCAATGCCGACCGTGTCAGGGTTTGCGCGGGACATAGCCGTAGCGCCGCGCCAGCGTGGCCGGTTCTGCACCGAGGAAATAGGCGAGCCGCAGCCGCCACATCAGCACGACGGTGCGGAGCACGCCGTGCTGTTCCCAGCGCCGGCCCGATGTGGTGACCTTGGCGGCGACGCAGACCGGCCGCGAGATGCGCTTGAGCGCACGCGACAACGCCACGTCCTCCATCAGGGCGATATCGGGAAAACCGCCGACGGCTGCGAATACATCGCGGGAGACGAAGATCGCCTGGTCGCCGGTGGCGATGCGGGTCAGCCGCGAGCGGAAATTGATCGCCGCTGCGACGATCGCCAGCAGCGGGCTTCGGCCGGCGATGGCGATGTTGAAGCGTCCCCATGCCCGGCCGGCTCGCTCGAGCCCCGCGAGCACAAGCGCATCGGCGTTGCCGGGCAGGCGCGTGTCGGCATGGAGGAAGAGGAGCACGGCGCCGCGCGCGAGTGCGGCGCCGGCATTCATCTGGGCGGCACGGCCGCGCGGGGAGGCGATGACTCGATCGGCAGCCGGCCGGGCCAGATCCACGGTGCCGTCACGGCTGCCGCCGTCCACCACGATCACCTCGGCGCCGCGCTGCCGCAGCGGCGCCAGTGCCGCCAGCGCGTCGGCGATGATGTCCGCCTCGTCGAGGACGGGCAGGATGATCGAGAGCCCAGGCACCCCTTGCCTCTGACGCCGGCTCACACGGGTCGTGCGGCGGTTATCGCGTGGTCCGGCCCTTCGACTATACGCCGAAAATAGGATTGGTGCGCCAGCGATCCGGCCGGCCAGCGCGCCAGGAAACGGTCGAGCAAAGCGGCCGTGTCATAGGCAACTGGCAGCGCGTCGATGAAGACGCCGTCGCGCACCGCGCCGTAGACCGGCGCATGCGGCGACGGGCGCGTGGCGATGCGCGAGATTAGCCCGAACTGCGTGCCGGCAAAATTCGCCATGCCGGCCGCGCCGTTGTTGATCACGGTGAGGCCGCCGCACGGCAGGTCGAAATGGCGCAAGGCCGCCAGGCAGGTGTGCGTCGAGGCGAACACGTCGATGCGCGATCTTGCCCGGACGTCCGCGAGCCAGGAGCGGTTCGCCGGATCGTCCAGCGTTTCGCGCGCAAAGCGCCAGCCGGCGAGTGCTGCGGCATCGCCGTGCACGATGCCGATGCGCAATCCGCCGACAGCGGCGACCAAGTGCATCGGCAAGGCGGCCAGGCGCTCAGGCGTGGCCCCGTCGGTTGCCGCGCTGCGCAATTGGTGCAGCATCTCGTTCGAGCGCGTGACCATGGCGTCGTCCACGCCTTCCGGATAGGCGCAGCCGCAGCCGGCGCCGACGTCGTCAAGGCGCGCGATCTCGGTTTCCACGTTGCCGCGCGTCGCCATATGGCGTGCGACGCGGCGCTCGATCTCGCCGAACCAGGCCGGCTCCGCATCGAACCAATGGAAGTCGCCGTTGAACACGAGCGTGACGGGGCCGCGCTCCGCCTGCACCAGCCGTTCTACCGTGTCGAGTGCCGGCGCGTTGCCGTAGAGCCCGCCAACCACGTACAGCACGTCGGCCGCGATCTCAGGCTCGCGATCCAACTCCGACGGATCATAGCGATAGTCGACCGGGCACACGCGGCCGGGGCGGCTGGCAATTGTCGATCGCACCGACTCGATGCGAGCGTTCACTCCGCCGCCTCTTTGAGGGCGCCGCCGCAGCTCGATCCTTGGCCGGCGGTGCAGCCGAAGCAGTGGCCCGCCACCCGGATCGGATTGCCGGTGACGTCCTCGTCGAGGAGCTCGGAAAGGTGCACGCGCTCGCGCTCACCCCGCGTCAGCGGCAAATCGAGCATCTGGTTGAAGTCGCAGTCGTAAACGTAGCCACGGTAATCGACCGACACCAGGCTGCGGCACATCACGCCGGCGAGGTTCTCGTCGCGATGGGCTTGGCGCAGCAAGGCGAGATAGTCGTCGAACTGCCCCTTGGAGATGAGCATCGAGCCGAAGCGTTGAATCGGCATGTTGGCAAGCGTGAACAAGCTGTTGAACACGATCCCGTATTCTTCGCCGAGGACGCGCTTGTAGTCGGCCTCGAGCGGGCCTTGCGCCGGCGGCAGCGACGGCCCTTGCGGATTGTAGACGAGATTGAGCACGAGGCCGGTCTCGTCGCGCCCATAGCCCAGTTCGTTGAGGCGCTGGAGGCCGCGGATCGAGCCGTCGAACACGCCTTTGCCGCGCTGTCGGTCGACGTTGTCGAGGAGATAGCACGGCATGGACGCCACGATCTCCACCTGCTGGGCGGCGAGGAAGTGCGCGAGGTCTTCCTCGCCCGGCACGTCCAGGATCGTGAGATTGCACCGGTCCATGACGCGCACGCCCATCTCGCGTGCGGCTTCCACCAGGCGGCGGAAGTGCCGGTTGAGCTCGGGCGCACCGCCGGTCACGTCCAGGGTGGCAATGCGCCGGCGCTCCAGGAAAGCGAGGACGAGGTCGATGGTCTCGCCGTCCATCTCCTCGGTTCGGTTGGGCCCGGCATTCACGTGGCAATGGACGCAGGACTGGTTGCAGCGATAGCCGACGTTGACCTGCAGCGTCTCGATGCGGCCGCGGCAAATGGCAGGAAACGGAATGGGTTCGAGCAGGGGCCAGGTATCGCGCATGAAGCTCCGAGGGGGTGGATGACCCGGAAACTGGCACGCCCGGACCGGCGCGTCACCTCAAGTCTGCCGGCACGGCGCACAAATCAACGTGAGAAGGCGCCCCAACCATTTTGGCTTGACGCAGACTATCGGTGTCATCCCGGACGGGTCGCGAAGCGAGCCGATCCGGGATCCAAGTATCCCGGCGCGCCAGAAGAACCGCATACAGGGCTAGTGCCGCCGATTTGAAGTTCCTACAGCGCCTGCCGCAAACTCGTAGAGGAACTTCAAATCGAAAAGCGGCACTAGAAACATAGACTTGCTAGTACCCCTTTGCTTCCGAAGTTCGTCTCAGAGGGGTGCTGCCATGGATCACGAACTTCGGAAGCGGGGCACTAGGTGGGTCCCGGCTCTCGCGCCCGGCGGCGCTCGGCCGGGATGACAGTCGGGCCGGCATCGGGCGTGGGACCGGCGAGGGCCGTGGCGCCGGCGAGGCCAAGGTGGCCGAAGGCCGGGAGCTTGAGGCCCGGCTGGCGCAGGTCGAGCCCGGCGACGAGGCCCAGCAGGTTGATCTCGAGGCCTTCTACCCAACCAGCCTTGACGCCGAGGAGACCCCAGAGACTCGCCTCGACGCCGGTGCCACTGTCGGTCAGCCCGATGAAGGGACCCGGCCGGAAGTCCTTGCCAACCGCGGTCGGCGGCAGGGTCGCGGCCAGCTCGGGAACGGCGCGCAGCACGGCGGCCACGAAGGTGTTGCTGTTCGGGCCCGGCCAGACGCGGTAGTCGCCCGACCTGGCGAATGCGTAGCTCTTGATCGCAGCCTCGATCCTGGGGATGAGCGCGGCCGCTTCCGCTCCGCTCACGTCGGCGACCACCACCGGATTGTCGCCGAACCAGCGGCCGTCCGGTGCCCAACCGTTGATGCGCACCGGGTTGCCCCAGCCGACCACGTCATAACGGCTCCATGAGCGCGCGTTCTCGCGCTTGAGCACCACCCAGCTATGGGTGGCGAAAATCCCTTTCCACCGCCCGGTCCGCGCCGAGAGGACCAGGATTCGCGCCGCCGGATGGCTCGTCGCCGGCGGCAGGCTGCCGATGCTCGACCAGTCGGCCGCCTGCCAGCTCGGCGCCCGGTCTTCGAAGGCGATCAGCGCAGCGCGGGCCGCAATGGGGAGGAGGAAGAGAGCGAGAAGGATCAGCAGCATTGTTTTTATGCGGGGACGCATGCGGGCGAGTTAGGGTGAACTGTGGCGGGTTGGGTGCAGCTTGTGTGAATTCTTTGTAATCCAAGGACAATGTAGCCACCCGAATGTGGCGACTTCAGCGCCGGTTGACAAGCATGTCCAATCCCATCCTGGTCGAAGCCCGCCGCGGCGCCTTGGTCGAGAGCCGCCATCGCGGCGTCGTCGCCGTGATGGATGCCGCGGGCAAGACCGTGCTGGCGCTGGGCGACGTGGAGCAGCCGGTCTATCCGCGCTCCGCCGTCAAGGCGCTGCAGGCCCTGGTGTTGGTGGAGTCCGGCGCGGCGGAGCGCTTCGGCCTCGGCGATGAGGAGCTGGCGGTCGCCTGCGCGTCGCACGGCGGCGAGCCGGGCCACGTGGCGACCGTCGTGCGCATGCTGGCGCGGGCCGGTCTGACCCCGGAGGCGCTCGAATGCGGCGCCCATTGGCCGATCCATCAACCATCCGCCCAGGCGCTGGCGGCCTCCGGCGCAACTGCGACGGCGGTCCACAACAACTGCTCCGGCAAGCATGCGGGTTTCCTCTGCGCCGCCTGTGCGCTGGGCGTGCCGCATGGCGGCTATATCGCGCCCACGCATGCGGTGCAGCGCGCCGTGAAGGCGACGCTGGAGACCTTGACCGGATTGCGCATCGACGATGACCGACGCGCGACCGACGGCTGCTCGGTGCCGACCTGGGCGCTTCCCTTGTCGGCGCTGGCGTTGGCCTTCGCGCGTTTCGGCAGCGGGCATGGTCTCGGCACCGAGCGCGCCCGGGCGGCGGCGCGATTGCGCGCCGCCTGCGCCGCCAAGCCATGGCACGTTGCCGGCACCGGCCGCTTCTGCACCGAGGTCATGCAGCGCTTCGGCGCGCGGGTCTTCGTCAAGGTTGGCGCCGAAGGAGTGTTCTGCGGCGCGCTGCCGGAGCAGGGCCTCGGCGTCGCCATCAAGTGCGACGATGGCGCCGGCCGCGCATCCGAGCTCGTCATGGCGACGATGATCGCGCGCTTCCTGCCGACCGACGCCGCCGAGCGCGCCTTTCTCGACCGCTTCGTGCGCCCGACCTTGCGCAACTGGAACGACATCGCGGTCGGCGAACTGCGGCCCGCGGAGGTGCTCGAGGTTTCTTGATTTCGGTTGTCTGTGACTCGTCATGCCCGGCCGTGTGCCGGGCATCCACGTCTTTCTTCTCTCGCGCAGCAAGCAAGACGTGGATCCGGCACACAAGCGCGTTCACGCGCGTCTTCGACGCGCTATGCCCGGCCATGACGTGGAGAGTGCGTTGTCCAATACAACAGTCAGAATTACGCCGTCGGCATCTGCGCACTTGGTGTCGAGCGCGAGATTTTCAGCTCGTCGTCGCTCATGTCGGCCGGGACGTCGGCAAACAACGGCGTGCTGAGATAGCGCTCGCCGGTGTCGGGCAGCATGCAGAGCACGGTCGCGCCTTTGGGCGCCTCGGCGCAGACCTTGAGCGCGCCCGCGAAGGTCGCGCCCGCCGTGATGCCGACGAAGATTCCTTCCTTCTGCGCCAGCTCGCGGCTGTAGCGCATCGCATCCGGGTTCGGGATCGCGATGATGCGGCTGATCACGCCGGTGTCGACGGCATCGCCGGTGAGCTTCGGAATGAAATCGGGGCTCCATCCCTGGATCGGATGCGGCTTCCACG